>LICD01000276.1 GCA_001438145.1 OM182 bacterium BACL3 MAG-120619-bin3 | reverse complement strand
CGCGGGCTCGCTAACTAAGCAATTGCGCGCAGCATTAGGGTTGTCCGCAATTACTTCCAAAACGATTGAATCCATTCGATCGCTGAGTTCCTTTGGCGAACCGTCGGCGACTTTAACACCTCGATCGAGAATAGCCAGTCGGTGGCAGCGAGTAGCCTCATCCATATAGTGTGTCGACACGAGTATGGTTGTGCCGCCATCGGCAAGCTCAAAAAGCCCTTCCCAGAAGTCGCGACGATTCTGCGGGTCAACCGCACTGGTAGGCTCGTCCAAAAGCAATATTTCGGGACGGTGTAATACTGCACAGGCGAGCGCAAGGCGTTGCTTCTGCCCCCCGCTCAGCGTGCCTGCCCTTTGCTTTTGCCGCTCGGCCAACCTATAAACGCGTAAAAGCTCATCTATCCTCGGCGCACGCTCGCGCCTAGGCAAGGCATAGACCTCGCTTATGAACTGCAAATTTTCGCGCACGGTTAGATCGTCATAGAGCGAAAACCTCTGCGTCATATAGCCAATGCGTTGCTTTAAGGCTTCGGACTCCGTCCTCGAATTCATTCCAAGCACGCGAGCTTCGCCCGAACTTGGGGTTAACAAACCACAGAGCATTCTGAGCGTAGTAGACTTTCCTGAGCCGTTCGGCCCAAGAAATCCATAGATAGATCCGCGCTCAATACTTAGATCAACATTGTTAACGGCGATCAGATCACCGAAGCGCATCGTTAATCCATGGGACTCGATAGCAATTTTTTCTCTATCATTTGAGCTCACTCAGCTGCGCCTAAAACCACAAACTGGTCAAGCGGGACTTGCACGGGGATCCCTTCTGGTAGGCGAGTGCCTGCAAAATCGAGTGCTATTTCGGCAGCGTAAGAAAGTCTTCCCCTATCTTGTTCGGAAAGCGCGAAATAAGGCGTAAATGCAGCATCAGACTCGATCCTTAAAATAGTGCCGTGCACTGGTTCTGCAAGACTATCCACGTAAACTTTAAGCTCAGTACCGATGGCGAGCTGCGATCTTACAGCCTCGGGAATGAAGACTCGGGCAAGGGGTTGATCTCCCTTTAGAAGGACAGCAACGACGTCGCCGACACGTGGACGCTCGCCAACCTCGAAGGGAAGCGAATCGACCAAAGAGGAAGCAGGCGCCCTCGCAACTAGCCGCTGCTGTTCTAAATCGGCGAGTGCGATCTGTACCCGTACGCCTTCGATTTGTGCCCGGGTTTGCCTTATTTGTTGCACGCGAGTGCCCGCCGATAACTCAACAATGCGTGTATCGAAAACTATCAGCTGAGCCCTAATTGAGGCGAGGTTACGCAAGGCAATATCGACGCTCTCTTCGGAGACAAGGTCTTTGTCCAGCAATTCTTTGGCTCGCCTCACTGTCTTTTCAGCTAGAGCAATTTCTATTTCAGCGGCGTTTCGCTGCGCACGTGCGACATCGATCGTCTCACTTCTAACACCCTCAATCTGTTCGTCTAGCAAAGCCTCTAAGCGAGAAACATCTGCACCCAGCGCTTGTTTACGAAGAGCCACTCGCTCCGAGTCTTGCGATAACACTCTGTCGCCTGCCTCGAGAAGATCGCCCTCGCTTACCGCAATTGCAATTATCGGCTCTCCACTCTCGGCTACAAGTTCAACTCGCTCGGACTGCAACTGCCCCAGCGCCGCTAACTGAACGTCCTCGCAGGAGACCAACACCACAATCATTACCAAAGCCGCAGCATAGTCGCGCGTCCGACCTATCCACCTTGTTGTATTCATCCCTGTATTCACCCCTCCCTTACTTGTTCTTTGATGCGTCGCTTTAGGCAAATATTTTTATCGAGCCTTCAACTAATGTTTTGTCGCTGCAAGCATCATATTAGTCGTAAGAGAGGCAGTCTATTCCTTTATAGGATAATTCTCGAGCACGCGGGCAAAGGCTTTATAAAACTCAGGGCTCGCTCGCTCTTCGTGCATGTATTCGCCCGGTGTAACCTGATGGATGCGGCTTATCGCGCCCGCCCACACCTTTTTCCGCGTCGCCGTTTCGGCTATCTCAATGTTAATTTGCGCAATATAGCTCAATTCCACATTCAGAGACTCCATGCGGATGAATGGATCTATGTCTTGCTGATCGGGATAAAGGTTAATGTGGTTATACGCGAGCACTACCTCTATATCGTGAGCTTGGTCGTTTCTAGACAAGCCTTTCTCGTCGAATGCGCGCTCGAATTCGGCTACGACATAATCTCTTAGAAAAAGCGGAAGCCCCTCTGTCCGAAGTCCATAGTCTGAATAGTTTTGATAGTCACCTGGGCAGCACAGTAAAGGCGAACTGCCGATCTGCGAGGTGATACCTGCGCAACTAGACAGAAAACCTGT
>LICD01000275.1 GCA_001438145.1 OM182 bacterium BACL3 MAG-120619-bin3 | reverse complement strand
GTTGAGTCGACGATCTTGACGACGTTCAATGGCTCGTCTAACCCTTCACCCGTCGCAATGAGCGCTTGCATAAAGAAGAAGAGACCAAACGTGATCAATACAGCCATCGCCATGGATGCTGCCCATCTTACAATAACCATAGTCTAAGCCTCCGCCGAGATTGATACGTCGTTGATGTTCGCTTCGCGAGCCGCTTTCAAAATAAGCATGATCTGCTCATTGCTTGCGCTCTCGTCGCCCTGAATGATCACTGCCGAATTAGGCGCGTCTGCAAGCCTTAATTCGAAGCGAGCACGTATGAATCGAGGGTCTATTTGGTCTCCATCGATCCAAATATCGCCTTGCGGACCTACAGCGATCAGGATCATATCACCTGATGTATCTTCAACCGTCGAGGCCTCTGGCTTGCTCACATCTATTCCCGCCTCGGTAACGAAAACCGAGGTTACGATGAAGAAGATGAGCAAGATGAAGACAACGTCTAGCATTGGGGTAAGGTCAATCTCGCCCGCTTCTTCGTCATCCTTTCGCTTGCTTAAGCCTTGTTTCATTATTCTTTAGCCCTGTGTAACTCTACAAAGAGTATTGAGTGCATGTTGTAAGAGAGCCACCCTACTTTCCAGTGCCTGCAGTAGCTGACGCTGGTCCCTAGAAGGGAGGCTCTTAACTAAGTCGGCGAAGTCTTTCGACCCCTAGTTACTTAGTGGTAAGTGGTCTTCTAAGAGTTCGATATCGCGGTCGACTTTTGCTTTGAGATAGTTCGCAGCAAAAATACCCGAGATCGCGCCTACCATTCCAGCCATAGTTGGAATCGTTGCCTTAGAGACACCACCAGCCATCGATTTAGCATCGCCGCCACCCGTTACGGCCATGACGAAAAACACTTCGATCATGCCGGTAACCGTTCCGATAAGACCTAGTAAAGGACAAATCGTGACGAGCACTTCGATAATAGGCAATGTGTTGCGCACGTCGAGTGAGATCTTAGAAATCATCATCGTGCGAATCTGATGCGCGCTCCAAGACTTGGTGTCGCTGCGCGCATTCCACGCAGCTAACGTCGCTTTGACGTTAGCTTTGTGAGTAGTGTTGAGATACCAGACGCGTTCGAACACGAGTGACCACTTCACCAGGAGCAACCAGGCTATTATCCATAGCACCGGTCCGCCTCGCAGCATGAAGCCATTCACTGAGTCGATCATGTCTAGAAATGCGAAATACATACTATTTCCCCTTCTGGCGTCGGATTAGCGAGCGGCTGCTTGCTGCTCTGCTTTCTGAGCGATCATACCGGTCGCTTGTTCTTCCAGAATGTGGATGATGTTATCCGCACGGCTCTTTACTACTGTGTGCATAAAGATTGTCGGGATCGCTACAACAATACCGAGTACCGTAGTCATTAGGGCTTGCGAGATACCGCCGGCCATAATAGTTGGGTCGCCTGCACCGTACACAGTGATCTGTTGGAACACCTGAATCATACCGGTTACCGTTCCAAGGAGACCGCCCAGTGGCGCGATCGTTGCGATCATTTTGATCAGCGTGAGCAGGCTTTCAAGCGCAGGTGTTTCCTGCAGAATAGCTTCGCCTAGCTTCAGCTCTAGCGTTTCCGTATCAGCGTTCGGATTATTATCCGCAACCATGAGTACTCGGCCCAGTGGGTTGTTCTTCGCTGGTGTGTTGCTCTTGAGCTGGCTGCGTACTTTGGCAGAGGTCAATTCGAGCATCAACAGGCGATAGAAGCCAAGAATGATACCGATGATACCTACACCAATAATAATGAAACCGATTGTGCCCGAGTTGTTGCGAACCTGCTCTTCTACTGATGGGAAGTTAACGAGGTTAGCCATAACCTGACCGCCGACTCCACCTGTAGGATCGATGCCTACCTTGGTGAAACCCGAAGTCGCGCCTTCTAGATCGCTAGCCATGCTTAATGTGCCTGCATCCGGCTGCTTTGGAAGCACTTGGAGGTGGCCAATATTGCCCGCGTAGCTGAGGTATTCGCCTTCGGAGATCGAGTTAAAAGAGCCAATGCGCGTAATCGAGCGAGTGGCTGTCTCACCTGTTGGCAATGCAACTTCACCTTGATAAGTGACGACGCGTGCCGATTCGGTCATTTCTTGCTGCATGAAATACCAGAAACGCTCGATTTCACCAATGTCTAGCTGCTCAATAGTGCTGCCTGCTTTTTCAATAAAGCCTTCGATATACTCACTGCGGCCTGGGTACTGCGCGCTGATCAGTGAATTTTCGAAGTTGCTTAAGAAGTCACCGGCCACCCCTTGTAAGGTGCCGAAGAGCTCGTTCAAATCGCCGCGACGGTCGCGAAGAACTTCGCGCTTGTCGCTGATAGTGATTTCA
>LICD01000273.1 GCA_001438145.1 OM182 bacterium BACL3 MAG-120619-bin3 | reverse complement strand
CTCATTACTTTCACAACCCTCTAGTACCCCCTTCGGAACGGCGCACTCTAACGGCGCAATACCTTTTGTCATTTTTAGGACAGGCTTGCTGTAAAAAAGCGGACATTTTTCTGTAAATCAAGGACAAGCCGCATCGTAATTAGGCTTAAAATGTTGTTTTAATTAGGATTTAATTTTTTGGCCCAGTAATTGCTATATCTAAGCAACATAGCGGAGCCGAAACATGATACAGCTTGAAAACGAATTTACTGTCGACGAAAGATACGATGACGAACAGCCGTTTGTCTTCGTCGATGACAGCAGCATTGCCCTATTCGAACTCGCCTGCAAAGTGGGTAAGACCGATGTGCCGGTGCTCGTTAATGGCCCTACGGGCGCCGGCAAAGAGATCATCGCAAAGGTGATACATGAATCGTCATCGAGGGAGACGCAGCCCTTCGTTGCCTTAAATTGCGCAGCTATACCCGCTTCCCTGGCAGAGGACATGCTGTTCGGGCACGAAAAAGGCGCATTTACCGGCGCCCATAAGATAAGCAAAGGCTATTTTGAGCAGGCGGAGGGAGGAACCCTATTTCTGGATGAGATAGGGGAAATGCCGCTAGAACTTCAGGCAAAGCTATTGCGTGTGCTCCAAGAAAAGAAAATAGTACGTATAGGTGGAAGCACGCCTATCGACCTGAACGTCAGAATAGTAACGGCAACCAACGTCAATCTAAAGCAGGCGGTGGCACAAAAGCTGTTCCGTGAAGATTTATATTATCGACTAAGCGGATTTAAGCTCACGCTTCTGCCACTAAATCAGCGTAAAAAAGACATTGAGGCGCTCGCGTATGTTCTCATTCAAAAACACTCTCGTAAGCCCTTCCCAAAACTAAAAAGCTGCGCTAAATCTGTATTGTTAAGCTATTCCTGGCCCGGAAATGTTCGTGAGCTCGAAAATCTCATCTGTCGGGCATTAATTATGTGCGATGGCAATGAGATCAAGCAGAAGGATATTCTCTTTGATGAAGAGGAAGGCGAAGTAGCACAAAGCGGTCAGCACTCGGGTCACGAAGTTGCTCGTCACGCGGTTAGCAACGTTCGCGCTGACTATGACGATGCAGATCGCTTGGAGCGTAGGGATGGTTTACTCATAAGCTCACTGCGCAATGAACTCGAGTACCAGAATATTATGGCTGCAATGGCAGTCAGCGGGAATCGAGAGAAAGCAGCAGAAAAATTAGGTATAAGCCCACGCACACTTCGATACAAAATCAACAAACTGCGGGATCTCGGCATGGCTGTACCTACAGCCTATGCAAGAGTGTAACTCAAAATAACAAGGATACTGCAAAATGGAAATCAAGGCCGAAGCCAACGCGTTACTTTCACAGATAAGGGATTATCAGTCAAAGATTACCGACGCACGCACATCTGAGTCAACTGAATCAGGCGCCGTAGGCAACAGGACAAACTTTGGTGCAGAAATGTCGCGACTATTGTCAGACACTTTGAGCAGCGTCACAGAAGCCCAATCAAGTGCGTACAATCTGAGTAATGCATACCAGGCAGGCGAAGACGTCGCTCTAACCGAAGTCGTACTTGAAATGCAAAAATCTTCTTTGGCGTTCGAAGCGACACTGCAAGTGCGTAACAAAGTGCTGCAAGCGTATGAACAAGTAATGAATATGCCTGTTTAGGCAGAGTGTAGGCATCGACCTAAGCACGGAGAATTAATATGGCCACAGCACAAGAAGCATTGCCAGGACCGGCATTTTCAAATGCAAATGAGGGGTTTGGAGGAGCAAACAGACGCGAAGCCTACCCAGCGGATAACGCAAATTATCCGCTGTCACAGTCTCAGCAGCTAGGGAATCAAGTAGGCCCTCTGTTGCAGCGATCACTGCCAGGAATCATCATGGTAGTGACGCTATTTGCCCTAATCCTTCTATATAATTGGATAAATACTGGCGACTACCGACCCTTATTTCCAAACATGCCGGAATCTGAAAAAAGCGAAGCTTTCGACTTATTGTCGGGTTCGGCATTTCCTGCAAGGCTTGATAGCCGTACGGGCGATATTCTTGTTCCGGCTGATCGATACTATGAAGCAAGAATGATGCTTGCGAGCTCTGGATTTGCCGACCCAAGCTCTGCCCAGTCTATGAATATGCTGGACGACCAGTCTTCACTCACAAGCAGCCAGTTTATGGAGGAGGCACGCTATAGGGCGGCCACAGAGAACGAGCTAGCCAAGAGCATTGTCCAAATATCCTCAATTAAAACGGCGAGGGTCCATCTAGCCGCGCCTCGTCAGAGTTCTTACGTGCGGAATCGAGTTCCCGCGAAGGCCTCTGTGGTTGTAGTTGGACACCCCGGGCGCATTGTCACCCAAGCACACGTGCAATCGATCACC
>LICD01000272.1 GCA_001438145.1 OM182 bacterium BACL3 MAG-120619-bin3 | reverse complement strand
GCCGAAAAGCGGATCAGTTCCCGGTCGCCGTTGAGTGAATAGCCGTTAATGTTTTTGTAGAGAAGAGTGTCTGCAGAGCTAACGCTCGCGCAGGCAAGCGCTGAAGCGGCGAGCAGTGCCGCCGAAAGTCTAATGGTCATATTGAGTCTCGCGAAAAAGGGCTACCAATGACGTCGTCAGAGGCGGTAAGTGCCGAATAAGTGGAGTGAGTCTAGCAACTTACTCGATTAGTGTCATGGCACTAATCAGCAGCCCGCTGGGCTTGATCGAGAGGGTATCAGTAGGGCGGAGAACAAAAAGCAAAGGGGGCGGGAGCTGGCTAATTGAGGGAGAGGCAGGCAAAAAAAAGGCTCGATTGCGGTGTAAACAATGGAGCCTTTTTACTTTTTTAGCGGGGCGTTCGCCTTCTATTCGCTATGTAGTCGTTTTCTATTCGTTGTTTACTCGCCTTCGTCAGCTTCGACATAGCGGAAGAAACCGAACATCATTTCTTGCCAGGTTTGCTCGCCCCACGAAATTTCAGCGGACGGATCTGGGTTGAAAGGGTTCATCTCTGAATTGTCGAAGGTGGCGCGGAATACCATCTCTGTGCCAGCAGGGAGGAACTTAGGCTCTTTAAAGTCGTAAGTCTTCTGCCAGTTAAATTGGTAATTCGGCACGTTGAGAATCTCTTCTTCTGATCCGTCAGGGTAGACGAGTTTGAAGTTCGCATCTTCGCCGCGATAATGCATGTGCGGCCCAACCATAGTCAGGTAAGAGTCCTTGCGGAATTTCTTAGAGGCGACCATTTCATGGTTGGCTTCGAAAGGCGCTATTGCGATTTCAAGATCGGCAGCCGAACCGCCCAGAATAGTGCGCTCTGGCTCTTCATCCCAAAAATGGATGCCGATTTCTGACGCATCAACAGTCTCTTTACCTGAAGACGTGTAATGCATCTGCAGGATCAGGCCGCTTCCCTGTGGGAGAGGGAAACCCGCACCATCAGGGTAGGTGTTGATTGAATTACCCGGTGCATAGGCGCCGAGACCGATGCCTTGGTTAAGGATGCCAAAAGCACCTCCGCGGCCTCTGCCGGTATCAGGCGCTTGCGCCCAGGCAATGATGTGATGCAGTACGGTGGTGTCGCCAGCAACGAATTCAACCGCTTTAACCCACTTGTCTTCGGGCAGATCGAGAGGCAGAACCAGATTGCGGTATTCAACGGTGCCCGTCGCAGGAATAGTTTGCGGCGGGATGTTGACGATCATGTCTGGCTCGCCGTGGCCCCATTTAACCGGCGAGATTTCGTATTCGGCAAGCGGATCAGTTGCGCTGTTATTCTTGGCGCCGCTATCGATCCAGTGCACGAGTTTCTGAGTTTCTTCTACGGTGATGTGGTTTACGCCGTGGAACTGGTTCGAATACTCAACGTCGATCTGACCAGGAGGCATGCGCTTGGTGATCAGCGTCTCACGAATCATAGGCGACCAGCCCTGAACCATCTGGTGGCTGCTCATAGCGAAAGGCGCGATACCGCCTTCTTGGTGACATGTCACACAGCGCTGCTCTAAGATTGGTGCAACGTCATTGGCGTAAGAGACTGCTGCGATCTGCGCTGATTTTGCGCTGAAGTCGATGGCCTCTCCGTTACTGGTGAATTCTGGCGCGGCGATCTCTTGATCAGCGATGAGGGCAGTTAGCGCATCAGCCACGTAGTGCTCACTTGCGCGTCGTGCTTTTTTGCCTTCGGCAAAGCGATCGTTGAGCGCACCACGGTAGACGAGCTCTTTCGCTTTAGGGTCCAGAATAGCGACCTCTAACGCGCGTGTAAGTCCGAGCTCTTCCGCGACGAGTTGAGTGTCATCTATTAGAATGCGAAGCTCGATGCCTGCCTTCTCAGCAGCCTGTAACAGCGCCGCTTTATCGGCGTTGCCTGTCGAGTCGAGCATAACGAATTCGACGCGTTGGCCTTCGAACTGCGCGGCCAAGCTCGCTATGTCTTTGGCAGCCTTGCGAATATCGCGACTACCGTCCTGTGCAAGCACTACCACTGCGTTTTGATTGGCATGACGGCTTAGTTGGAAAAATCGGCCTTTTGCATCTACTAACGAAAAATCACTGACGCGCTCGCCAGCATTCGCCATGCTTACGCAGGTGGACAGCAGTGTCGCTGCACTCAGTTTGGCGATTGTCGAAATTTTAATCATCTCGTACTCCTTATTCTTTGGTCGTAAGCTATTACTATTGCTACCTTAACTGGCACCGAGTCTAGGGCTTTTAGTCGCGTTGTGCTTCCTAAAAATTAAAAACTACTGAATTTCGAGAATCTGAGTAGAATTAAATCCTACAAAACGCGGTTTATGTCGCGTTGGCGTAAAGATTTACTGCAAAACACTCGACAGGGCCAAGAAAGTGATCCGATTCCGATTTAGCA
>LICD01000271.1 GCA_001438145.1 OM182 bacterium BACL3 MAG-120619-bin3 | reverse complement strand
TTGGGATGCAATTAAGGAAATCGAACGAGAAGAAAAGCGCGAGCGATCTAGGCAGGCAGGCATAGAAATAGGCGAGGCGGGCATTAGTCTGCTTGATGACGTGCCGAGGGCGCTTCCTGCTATGGAGCGAGCGAGGAAGTTACAAAAAAGAACAGCAAGCGTCGGGTTCGATTGGGATACGATTGCGCCGGTTCTGGCAAAATTAAAAGAAGAGGTTGCAGAGCTCGAGGAAGCGATGCAGACGGGCATAAAGAAAGAAATCCAGCATGAGCTGGGTGATGTCTTATTTGCCGCGGTGAATCTAGCGCGACATGCGAAAGTGGAGCCCGAGGTAGCGCTCAGAGGCTGCAACGCAAGGTTTGAAGCGCGGTTTCGCTTTATAGAGAAGCGATTGCAGGACGAAGGAACCGACTTTAAGGACAAGAGCCTAGCCGAACTTGATCGGCTTTGGGATTTAGCTAAGCAATCTGGGTTATAGTTGGCGGCTGGACAGAAAGAATTTTAAATTGAAGGAGCGAAAGATGAGATTGATACTATTGGGCGCACCAGGAGCCGGCAAAGGAACTCAAGCGCAGTTTATTACTGAAAAGCTTGGTATTCCTCAGATATCTACTGGCGATATGTTGCGCGCAGCCGTTGCCGCCAAGTCTGAACTGGGCCTAAAAGTCGGTGAAGTTATGGCATCCGGCGGGTTAGTGACGGACGAAATCATTATCGCTTTGGTTAAAGAGCGTATTACTCAAGATGATTGCGTAAACGGTTTCCTTTTCGACGGTTTTCCGCGGACTATTCCTCAAGCAGAGGCTATGGTCGAAGCTGGCGTCGAAATAGACTGCGTATTAGAAATTGATGTGGCCGACAATGAAATCGTTAAACGCCTAAGCGGACGCCGCGTACATCCGGGATCCGGTCGCGTTTATCATGTTGAATTTAACCCGCCGGTGCAGGCAGGAATAGATGACGAATCTGGTGAAGAGTTAGTTCAACGCGAAGATGACCAAGAAGAAACCATTCGTAAAAGGCTGCAGGTTTACCATGAGCAAACAGAACCTCTAGTCGGTTTTTACACGGCAGCGGCGTCAAGCGGCGCATCGGTAAGTGTCGTGAAGGTTAATGGATTAGCACCGGTAGACGAGATTCGCAGTCAGATCGATGGCCTTCTCTCAAGTTAATTAGGTTTTTAACGCTGAGAAAAGCGCTAAAAGGAAGCATTACTAAAAAGCTCGGCTTGGCCGGGCTTTTTTTTATTATTGAACTACCCATTGTGTAATTGCGTCTGATCTAGCAAGAGAGTAGAAAAAATCGTCTTAGAGAATTGACGAGGTTGTAATTTTTAACTCTTTTTTAGTGGAGACAGATCAAAATTTATTCACCTTTTCTTAAAGTTTTTCTCTTCGCAAGCGAAACATAGCGTATCACCGTAGTTACTCGGTGAATGTATGTGGGTTGATTAAAGGTTTTCTTTTATTCAGCATCTCTATACGATCACTGTTTGCAACGTCGTTAAAGTGTTAGTTTGGATGTTCCGAACGCGTTCGGGAAGAACTAAGAACGAATATGTAACAGGCTAAAGCGATAAACTGCGGCTGTGAAAACAAGCTTGATGAACTCCTAAGTAGCTAGCTTTTACTTTGGAGTGCATAGAAACAGCAGCGGGTAAGATTCATAACCTAGGAGAAAATCGAGCATGGCTAAAGTTAAAGCGAAAGCGAAAACAAAACGTAGTCCAGCAGCGAAGAAGCCTGCTGTAACAGCAACAAGCCCAGCGTTAGAAAAAGCGCAAGGCGTATTGTCGAAATTGACGAAAGATTCAACTGCTGCGGCGAAGATTGCCGCTGCATCAAGCAAGAAAGCAGCTGCTGCGACAAAGGCTGCGGCTAAAGCCAAAACTGCAGTAAGCAAAAAAGCCGCGACGGCCGCGAAGGCTGCGGCTAAGAAAGCAGCAGCCAAAGCTGCCGCCATTAATGCAAAGGTGCGAGCAGCTAAGGCTCGTGTGAAAGCAGCTGAAGCTGTCGCTCAAGCGGCTGCTAAGAAAATTGCCGACGCAGAGAAAGCTCAGGCTGCATTAGATAAGGCAGTTAAGGCGTTTGCGGCTAACTTCAAGAAGAAGCAAGCCAAGGTTGCTGCTGCAAAAGCTGCAAAAGCAGCTAAGAAGGCCGCTACTAAAGCGCGCGCCGAAGCCAAAAAAGCCGCAGCTAAAGAAAAAGCAGCAGCTAAGAAGGCAGCAGTAAAAGCTAAAGCGGCGGCTAAGAAAGCGGCAGCGAAAGCGAAGGCAGCAGCTAAGAAAGCGAAGAAGCCAAAAAAGAAAGTGACTAAGCGCGCTGCAGCCAAGAAAGCTGCACCTAAGAAGGTAGCGAAAGCTAAGCCAGCTGCTAAGAAGAAAGCAGCAGCTAAAAAGGCGCCTGCTAAGAA
>LICD01000270.1 GCA_001438145.1 OM182 bacterium BACL3 MAG-120619-bin3 | reverse complement strand
CGCCTAGTTGCCGATAAGTCCGCTTTGAGCGATACCATCGAAAATAAACTGCACGGCGAGTGCGGAAAGAAGCACGCCGAAGATGCGCGTAACGACATGCATTCCGGTAACACCGAATAGACGTTGAATTTTGCTCGCTAAGAGCAGCATGCCGAAGGTAAGCACGAGAATCACCATCAGCGAGGCAATCACGGCCGCCTGCAAAATTAACTCGCCTTCGGTATTTGCCATCAGTAGGATAACTGCGCCCATGGCGCCGGGACCGGCGATTAATGGCGTTGCGATGGGGAATACTGAGATATCGCGCTTACCCAGCGCCTCCTGTTCTTCTTCGTCCGTTGTCGAGGTACTGCCGGACGAGCGGGCAAAGACCATGTCTATGCCGATTAGCAGCAGCAATATGCCGCCGCCGGTGCGCAGAGCGGCTATTGAGATGCCGAGTGCAAACAGAAGTGACTCGCCGATGAGTGCAAACGTGATCAAAATGCCTGTAGCGATAAGCGCCCCGCGCACAGCCATGCGGCGGCGGTGCTTCGGTGCCTCGTCGGCAGTTAGAGCGGCGAAGACCGCAGCGACATCGAGAGGGCCAATGGTGGCAAAAAATGTCGCGAGCCCTACCGTGAAGGTCTCTAGGATTAATCCGTCCATAATGCTGTGTTTGCAACCAGTGGGGGTGACTTGGAACGCGCCATTATAGGCTATCGATCAGTGAGTGCCATCTTAATAGCTGCCTCAGCGTGTATTGCAGTCGTGTCATAGAGTGGGACCTCGGTATGGCTCTGCTGCACAAGCAGGCCGATCTCAGTACAGCCCAAAATCACTGCCTGCGCGCCGCGGCTTGAGAGATCGGCTATCTGCTGCAGATAAAATTCTCGTGACTCATCGGATATCACACCGAGACAAAGCTCGTCGTAGATAATAGTGCTTACGCGGTTGCAACTCGCAGGACTCGGAATCACAACCTCGATGCCAAACTTTTCGGTTAGTCGCGCCTTGTAGAATTCTTCTTCCATTGTAAAGCGAGTGCCAAGCAGCCCAACGCAGCGCCGGTTGTCGGTGACGAGAGCCTGCGCGGTTGCGTCAGCAATATGAAGGATGGGGATGTCGATCGCGGATTGAATGGTATCGGCGACTTTATGCATTGTATTGGTGCAGATGAGCAGGAAATCGGCGCCGCCGGCCTGAACAGCGACGGCGGCGCTTGCGAGTAATTCGCCTGAGCGCGCCCAGTCACCTTCTCGCTGCAGCTGTTCGATCTCGTCGAAGTCGACACTCACAAGGCAAATTTTTGCTGAGTGGAGTCCGCCAAGTTCGCGTTTGATGCCTTCGTTAATCGCACGGTAATAGCTTTCGGTGGACTCCCAGCTCATTCCGCCGATCATGCCGATAGTCTTCATTGCAGTATCCTTTTTAGAGATGATGCGAGCCCAGAAAGCACAAAGCCCGCGCAAGCGGGCTTTGGCGTGACTACGTCAGCGCTTAGTTACTTGGCGTTAGGCGCAGGATACCGCGGTTTTCGGTGGCAATGTAAATTGCTCCCTCTGGCCCTTGGTGAATATCGCGAATACGCCCGATGCCGTTAAGGAGAGTTTCCTCCATCATCGCCATAGTGCCTTCGTTGTTAAGGTCGACGCGGGCGAGCTGCTGGCCGCGGAGGCCACCGACGAAGATATCACCTTGCCAGTTAGGGAACAGGTCGCCGCTATAGATCATGAGACCTGCAGTGGCAATCGACGGCACCCAGAAGTGACGCGGCTGTTCCATTCCTTCGCCTTGCTGTGAGCTATGAATAGGAAGTCCGGGGCCATAGTTTACGCCATAACCAATCACCGGCCAGCCGTAGTTTTTGCCCGCTTCTTCAATATTGAGTTCATCGCCACCTTGGGGGCCATGCTCGTCAGTCCACACATCCCCTGTTACGGGGTGGATATCGATGCCTTGGGGGTTACGGTGCCCGTAGCTGTAGATTTCTGGCAATGCGTCACGGCGACCAACGAAAGGGTTGTCGCTAGGCACGCGGCCATCGTCGTGTAGTCGAATCACTGTGCCGTTGTGATTGGCAAGATCTTGAGCAGGGTGTGCCTGAAGGTCTCCTGAGGGAGACGCTTGGCGATCGCCTATTGTGATAAAAAGATAGCCATCGTTGTCGAATGCAATGCGGCCGCCGTAGTGACCATTGCGGCCCATCGTGTCGGCTTGGAAAATGGTTTCGACATTACTGAGTCGATCGTTCTCGAAAGTGCCGCGAATAACCGTGGTAGTCGATTCGTCGGGCAACGGCTTAGAAAAGCTTAGATAGACGAGGTTGTTCGATTCGAAATCGGGGTGGGGAAGCACGTCAAATAGACCGCCTTGGCCTACTGCGTGAACCTCCGGGATGCCCTCTACCGGCGCGGCTAACAGGGTGCCGTTGCGGACAATGCGCAGGCGGCCC
>LICD01000269.1 GCA_001438145.1 OM182 bacterium BACL3 MAG-120619-bin3 | reverse complement strand
AGCCTAGTTGCCGATAAGTCCGCTTTGAGCGATACCATCGAAAATAAACTGCACGGCGAGTGCGGAAAGAAGCACGCCGAAGATGCGCGTAACGACATGCATTCCGGTAACACCGAATAGACGTTGAATTTTGCTCGCTAAGAGCAGCACGCCGAAGGTAAGCACGAGAATCACCATCAGCGAGGCAATCACGGCCGCCTGCAAAATTAACTCGCCTTCGGTATTTGCCATCAGTAGGATAACTGCGCCCATGGCGCCGGGACCGGCGATTAATGGCGTTGCGATGGGGAATACTGAGATATCGCGCTTACCCAGCGCCTCCTGTTCTTCTTCGTCCGTTGTCGAGGTGCTGCCGGACGAGCGGGCAAAGACCATGTCTATGCCGATTAGCAGCAGCAATATGCCGCCGCCGGTGCGCAGAGCGGCTATTGAGATGCCGAGTGCAAACAGAAGTGACTCGCCGATGAGTGCAAACGTGATCAAAATGCCTGTAGCGATAAGCGCCCCGCGCACAGCCATGCGGCGGCGGTGCTTCGGTGCCTCGTCGGCAGTTAGAGCGGCGAAGACCGCAGCGACATCGAGAGGGCCAATGGTGGCAAAAAATGTCGCGAGCCCTACCGTGAAGGTCTCTAGGATTAATCCGTCCATAATGCTGTGTTTGCAACCAGTGGGGGTGACTTGGAACGCGCCATTATAGGCTATCGACCAGTGAGTGCCATCTTAATAGCTGCCTCAGCGTGTATTGCGGTCGTGTCATAGAGTGGGACCTCGGTATGGCTCTGCTGCACAAGCAGGGCGATCTCAGTACAGCCCAAAATCACTGCCTGCGCGCCGCGGCTTGAGAGATCGGCTATCTGCTGCAGATAAAATTCTCGTGACTCATCGGATATCACACCGAGACAAAGCTCGTCGTAGATAATAGTGCTTACGCGGTTGCAACTCGCAGGACTCGGAATCACAACCTCGATGCCAAACTTTTCGGTTAGTCGTGCCTTGTAGAATTCTTCTTCCATTGTAAAGCGAGTGCCAAGCAGCCCAACGCAGCGCCGGCTATCGGTGATGAGAGCCTGCGCGGTTGCGTCAGCAATATGAAGGATGGGGATGTCGATCGCGGATTGAATAGTATCGGCAACTTTATGCATTGTATTGGTGCAGATAAGCAGGAAATCGGCGCCGCCGGCCTGAACAGCGACGGCGGCGCTTGCGAGTAATTCGCCTGAGCGCGCCCAGTCGCCTTCTCGCTGTAGCTGTTCGATTTCGTCGAAGTCGACACTCACAAGGCAAATTTTTGCTGAGTGGAGTCCGCCAAGTTCGCGTTTGATGCCTTCGTTAATCGCACGGTAATAGCTTTCGGTGGACTCCCAGCTCATTCCGCCGATCATGCCGATAGTCTTCATTGCAGTATCCTTTTTAGAGATGATGCGAGCCCAGAAAGCACAAAGCCCGCGCAAGCGGGCTTTGGCGTGACTACGTCAGCGCTTAGTTACTTGGCGTTAGGCGCAGGATACCGCGGTTTTCGGTGGCAATGTAAATTGCTCCCTCTGGCCCTTGGTGAATATCGCGAATACGCCCGATGCCGTTAAGGAGAGTTTCCTCCATCATCGCCATAGTGCCTTCGTTGTTAAGGTCGACGCGGGCGAGCTGCTGGCCGCGGAGGCCACCGACGAAGATATCACCTTGCCAGTTAGGGAACAGGTCGCCGCTATAGATCATGAGACCTGCAGTGGCAATCGACGGCACCCAGAAGTGACGCGGCTGTTCCATTCCTTCGCCTTGCTGTGAGCTATGAATAGGAAGTCCGGGGCCATAGTTTACGCCATAACCAATCACCGGCCAGCCGTAGTTTTTGCCCGCTTCTTCAATATTGAGTTCATCGCCACCTTGGGGGCCATGCTCGTCAGTCCACACATCCCCTGTTACGGGGTGGATATCGATGCCTTGGGGGTTACGGTGCCCGTAGCTGTAGATTTCTGGCAAAGCGTCACGGCGGCCAACGAAAGGGTTGTCGCTAGGCACGCGGCCATCGTCGTGTAGTCGAATCACTGTGCCGTTGTGATTGGCAAGATCTTGAGCAGGGTGTGCCTGAAGTTCTCCTGAGGGAGACGCTTGGCGATCGCCTATTGTGATAAAAAGATAGCCATCGTTGTCGAATGCAATGCGGCCGCCGTAGTGACCATTGCGGCCCATCGTGTCGGCTTGGAAAATGGTTTCGACATTACTGAGTCGATCGTTCTCGAAAGTGCCGCGAATAACCGTGGTAGTCGATTCGTCGGGCAACGGCTTAGAAAAGCTTAGATAGACGAGGTTGTTCGATTCGAAATCGGGGTGGGGAAGCACGTCAAATAGACCGCCTTGGCCTACTGCGTGAACCTCCGGGATGCCCTCTACCGGCGCGGCTAACAGGGTGCCGTTGCGGACAATACGCAGGCGGCCT
>LICD01000268.1 GCA_001438145.1 OM182 bacterium BACL3 MAG-120619-bin3 | reverse complement strand
CAAGGTAACATCGGTTTGCCACTTGGTGAAGACGGTTTCGTGAGTATCTCCGCTGAATTTGTTGAAACAGACCGCACTGTTCGCGCCGATCAGTACTGTCAGTCATATTTTTGTGTAGATCCAACGCTGCCAGGTTACAATCCGAACGCATCTTACGCTGCGAAAGTAACTCCGTCGTTCCTAGCCGGCGTTCCTAATGCAAACGCTGCCGGTGTCCCAGAAGTAGTGCAACCATGGGGTCAGCCACAATCAGACGCGACTCGAGTGTTCTTCAATTCTGGATATCAAATAGATGCAGACACAGAAGCTTATGCTTACGGTAACTACTCTGATTCCAATGCTGATGGCAACTTTTTTTATCGCTATCCAGGCAACGGGGTAATTGAAGACCTTAGGGAACCAGATGGCTCGATCTATAGCCCACTTGAAATATTCCCCGGCGGATTTACTCCGCAATTCGACGGCAACGTATTAGACTTCTCCTTGGCAGGCGGATTGCGCGGGGAGTTGGACAACGGGCTAACTTATGACTTTAGCGCCCGAACTGGAGAAAGTGAAATTCGCTATACTCTGTTTAATACAATCAATCCTTCTTTGGGGAATACGTTGGGCTCGAATACGCCAACAAGCTTCAGACCAGGTGATTTGATTAACCAAGAAACCCAATTCCAAGCTGATTTCGCTTATGAGTTTGATGCAGGCTTGGCGAGCCCTGCTACGTTTGCATTTGGGTCGAGCTTCATGTCTGAATCATACGAAGTAGTTGAAGGCGATCCAGCTTCTTACGCGGTAGGCCCCTATGCGAAACAGGACCCATGGGACTTGTGTAACGCCGACCGCACTGCTGCGCCGAACGGACTTAGGGCGATTGCGGGCGGCTCTACTCTTGACTGCGCGAACCTAAAAGACCCTGTTTATAAGGCGGTTGGCGTGGGGTCGAATGGATTCCCAGGAAATTCACCTCAATTTACAGGTGTATACGAGCGTGATTCTTTCTCCTTCTATGGAGAGCTTAGCGCGGATGTCACGGACCAACTATTCTTGCAAGGTGCAGTCCGCTATGAGAACTACGACGATTTCGATTCAGAAGTGGTCTACCAATTAGCAGGTCGCTTTGAGGTGACTGACACTGTTGCTATCCGTGGCTCTGTTGGTACTGG
Source organism: OM182 bacterium BACL3 MAG-120619-bin3 (assembly GCA_001438145.1). Classification (GTDB taxonomy): domain Bacteria; phylum Pseudomonadota; class Gammaproteobacteria; order Pseudomonadales; family Pseudohongiellaceae; genus UBA9145. Next base: position 1,277 of record LICD01000268.1, on the reverse strand, counting down.
CTTCCGCGCGCCGACACCTGGCCAGCAAGGTACAGTAAACGTGTCGACCCGACTTCCTGACGGCTTTCCAGTTGCTACAGGGTTGTTCCCAGCTAACGGTCCAGTGGCAGCAGCCTTGGGTGCCACGCCGCTGCGACCTGAAACGTCTAACAACTACACCATTGGTATGACTGCAGCGCTTGGCGAGTTAGATCTAACCTTAGACTATTATCGAATAGATATTGCCGATCGAACCAATGCAATATCGACTCGCGATGTCTCCACCGATCCAACTAGGTGCCGCTTTTGCTAACTTTCAGGCATTGGAAGCCGCAGGAGTCGCTGGCGCTAACACCATTGGTGGCGTGTTTTACTTCACCAATGCCTTCGACACTATCACCGAAGGTTTCGATATCGTTGCCAGCTATCCAATTGATTTCGGCGATGCGGGCACGACAAGGCTTAGCGCGGCGATAAACTACACCACCAATGAATTCGACTCAGATGCTTCCAAATTCTTGAATGCCGAGGACCGTTCTGATTTCGTCAACGGTGACCCAGAGTGGCGCGGTATCTTTACCGGTATCCACAATGTTGGTGACTTTAACATCATCGCTCGCCTGAGCTGGTTCGGTGAATCGACTAATTCTAATTCAGGCGGCACAGGGCCTGGGGGATTACGTTTTCAAGAACTGCCTAACTTCTTCCAGACCGACCTTGAAGCTCAATGGCAAATCAATGATATGTTCCAATTATCTGCTGGCGGTCGAAACATTTTCGATGAATACCCTGATAGAGATAACATCTCAGACTTCTGCTGTGGTCGCATCTACTCATCGGGAACTGTAGTTCCATGGCAAGGAGGCTATTACTACGCCCGCTTACGAGCAGACTTCTAGTCTTTAATTCTTGCAAAAACCTAAAGGGAGGCACGGAAACGTGCTTCCCTTTATTACATTGTCCCTGACACTTTCCTTCGCTTTTTCTGAACTCTTTTGCAGGCTTTCTAAGACCTTCTGGGTGCTTTCTTGGTTCTTTCCTCGTGCTTCCCTCATTCACACATCATTGTAGGGCCCGCGTCTAAAAACGCTGCCTAGTGATTTAGTGTTACGCCCGTTTCTGCGCAATAGCCAACTTCTCCAATCTAAGCGAGAATCACGTCTCGGCTCTATTTGGAAAACCTCTAATCATGCGATTCTTTTTGCCTTCACTTCCTTACCTTTTAAATCCGTTCCGGTTGCGCTCTCCCATTATAAACCTTCTCATTCTCAGCCCTCGCCTCGCAGTCAGATGGCTCA
>LICD01000267.1 GCA_001438145.1 OM182 bacterium BACL3 MAG-120619-bin3 | reverse complement strand
TGCCGGACTCCAATGCGCCCCAGGTTCTTTACCCCAGGTCCTGTGCCCCAAGTTCTTTACCCCAGGTTCTGTACCCCAGGTCCTGAGCAAGAGACGATTGTAGCAGAGCGCAGAGGCGCGACCACCCATTGCGGCTATGCTAGACTCTGAAAAAATTTCCCAGTGCTCGCTATTGCTGCCCTGAGGAAATAATAAACGAGACAAATAGACACTCTGGAGATGGCAGCCATGCCGCAATCGATGCCCCCTTTCCAAGCCGCCCGCGTGCTAGTCGTTGGCGACGTGATGCTCGACCGCTATTACCATGGCTCGGCCACGCGCATCTCGCCCGAAGCACCGGTGCCGGTAGTGCGCGTCAATAACCAAGAAGACCGCCCGGGTGGCGCAGGCAACGTGGCATTAAATATTGCGGCCCTAGGCGGCGCTGCAACGCTGATCGGGGTAGTTGGCGCCGATGCCACCGCAAAAGACTTGAGCTCGCGTCTCGCTGCGGCTGGCGTGCGCTGCGAGTTTTTAGAGTCGGCCGACAAGCCCACGATTACCAAACTGCGCGTGATTAGCCAGCATCAGCAGTTGCTGCGCATGGATTTCGAGCAGCAGTTCGATGCCGCCGACGTCGTCGGCCTCGACGCACGCTTCGAGGCGATGCTCGACAACGCGCAGGTGGTTATTATTTCGGACTACGCGAAAGGTGCTCTGCAGGATGTTCCAAGCCTCATCAAAGCCGCGCGGGCAAAAGGCAAGCCGGTGATTGTCGACCCCAAAGGCAGCGACTTCGAAAAGTACCGAGGCGCGACGCTGATTACGCCAAATCTGCTCGAGTTCGAGACAGTCGTTGGCGCGTGTGCCAACGAACAGGCGCTAGTGGAGAAGGGCCTTGCACTCATGCTCGACCTCGATCTCGAGGCGATTCTCATTACACGTGGCGAGAACGGCATGACGCTGCTGCGCCCAGACTCCCCCGAATTACACTTGCCGGCGCGCGCACAAGAAGTATTCGACGTAACCGGCGCGGGCGACACGGTGATCTCGGTATTGGCGGCCAGCCTCGCCGCGGGCGAAGGCTTTGCCGAGGCGACTGCGCTCGCCAACCTCGCTGCAAGCCTTGCGGTCGGTAAGCTCGGCACAGCGGCGATTAGTGGCCCCGAACTGCGCCGCGCGCTGCATCAGCTGCAGGCATCGGGCCGCGGTGCGATGAGCGCCGAACAGCTACGCATTGCGGTCGAAGACGCAAAAGCACACGGCGAGCGCATCGTGTTTACCAACGGCTGCTTCGACATCATTCACGCCGGCCACGTAGGCTATTTAGCCGAGGCGAAAAAATTAGGCGATCGGCTCATCGTTGCAATAAACGATGACGCCTCGGTGCATCGATTAAAAGGCGCGGGTCGACCGATCAATCCGGTCGAGCGACGCCTCGCAGTTCTCGCCGGACTCGAAGCCGTAGACTGGGTCGTGAGCTTCCCCGAAGACACGCCCGAAAATCTGCTGCATCTCCTCAACCCAGACATCCTCGTCAAAGGCGGCGACTATTCGATAGACCAAGTTGTGGGCGGCGAGTACGTGCTGTCCTATGGCGGCGAGGTAAAGTCATTAGACTTTCTCGACGACTGCTCGACCTCGGCGATCGTGGAGAAAATGCGGGAAGGGTAGTTTTCCCTAGGCATTCACCCCAGCAACGAAGCCCGAGCTCCACGCCCACTGGAAATTAAATCCGCCCAAGTGGCCCGTGACATCAACCACCTCGCCGATAAAATACAGTCCGGGATGATCGACAGCCTCCATAGTCTTTGAGCTAATCGCCGATGTTGCGACACCGCCGAGTGTGACCTCGGCGGTTCGATAGCCTTCGGTCGCCGACGGTTTCAATTGCCACGCATTTAAGCGCTGTCCGAGGCCGCGCAGCACCGAGTCGTTGCACTCTGCAAGCGGGCGTTCCGCGATCTCGGGCCACCAAAGCTTTTCGAGTTCTGCTACCAACGCCTTAGGCAAATGCTGTGTGAGCACACTGCGAATTTTCTGCTTCGCGTTGTCGTGCTTTTGCTCGATAAGATACGTCTCGGCATCGAGCGCAGGCAGCAGATCGATGACAAGCGTAGCGCCCGGCTGCCAATAGTTTGAAATCTGCAGAATCGCAGGGCCACTAAGCCCGCGGTGGGTAAATAGCATGTCTTCGCTAAAACTCGCTGAGCCGCACCGTGCCTCGACACTCACCGAACAACCCGACAGCGCGTTGCAAAGCGCTAATGTCACATCACTAAACATGAAAGGAACGAGGCCGGCGCTGCGGTCTATCAACGGCAAGCCATACTCCTGCGCGAGATGATAGCCACGATCGCTGCCGCCGAGCGTAGGAACCGAAAGCGCGCCGGTCGCGACGATCACCGACTCGCAGCGATAACTCGTCACTTCCTCGCCTTCGACACAGCGCACGGTATACCGC
>LICD01000266.1 GCA_001438145.1 OM182 bacterium BACL3 MAG-120619-bin3 | reverse complement strand
TACTGTAAAAATAGCCACTGTAAAGCAGACCACTTGGAGCACTTCATGACTCTAGAACAGCTATTTAGTCTTTGCGGCAACCTATCAATGGTCGGCTGGCTTGGTCTAGTATTAGCGCCCCGCTGGCGCGTGACTCGGGATTGGGCCGCACCCGTCATTGCGCCTATTATCATCGGCGCTGTTTATGTTTGGTTGATGACCAGCAATTATCCCGCAGCACCAGAAGGCGCAGGCTTCGGCTCACTTGCAGGCGTCACCTTACTTTTTTCTGTCCCTGAGCTTTTACTCGCCGGATGGATTCACTACTTGGCTTTTGATTTGTTCGTCGGTGCCTGGGAGGTGAAAGATGCTCAGCAAACGGGCATTCATCACCTTGCTGTCATACCGTGTTTATTTGCCACGCTACTGTTTGGACCAGGCGGTTTGCTGCTGTACTTGGCCATCAAGTTTGCCTTCCAAACATTTCAGAAGAGGCAACCTAGCGAAGCCTAAGCAGGCCCACCCATCGTCAGCTGCGGCATTGCAAGGGGGAACGTTTATGGACAACCTGCCAGTCTAGAGATACCTTTAATCTACTTACTTCAGAGGCGTCCACCCAATGCGATTACGTCAAATCATCGAGTCCCTTAGCAGGCTGATAATCCTTTTCAGCTTAGCCGGCCCAGCCTATGCCTCATCGCTAGCGAATCAGGTTGTTATTCACCGTGATCAATGGGGTGTGCCGCATATCCGCGGAGAATCAGATGCTGCCGTTATGTTCGGCTCCGCCTGGGCTCAGAGTGAAGACCACTTCTGGCAGCTTGAAGACACCTACATAAAGGCCCTTGGACGCTACGCCGAAGTAATGGGTGAGTCTGGAGTTGAAAGTGATCTCGACGTCGCGCTTTTTGAGATCGTCGAAAGTTCGCAGCGCGATTTCAGCTCACTCCCGTTAGAAATTCAAACCCTTGCCCGCGCGTTTGCCGAGGGTTATAACTTTTTCCTCGAGCGCAATCCTGATGTCACGCCGCGTCTCATTACTCGAATGGAGCCGTGGCACGTATTAGCTTTTGAGCGCTTTATGATATTGCCGCGCTTATTGGGTGCGGCACACGCGCCGTCCCGCGAGGTGGAGCAACTAGAAGCCGAGGAACTCGCGTCCCTCGGTTCGAATCAATGGGCCATTGGGCCCGACCGCACGCGCAACGGCACCGCAATGCTGTTCATCAACCCGCATCAACCTTGGTATGGCTCAGGCATGTTCACCGAAATGCACGTGAAGAGCGATTCAGGTTGGGATTTTTCTGGCGCAATGTATCCCGGTGCGCCCTTCCCAACTGCCGGCTTTAACAACCATCTTGGCTGGGCCTATACCGTCAACGAAGCAGATATCTCAGACGTGTATCGACTGACCTTCGATCATCCAAGCGATTCTGACCTGTATCGTTATGACGGCGACTGGCGGCGCGCTGAGACGTGGGAGATTGAGCTTGCTGTGAAGGGTGAAACCCAGCCACGGCGCTATGAGCTGCGCAAGAGCCATCATGGTCCGATAACGAGGCAAGAAGACGAGACGCATTTTCTTGCCATAAAAGTACCCCGACTTTACGACGGATCCCGTATGGTGCAGTCCCTTGCCCAATCCCGCGCGTCGAATTTTGACGAGTGGTACGCCGCTGCATCCAGCCTTCAGCTGCAGACATTCAACACAATGTATGCCGATGCCGACGGAAATATCTTCTATCTCTACAATGGCACGGTCGCCAAACGTAAGACCGGTGTTGATTGGACAAAACCCGTAGACGGTTCCGATCCTGAACTTGAGTGGGGCGATTTCCATCCTATTGAGGAGCTGCCGCAGGTCTTTAACCCAGCCTCGGGCTTCATGCAAAACACCAATTCAACCCCCTTCACCACAACCGACGATGGCAATCCTTCGATGTTAGATTTCCCAGCTTACATGGTGGAAGATGCCACGGACGACAAACGCCGCGCGCAAATGTCTCGTTGGCTGCTGCGTCAGGCCAAGGATATGACGTTCGAAAAGTTTCAAGAGCTGGCCTATGACACCACGCTTTACTGGCCGATGACGGAACTACCCCGTTATCAACGCCGCTTCGAATCGTTGGAACAGACTCACCCCACGCTCGCTAGCGAAGTAAGGCCCTTTCTCGACCACCTCCTCGATTGGGATTACCGCAGTTCACTTAAATCGACGCAAACAACGCTCGCCGTGGCGTGGTATGAGGCGCTTTATGGCAGGGGCTATCCGGTTGAAACCTTGAAAGAGGAATTCGTGGCAGACATCCCTGCGCGATTCCGTGCGCTTGCTCGCGCAGCACAGACGCTTGAAGAGCGTTACGGCACTTGGCAGGTCGCCTACGGCGACGTTCATCGGCTTCAGCGGCACGCGCCTTATGGCAGCACCAGCAGCGTTCCGTTCGATGATCGCGAGCCGAGTCTGGGAGTGGCAGGCGTGCGCGGCCCCCTCG
>LICD01000265.1 GCA_001438145.1 OM182 bacterium BACL3 MAG-120619-bin3 | reverse complement strand
GACCCGATTGTAAGGCGTATCGAAATCAAATTTCATTCCCGTGTGTGCCATCGTTCGGGCAGTGCCCTGCGCCTGGCTTTCGCTAAATAGGGTGGTGGCTGCGGTGCCGCTTGCCAGTGCTGCGACCGATGCGTTGCGCAGAAACGCGCGGCGTCCGAGGCTAGGTGCGGTGGTGGTAAAGATTTTCGACATTCTCGATACCTCTCATTCTTTTTTATAGTTTTGGAATAAGGCATCTTCTAGAGTGAAGAAAAAATCGGCACGAGTAAAGCAATTTCGGTCAGGAAATTGAGCGGAATTTAAATCGCAGAAAGGATTGGTGTAAAACGGTAACAAATAGTTTTAGTGAGTGAGCGGATGAATGCTATTCGCCAATTAGTGCGAGAAGCGAATGCAGTTGATTTAGCTGCTCTGGGCTGTATTTCTTTGCAAACCGCGCTTGCGCAGTTCGCCAGAGGGGGAGGCATTCTTGGTAGCGTGAAAAACCGGCGGCTGTCAGTTCGATTGCGCGTTTGCGCCGAAATCCTTCGGATGAGAGAGCGACGAGCCCTTCGCGCTCCATCGGTCGCAGCGTACGGCTCATCGACGTTCGTTCGAGACCAAGGTCGTCTGCAAGCTCGCTGATCGAAAGCCGCTCGCCGTCGCTTAGCATCGCCAATATGCTGTATTGCGTTGCTTGCAGCCCTGTATCGCGCATGATCTCTGCGTATTGCCTCGTGACAGTCCGTGCCGCGCGCCTCAGCGAATAGCAATTACAAAGCTCGTCTAGCGGCGTCGCAGGCGTCTAGATGCCGCCTAAGAAGGTCGCATCGTTCCCCGATTTTTTGCTAACAAAATAAGGCGTGCCAGTGAGCTTGCCCTTATAGGCTCCGAGTATGAGCGAGCGCACGCGGTACGACGCGGCCGCCGCGCCGGGAATGCTCAGCGTTAACGACTTAGATCGGTCGGCGTGATAGTGATAGCCGAGCGAGTCGTGTTCGTGACCGCCCCATGCGTCGAGTGCAGTGCCGAAGCCTTCTAGCTGTGTGTCTTGGTCTTCGCGATAAACGCCAAAGAGCGCAACGCCGTCGTAACCAAAACCAACCAGTGGCGGATGCTCTTTGCCTTCATAGTCTGCGTCAGTATAGACACCGAGAACGCCTTGGCTTTCGTAGCCATCGGCATGGCAATGTGGTCCGCCGCCGCCCTGACCGACGTGACAACCGTTAGCCGACAGTTCGGCATCGGCCTGCGAGGGCATCAGACGATTGTTATAAACCGGAAACATCACCGCGCCCGAAATCATAATGCCGTTGTCGTTAGCACTTGCGTAGTTAAATACATCACGCGCGCCCTTACTGCCCGATACGTCGTCCCATAGTTGGTTCGACAGCACGCTCGCGTTCTCGTCGACGGCGCTAACCTCGCCATAGTCCTTCATCGGAATGCCAATAGAATAGCGGTCGAGGTTAGTGAAACGAGTCACGTTGCTGCTGCCATATGAGCCTGATCCCTGGCCCGGTGGGCGTGGCACATCCATCAGTCCATGCGGTGAGCCAGGATTGCCGTAGCTCATAATCACCATGTAAGGATGACTAACGCCGCTGCTGTCTTTTTCATTGGTGAAGAACACATAGGGCACGAGGTTTTGGCCAAGCTCGCCATTCGAAATGCCGTCGCTTTGCAATGTCGACGCGAGTAAGCCATCGCGGAAGGCGGCATACACTTTAATGTCGTAGCGCAGCGATTCGCCTGATGCGAGAGAGTTCTCTATCTTAAGTAGCATCGCGTCTGCTGCTGTGCGTGTTGTTGCATTAGTGCCCGGCGCAGCGACGCCATCGACTTTTACTTGCGCGGTATATTCGCTGCCAAGGCGACTAATATTAAAGTCCGCCGGCTTACTGATGTACGCCGCGGCTGGGTTGGTTACCGGCGTTGTCTTGGCAGGGTTAAAGTCGAACGGGACAGAAAAGTCGAGAGGCGAATCATAAATATAAAGTTTGGTTGCCTCGCTGTTGCTCGCCACTAAATTGAAGCCACCGTTACCGAGCCTCACATAATAGTTTCCGCGCGCGAAAGAGGAGTCTTGTGTGTAGGTAAAATCAGCCGCGTTGTAGTTGTAACGCGTCTTCGCTCGCAGCAATCGAGTCGACTTATCGTAGGTAAAGCAGACATAGCCATAGCTTGTTGCAGTATTGCCAAAGTTATTGCGAAATTTAAGATTATCAAAATCGTCTTCGTCGACATCTAATGCAAAATTAGGATGCAGGTGTGAACGCAGGCGATAACAAGAGGAGTCTGAGGTCTCGGCTTCTAAACGCAGGAGTTTGCTGTAATAGGTTCGATAAGTGGAGTCAGAATCTATACCCAGTGCCTGCGCCGAATACCCCGAGAAATTAGTTAAGGCGTCGCCGATCGAGAGATAGTTCGCGTCGCTTACGAGAGTCGGTGCGTCGGAAATCATGACGCGCGCAGGTGTCGCTAAATTTGT
>LICD01000264.1 GCA_001438145.1 OM182 bacterium BACL3 MAG-120619-bin3 | reverse complement strand
CACAAACCGCAGACACAAAAAAGGCGAGCGCGAGGCTCGCCTTTCTCTAAACTAACTACAAACTAGCAATTAGTCAGCCTTAGAGGGCGATGATTTGCTCAGCCTGTGGGCCTTTCTGGCCGTCAGTTACGATAAACTCAACGCGCTGACCTTCAGCGAGAGTCTTGTAACCTTCGCTCTGGATAGCGCTGAAATGAGCGAATACGTCTGGGCCGCCTTCGCGCTCAATGAATCCAAATCCTTTATTTTCGTTGAACCACTTAACTGTTCCAGTAATTTTGTCTGACATAACTTGTTCCTGCTTTTCGTATTAAATATTCCCGTTAGGGGGTCGTGCTAGAAATTCGGCGGTACACTTATTAACTTACAGGACGAGGTGCTACTGAAGACATCGAAATGGGAAAATAAAGAGTGCTTACTTTCAAGCGGGCTGCATGATACCCCTAAACCACTGAATGTCAAACGGAATTAGTGGGGTCGCGAGCCAAAAGGCCGGATTACGCCGCCGGTGCCGAGTCGGTGCTCGAGAAACGGCGGCGGCATTGGGCTACTGATTTACGGCTTACGGAACTTAAGGGTAAAGCGGTCTGTCGCACCGCGCACACCAGGCGTGCCGACTTCTTGGCTCAAATCTTCTTCGGGATGAAAATGCATGTCGCTATAGTCGACAAACTCGAAACCTGTATCGAGGAGTTCTTTGATTACCAGAACTGGATCCAAGCGCCGTCCGACTGGACGCGAGGTAGGCTGCATGTGGCGACGCGTGTGATCGACGACGCCATAGATGCCGCCAGATTTAAGAGAGTCGAAGACAGCTTTGTTGAGATTAGCGCGGCCTTCGGCAGAGGGATTGTGTAGGTTCCAGAACGTGAGAACCATGTCGAAATCGTCTTCGCTGAAATCAAACTCGGGAAGATTGCCAAGGGAGATGTCATCGTTGATTGCGCTGGCGCAGCCCAAACCCGGCAGGCTCATGACTTCGCTTCGATAATCGGCACTGACGCCAACCGACACGACAAGCTCGCCGCCATTTGCGCACAGCGTCGGACCGACAAACTTCGACCAGTAGCCCGTCGCAGGCGATATTTCCAAGACTTTCATGTTGTCTTCGAGGCCGAAAAATTCTAATACCTCGCCGGGCTTACGATTGGCGTCGCGCGCGACTTCCGCTTCGCTTCGAATATCACCTTGTAACGCCATGTCAATTTTTGCGCGTGTCGCCGCGGGATCTGCGGCGAGGCTTGCGCCAGTTGCCGCTGTTAGTGCGCAAGCGAGGGTTGCCTTAAAGGCTAGGGATGAGGTTTTCATAGGCTCTCCTAAAATAAGTAGCGGCTAGTCTGCCGAGTGTGGGCTGATGTTTTTCGATTGTCTTGGGTGAGCGTTTAATTCCACCTCACCCTATGGCTAAGCATACCTTAAAACTGCTGTTTCAAAGCCCCTATCGTGGCGATTTATCGGCCTGCGCTTCTTTGATGCGTCGCCCGGAACCTGCCTTGGCGGTCTATCCCTGTTTGTTACTGAATCCATAGGGAGGGCAGGCGTTCGATCAACCAATAAGTCGCTACGCCGCCGAGTAGGTAGGATAATGCGCTAATCGATGTCATCGCCGCACCGCTCGGGCTAGTCAACACGCCGATTGTAGAGAGTCGACCGGCGCTTGCGTAAAGAGCGCGCGCGAGGGTCAAGCTCACCAGGATAATAGCCAGCTGACCTGCTTCGACGCCCAGATTAAAAAAGAGGAGTGCGGCAGGGACATCGCCCGGATTTAGGCCTAGATTGCCGAGTGCGCTTGCAAAGCCGAAGCCATGAATGAGCCCAAATAGAAAGGCGAGAACCCAAGGGTAGTGGTAACTGAGCGAAAAGTGACCACGCTGAGCGAGAAGCGCCTCGCGGGCGAGAAGCACGATAGACAGTGCGATCAGGATCTCGACAGGGGCAATGGGTATGCTAACGAGGCCAAGGCTTGCAGCGGCAAGCGTTACACTATGCGCTAGTGTGAAAGCGGTGATCGTTTTTAAGTATCTTGCTGTCTTATTTTTGCCGTGTAAAAGGGTGCTGCCGCTGTTCGCAGGGTTTGCCCCGCCCAAAAGTAGCATGAGCCCGACAACGAAAAGCAAGTGATCAAAGCCGAACATAATATGCTCGATGCCTAATTCGAAATACCGCAGTGCTAGCCTGCCTAGCGCCGCACTCGGTGCGCGCACTTCGGCCAGCGAGACTTCAACGAAGACGCCATCGCCACGAAAATAACTCGAATGGCTGCTGCCGTCGCGCCAGTTTGCTACAAGCACTACGCCTGCAAGCGGCCAAGGGAAAAGGAGGGTGTCGTCGCTGGAAAGCGCGGGATTACAGCTGAAGCGGTAGCTGCTCGCCGTAGGCGTAAGTCCGCTGCAGCGCTCTGGTAGCACATTGTCGATGTTAAACAACGGGGGCACTTTGGCGTCAACGATTGACAGGCTGTATCCAAACTCGCTTTCGGCGGTGC
>LICD01000263.1 GCA_001438145.1 OM182 bacterium BACL3 MAG-120619-bin3 | reverse complement strand
CCAAGCGGCACTGTCATGTCATTAATTTCCCAGCCAGTATATAGAAGTAGAAGTAAATTAGTACCCCCAGAATGATATCACCACTAGAAAAGGGGGTAGGAAAAAGAAGAGGATTTTTTGTAAATACATTAAAAACAACAATATAAAGAGCTAATTCTGACTTCTCTGCGCCAAACTCTACGAAGAAGTGTCATGCAATTTAATTCGATATCTAAACAATTTGCTTCATAGACAGCAAAAAGAGACTATAAGTATTAGCAGCTTATCCGCGCCCCTTTGCACTAAAATGAAGACAGAATCCGGTCGCCACCTCCAAGAATCAGACCACCAGTACGGAGCTCATAAAACGGCACCCCTCAACGAAACCCCTACGCGGAACCCTTAAATAAACGGAACTTCACTTAGATGAAAGACTACGACGAACTACTGATTGCACTCAGACGGATAACCCGTGCGATCGACCTCTATTCAAAACGCCTGCAAAAAGACACGCGGCTGACGATCTCGCAGCTGCTGGTGATGGATGCAATCGTCAAAATAGACAAGCCGACTCCAAGCGCGATTGCAAAATCGATTCTGCTCTCTCAGGCCACGGTCACTAACCTTATCGATCGCCTTGAAAAAAACGGACTCGTTCAACGCAAACGCCTCGGCACTGACAAGCGAACAATAAATATCGTGCTTACAGAACTTGGCGAAACTAAATACGAGGAGGCGCCTGAGTTACTTCAATCTGGCTTTTTGCGCGAGTACCGAAAACTCGAATCCTGGGAGCAACATTTGCTGGTTAGCGCTGTAGGTAGAGTAGCCAGTATGATGGATGCCGAGGATATTGATGCCTCGCCAATTCTTGCGATTGGCGATATCGACGGAGGCGAGCCGTTCGGCTAAAACACGCCAGAGCCGCACGAGGAGAATAGAAATGAACCGCCTGTCAGACGAATACATCTCAGCTTGCCGCGTCGACCGCGGGAAGATTCTACGAGGCGAAAACATGAGCCGCATAGAAACCTTCGTCGATGCGGCGTTCGCCTTCGCTTTCACGATGCTAGTAATCAGCATCGACCAAATACCTACCAACCCCGAAGAGTTATTGGAGCTATCGCGCGACATTCCCGCCTTTCTAATTAGCGCAATCATTATCGGTTCGATCTGGGTCACACATGCAAACTGGAGTCGCCATTTTGGCCTCCAAGACTCCGCCACCCTGTATCTCAGCCTTGCGCTCGTGATGCTTGTTCTCGTGTTTGTCTACCCAATAAAACTGATGGCGCAGGCAACGGTGCTTTACTCAAGCGGTGACGCCCTTGGCACTGATATTTTTGTGCTTGGAGGCTGGGATGACAATCAAGTCGCTATTCTGTTTATCTATTTTGGCTTTGGATTAATCGGATTGTCGGCGATTCTCGTCGCGCTGTACTTAAACGCATTGCGATACCGCAGCGAACTCCAGCTTCGCCATCTCGAGGTTTTCTTTTGTAAAAAAGCCTGCCTTACTTGGATTGTCGTGGCCACGGTTGCCGCTCTCTCCTGCATCACAGCGTTCGTTTTCTACGACAATAAAACCTATGTTGTGGCCGCCGGAAACCTTTACTTAACCCTGTTTCTATTACTTCCTCTAAGTCAACGTTACGCATGGAAACGTTGGGCTGACAGGAACAACAAGGAGATACCATGACCCGTCATCGCACCTTACTGACTTCGCTCTTTTTAGCCTCGTTTAGCTTTATTGGCCTAGCGCTGCCACTTACGGCTCACCATGCTAGCGGCCCTTTTTACGATTCCGATAAGCCGATTGAAATCGAAGGCGTCGTGACTCGCTTCGTTTTTAGAAATCCACACGCCGCGCTCTTTCTCGATGTGACCGACGAATCAGGCGCAACCGCAGAGTGGCAAGTAGAACTAGGGGCGCCCGTGATGTTACGTCGTGTTGGCTGGACTCCCGACTTGCTACCCGTCGGCATGGTAGTTCGCGTGGCGGGACCTTCCGCGCGGGCAGAGGGCGCAAAAGGGCTCTTGGGCCGAAAACTCACTCGCGCAGATGGCAGCCCTGTTTTAGAAGGCGGTCGCACGCAAGACCCAACGCCTACCCGCTAGCGTCCTTCCCCACTATTCACCGACACCAGGTAGCTACTTATGCATGCGAACAAAACACGCAACTCACTAGCAACTCATTCACACCCCAGAGCGCGCCTCTTTGTCTATAAAGCGCTACTCATCGCTCAACTGGCAATTGGGCTGCCGCTTGCTGCAGTCTCTGCTCAAACAGATTCTGCCGTAGCGCCCGACCTCACAGGTATCTGGGACGGCGGGACCCGGGCACGCCCCATCAATGGCGAAAACATGCCTTGGGAGCCAGCAAACTTTCCAGTGCTTAACGAACGCGCTCTGGCTTATCAACAGGTTTGGGAAGAAATAATTGCGCCAAAATACGACTGCCAGCCTGCGTCTTCTCCCGCCATTCAATATGACCCCTATCATATGGAGGTCACACAGTGGCC
>LICD01000262.1 GCA_001438145.1 OM182 bacterium BACL3 MAG-120619-bin3 | reverse complement strand
CAGGGGTTGGGAAAAACCTGCAGGATCATTTGGAGGTCTATTTCCAGTTCTGGTGTAAGCAGCCGGTAAGCCTAAATTCCAAACTCGGACTTATCAGCAAAGGCATTATTGGCGCTAAGTGGCTCCTTACTAAAAAAGGGCTTGGCGCGACTAATCATTTCGAGTCCTGTGCATTTATTCGGTCATCGAGCGGTCTTAAGGCCCCCGATATTCAATACCATTTTTTGCCTGCAGCTATGCGATATGACGGCACTCCGTCAATTTCGGGGCATGGATTTCAGGTTCATGTGGGTCCTAATAAGCCTAAGAGTCGCGGACGCGTGAAAATCATCTCTGCAGATGCCACTGCCGCGCCGAGTATTTTGTTTAATTATTACCAAAAGCAAGAAGACCGAGAGGCGTGGCGGCAATGCATTAGGTTGACGCGAGAGATTATCAGTCAGCCCGCGATGGACAATTATCGAGGAGATGAAATTCAGCCTGGAATCGATATTACTAGCGACGCAGATATTGATAAGTGGGTAAAGGAGAACGTGGAAAGCGCCTATCACCCCGCAGGTACGTGCAAGATGGGAAAGCAAAGCGATCTAATGAGCGTAGTTGATGCTGACTGTCATGTGCATGGTATCGAGAATCTGCGGGTAATCGACGCCTCGGTATTCCCGACGCTTCCCAACGGCAATATCAATGCGCCGGTTATTATGGTGGCAGAGAAAGTGGCTGACGTGATTCTGGGCAATCCAGCATTACCCGCTGCTAATATCGAGTTAGAACTTCCGGAGCAGTGGGAGACGAAGCAGAGAACAGGCGTCCCGCTTCGAGTTAGCTAAGCGTACTCAGTGCGCTTGTTGCTTCGTGTGATACGTGTCCTTTCCATACCTCTGAAATAAAGTTCAGTAAGATTTATCAAATTTGATAGTTATAAAAACCATGCGGTTCAGTTAATACTCCCTTAAGTTAATGATGCTTTGATGGCTCTCATTATAGTGTATCTATATCGATACTATTTTTAGAGTTAACTAAGAGGCATGCTTATGAAACTATCAACACTATTTTCACGCCCCATTTTATTGCTAATTGCCATGGGCTGCTCTGTAGCCGCCAAGGCAGATAGTTTTGATTCAACTACTGGGGTACTAAAACTAAATCTTGTGACAGTAGGTTCTGCTAAATACACCGTGCAGTTACGTCTTGAAGATGACGGAAGACTAAAACTTATTAGCGCTGTCCCAGCTGTTTATACAAAGAGCACTTTTAGCACTTATGACTCAATTAGTGGGAGACTAAACACTACTGTAGTAGATTTTGATGGCCAGGATTACCGTGGGATTTTTGAATTAGATGCCACTGGCAGCTATTTTTCTCTTTTGAGTGCCCGAACTGGAATAGATACTGACGGCGATGGATTATTTGACGATGACGAAGGCGTTGATGATGTCGATGGTGATGGTTTAGCAAACTACTTAGACTCTGATTCAGACGGCGACGGCATAGAGGATTATATCGAGGGAGACCGTGACAGTGATCGTGATGGGATCATTGATAGTTTAGACACAGATTCGGATGGCGATGGTATTTTCGACGTATCTGAAGGGGTGCTGGATAACGACAGCGATGGCATCGCTAATTACGTTGATCTCGATTCTGATGGTGATGGTGTAAAAGATGTCGATGATCATGATTGGAACGGTGATGGGAAATCTGATGACCTAGATACGGATGGCGATGGTATATCGGATAGAGAAGATTTCGATGATGATAATGATGGCATACAAGATAGCCGTGATTTTGATGTGGATGGAGATGGAATTATTGATGGTAGTGATGCGGACAGCGACCGCATACCCGATGCGCTCGAAGGGATCGTAGATTCTGATTTGGATGGAATTCTTGATTATCTAGACGATGATGATGATGCGGACGGAATTCCAGACCTGCTTGATGACGATAGCGATGGCAACGGGCTCTTAGATACCAGAGATTCGGACTCAGATGGGATTACTGATGACCTCGATTATGATGATGACAATGACGGAATTTATGATTCCGACGACGATATAGACGGTGACGGTGATATCGATAATCCGGATTCGGACAGTGACGGTGTTAGGGATTCGAAGGACTCTGATGACTAGAGTCAGATTCTATGACCTTGGCGCAGCTTTTGCTCAGTGATATGAATCATTATGTGGATTCTGGGAGTTGAAGAGAAATTCCCGTCTCTTAAGAATTCTTTAAGGAACCGCTGCTAGCATAGGTTCAAATAAATTTAGAGGAGTACATTAAATGGAAGCCATGATTAACCTTTTAGCGAAATACTTCGGTATTGATCCGGCTATCTTATTTGCAGCAGTGGCCAACGTGGAATCCACAGCACCTTCGAGCACCTCGGTCTACGTTGGCGATAACGACGGTGAATACGATGAGTCAGACGACTATGCGAGCGGGGTTTACGTCGATGATAGCGATCATGACGAGACAAATGAGCACGTTAATGGTGTGTATGTCG
>LICD01000261.1 GCA_001438145.1 OM182 bacterium BACL3 MAG-120619-bin3 | reverse complement strand
GTCCCGCCCTATCGACCCACGGTTGATAGCCGCCGTAAACGCCCTGTTTAGCCGTGGGATTAAACTCGGCGTCTTTTATATGCACAAGCTTGATTCGGTCTTTGTAAACATCCATAAACCCTAAGTAGTCGAGTTGCTGCAAGACCATGTGACTTGGGTCGAATAGAATATTGGCACGGGGATGGTAATTAACGCGCTCCAAAAACATATCAAAGGTCACGCCATCGTGTAAGTCTTCGCCGGGATGCAATTCGAATCCGATGTCGACACCCGCGTCATCAAACGCATCGAGAATGGGAAGCCAGCGTGCCGCAAGTTCATCGAACGCCGTCTCGACCAAGCCGGCAGGACGCTGCGGCCACGGATAGAAATACGGCCATGCCAGCGCGCCAGAAAAACTCGCGTGCGCAGTAAGTCCGAGCCTGCGCGAAGCCTTCGCAGCAAGCATGAGTTGATTCACTGCCCAGTCTTGACGCGCATCGGGCCGGCCACGCAAATGTGCAGGTGCGAAGCCATCAAACATTTCGTCATAGGCCGGATGAACGGCGATTAGCTGGCCTTGCAGATGCGTAGATAACTCCGTTATTTCGATGCCGTGGTTAGCCAATGTGTCACGCAGGTCGTCGCAATAAGACTGACTCTCGGCGGCTAATTCGAGGTCGATTAGGCTCGGCTCGCCGCTGGGCACTTGAATGCCTTTGTAGCCTAAGTCAGCCGCCCACGCCGCGATGCTGTCTAGTGAATTAAACGGTGCGTCTTCGCCAACAAATTGCGCAAGAAAAATTGCGGGGCCCTTTATCGTTTTCATCTCTGCTCTCTTCTGCCGCGGCTTAAAACGGTGAGTCGGGGAAATAGTAGTCTTCGGCATTGTCTTGCGTGATTAGCGGCGAGCCAAGAATATACTCGCCTTCGATAGGCGTGTTAGAGATTAACTTGAGTGCCGTTAACTCCATCGCTGTTGAGATCATCGAGGGTGGGTACAACACATCAACCGGCGTCAGCTCGTCGCCGTCCATGACACGCTTAACAATGTCTTTCATGCCGCCGCCACCAACAACAAATAACTCGTCTTGTCGACGCGCCTGTCGGACGGCCTGAATCACACCGATCGCGATATCGTCGTCCTGCGCCCATACAGCGTCTATTTTGGGAAAGCGCGACAAGAAATCTTGCATCACAGTAAAGCCGTCGTCGCGATTCCAGTTGGCGTATTGATCGTCCAATACCTCGACATCGCTTTCCTCAAGCGCCGACATAAAGCCGTCGAAGCGCTGTTCGTCGATCACGGTGGGCATTCCGCGCAACACGACAATTTTTCCGCCGCCGCTCAAGCGCTCTTTTATGTACTCGCCCGAAACGCGACCCATCTCAGCGTTATTTCCAGCCACATAAACATCGTGAATACCCGGCTCGCTAAGACCACGATCGACAACGGTGACAAACACGCCGCGGCGTTTGGCATTGCGAACTGGGCCGGTCAGCGGCGCCGATTCAAATGGCAGGATAACTAGTGCGTCCATTCGATGAATCGCAACGAGGTCTTCAAGGTCGTTCGCCTGTTCCGAGGCGCTATTGGCAGTAACTAGCACGACTTTGAGGCCCGGGTTCGCCGCCTCGAGTCGCTGTTTCGTCTGCTCTGCATGAAAATTAAGACCACCGGCCCAGCCATGCGTCGCCGCAGGAATAGAGACGCCAATCGTTTGTGCGTGCAGGGTCGGCGCGGTAACCGTCAGTAGTAAACCGGATGCGGCGAGCGCGAGCCTTGTAAACTTGGCAAGCACACGACGGACGTTTACGTAAGCACCCATAGTCAACAAGCCTAAGCTATGAGCAGCAGCACCGCTGCAGGTGCAGAGTAAATTATGTTGAGAATACATGGCTGTCGTCTCGTGTTTTTTCATGTTTATCACCCGTGTTAACTAATTAGTTCTTTGCGCGCCATGCGCCGCGCTGCAGGTACACAGCAACGATAACGATCACACCTTGCACCGCGCCATTGAGATAGTTGCTCACCGCATCGGTGAGATTGAGTATGTTGCCAATCAGCGTGAGTATCAACGCGCCGACAACCGTGCCCCAAATGCGCCCGTAGCCACCCTTGAGCATGGTGCCGCCGATGATTACGGCCGCGATCGCTTCTAGCTCCCAAAGAATACCGGTCTGCCCTGACGCCGAGCCTAATCGTGGCACATAGATGATCGTGGCAATCGATACGCAGAGACCCTGAAGAATATAAGTAGCAGTTTTAACGCGGTCTACATTAATTGCCGAATAATGCGCGACGCTCTCGTTAGACCCCACTGCAAAACAATGGCGTCCGAAGACAGTCATGTTAAGTAACACATAGCCAATTATTGCTACAGCTAAGAAAACCCAGACCGGATACGGCAGGCCGAGCAAGGTGCCGTAATAGACTTCGCTATACACGTCGCCGATGGTGAAGTTTAACGACAGAGTCCCCCCATCAGCCATATAAGTAACAAGCGAACGGTAAATTCCCATCGTGCCGAGGGTCACGATAAACGCCTCGATCTTTGCCTTGGTGG
>LICD01000260.1 GCA_001438145.1 OM182 bacterium BACL3 MAG-120619-bin3 | reverse complement strand
CCTTCCTAGATTTGCCTACACTCTGACTATCCGATTTGGAGAATTGTTGGAGAATCGTCGCTATGCCGAGAACGATTTCAGGTTCAAAGCGCAAACATCCTCACATCGATAAACTCACGCTATTTGCTTCTCCTGACTCAAAAGGAATCAGAAGTATCTGGCAATGTCGTGCATCCTTTGGGCGAGCAAGATCACCAGTCCGTTCCCTTGAGCTCGACTACATAAAAGATGACCCCAAAAATCTTGCGAAGGCCGAACGTAAAGCTGCTGATTGGTTCTATGAACTAGAAAAGGATTGGCGACTTGGCTTACCGTTACGAAAAACTTCAGTAGCAAGTGCCGCAGAGCAATACATCGAAGAAGCGCTTGAGGGTTTAAAGCAAAATCGAGAATTAGATGAAATCGACTCGGCAAAGGCTAGGCCTAGAAGACTGATTCCTGGAGGCTCGTCAGCATGGAATAAGGAGAACTTCCGTCAATCAAAGTGGGTCATTGAAAACCTGATCACTTGTTACTCTGACTTTAGGCATGGAGACTTACGACTTATTAACTTTCGTGAGATTCAAAACTGGAGTGAGTGGAGAAGTACTTGGAAGCAAAAGGAACTTAACCGTAGGTGGACGTCAGGCACGCTTAATAAGCAAAACAGAGTCCTCAGGAGTGTCTTTAAGTGGGCGCGAATGAAAGGACTCATAGACACCATCCCCGAAATAAAAGACGTTCCAGAGTCTCTGCGCAACTCTCGACGCCCTGAAATGACACAACATCAATACACGACTCTTCTACAATACATCGAAAACAAATATATCAACGAAAAGGATCCCGCGCTGGAGCGAGTTTATCAACGGCTATTCTATCTGTGGCTCTGTACTATTGATGCTACTGGTGTTCGACCCTGGAAAGATGCCAAGAATGCAATAAAAATGCGCGACATTGATATCAAGATGACATCGAACGCTAAAGATGTGGAACACATCATAATAAGACGTAAAGAGAAAGGAAGAGAATACTCGGCGGTGGCGGACAAGCAATGGCTAAATATCTATGAGGATATATTGGCAATTAGAAAGGCGTGGGGGGTAACGAGCGAATACTTGTTTGCTCATCCTGTAACAATAGAGAAAAGGCGCATCATCAAGAATGAGCCTGTTCTTTCGTTTAGGGGGCAATGGAGAAGGGCAGTTGAAGAGCTAGGGTTTGCGAAAAAAGGTGACCCTCAACAAAAGCGAATTGCACCCTACAGTATTCGTCATAGATATGCGGCAAGGCGTTATCTTTACAACAAAGACATCACTTTAGAAGACTTGGCCCAAGTCATGGGTAGCAGTCCTAGAGTTCTTTATGAGGTTTACTGGCATTATAAGGCTACTGATAACTACCAAGATTTGGTGGCACATGGATATCAACTAAGAGAAGGGCGAGTTCGCTTGCTCGATGATTATGGTATTCGCATCAAGAATGTGGATGCTAATAGCGAGGAGCATAAGGCATGGTATGAAAAGTATCCTCGCTTCACTGTCCCGCCTTCTAACGAGTGACATACTAGAAGTACGCGCTCTAAGGCCTCCAGGACACCAATTGGCGTTGGAACCTAGCTCAAAGAGAGGTGTTTATGAAGGGAAGCGGTATACAGATGAGTTAAAGAATGAGGGGAAGAAATTGAGCAAACGCCACAGAGGAAGATTTGACCCGATGAACGAGGCCCCCTATGAGCTTTCAAGAGGTAGGGTCGAGAACTATCTAAGATGTAAGGCTTGTTTTTGGCTTGAGCAGATTCACAAAGTTAAGCCGCCTGAAATCCCAAGCTTTACGCTCAACACAACGACAGACATTCTCCTCAAGAGAGATGCTGATGCTGTTCGAGGCAGATCGACCCTACCTCTTTGGGAAAAAGCCGGTCTAGGTCATATGATTCCTTGGCAACACGATCATCTCGAGAACTGGGCGAACTCTCTTCATTATGGATTGAACGACACCTACTTCAACACGGTTCATGATGAGACGAATATCAAATTCGGTGGCGGGCTTGATGATGTCTTTCTAAATACCAAAACAAAACAGCTTCACATCGTTGACTACAAGAGCCAGGCTCAGGGAACACGAAGCCCGATTAAATATGAGGTCAAACCCTCTTCTTTGAATGATCCTTGGAAGATTGGATATAAACGGCAAATGGATATGTACATCTGGGTCGCTAGAAGAAAAGGTTTTAATGTTTCTGGTACTGGCTATTTCGTTTATGTAGATGCTCAGCACAAAGATATAGAAGGTATGCTCATTGATGACGACCCGTCAATCGCTTGGATGAAGTTCAACGCTTCAATCATTCCCTATAAAGCTGATACAAGCTGGATTGAGCCGATACTGATTGAAATTAAAAGTTTCTTGATGAATCAAGCATTTTGTCCAGAACATACTCCTAAAGGCGATGACTTTACGGGCTGTGATGTGGGCCGTTATGCTAATGCAATGATGGCTGCGTTAGGTAAATAGGCATATCTCGAGCGCTCAGCAACCGCTTAATTTGCATGTTTAGGACCTCCGATTTACCCTGAGCACGGCGTGATATCTCAGAAA
>LICD01000259.1 GCA_001438145.1 OM182 bacterium BACL3 MAG-120619-bin3 | reverse complement strand
CTCACGACGCAAGACCAGCCAAAAAGTCGCCGTAGTGACAGCAACACCCCCGCCCATGACGAAGAGTAGACTCGGATCCCAGTCTCCCGCGAGATCCAAGAAGCCGATTACCTTGCCAGGATTGACCATGCCCGAAATGATAAGCCCTAGCCCGAAAAGCAGCCCTGATAGCAGTGCAACTGTTGAATGGGCAAACGTGCTCTCATGGTTTGTCTGATCCGTCGCGATACTCATATTCCTATCTCCATCAGATGACGGGTAACATAGACCGTGATGAAACCGAATAACATGAACGTCGCAGTGGCAGCGAACGAACGCTTTGAAAAGCGGGCAATCCCGCAGATACCATGACCACTGGTACAGCCGCTTCCAAGCCTCGTGCCAAAGCCAACCAAAAGCCCAGCAACGACGAGGAACTCGGGGCTAGCTTGGGTCTCGATTGTAATCGGCGAGCTTGAGATAAACTGATAGAGCAGCGTTGCGAGCAGGAGACCGGCGAGAAATAAAACTCGCCAACGCCTCTCCTCGCCGCGCGAGGATATTGCGCCGCCTAAGATGCCGCTTATGCCGGCTATTCTTCCATTACCTGCCAGCATAATCACTGCCGAAAGACCTATAAAAGAGCCGCCGATAAGCGCGCTCAAAGGAGTGAAATTTTCCA
This sequence comes from OM182 bacterium BACL3 MAG-120619-bin3, assembly GCA_001438145.1. Classification (GTDB taxonomy): domain Bacteria; phylum Pseudomonadota; class Gammaproteobacteria; order Pseudomonadales; family Pseudohongiellaceae; genus UBA9145. The sequence continues at coordinate 1,924 of LICD01000259.1, read as the reverse complement.
TAATTTACCCTCGCCTGATCTCAATAAAAGTTAAACTAGTGTTTGGGGCCATGATGATGAATTAAAGGTTTGCACTATTTGTGCGATTTGTGCGATTTGTGCGATTTGCAGTCACAGTTGCGTCAGCCCCCTTTTAACGAATCGAGACTATGTCTATAACGCTACGAGCCTTAAAGAAACCGCTCCTCATCGCAGCGGCAAGCGTGCTAGCCGCGGTGATTGGCGGCTGCGCCCTACTGCTTGCGGCCCCTGCAATGATAATCAATCCACTGGCGAAAAACATTGCGTTGTCGCAGGGTATAGTACTCCAAAAGCTGGTGATCGATGCCCCCGTACGCGCAAAACGTCATAAAGGAAGAAGAGTCTTTACGCTTTCAATCGAGACAGCCAGTGGCGTCTACGAAGGCGATTCGTTCGAGATAATAGACACTGAAATTGCTTTCGGTTTACGCGACTTGGTTGCCGGACGACTTGATTCAATCGCCATAGCCGAGGCGAAGATCAGAGCACCAGCAAAGGCATCAGAGACCGAAAGCCTGCTACAACCGTCTGTATCCGCGCAACTCGCGCCGCTATTTTTATTGCAACAGCAGCTGCTATCATTTCCAGTCAATTCACTGTCGATTAAGTCGATGCTGCTGACTCTTGGAGCCGACGACTCACTCGCCCCTCAGATAAGGGCCGAGCTCAATGTATTCAAACTGCCTGACGGGGGCATGGATATCGATTTGGTCGCCGAGATCGCTGAGAATGCGCTCAACTCAGAGGCCGGTCCCCTATCGTTGACCGCGGCGCTTGCTTTACCCGAGCAAGATAGGATGACGTTTTCTGCCAAGCTTGCCCTCGATGGAGACGAGGCTATTGTTAGTGGGACGGCAGAGAAGGATGCTTTTGCGCTCAGTATCGAAGCGGATACCGGTTTCGCATCTCTTGTTGATTTATCCGCTTTAATTCAGCAGATCGTTGGCTCTAACGACGAAATGACTGTCCGTGTTCCCAACGAGAAAATCACCCTAGCAATCGAGGCTGAAGGCGAGCAGCTAGCCCTAAGGATTACTCCGTCGACACTTGAGGTAAGCACAGCGCTTCTTAAGGATGCGGTTAGTAGGGTCACAGTGAGCAACGCAGACGTAACTTGTACAAGACTCGAGCGCTGCGCAGGTGAACTCACCCTCACAATGCTTGCCGAACCCAGTGGGAGCGCGTGGTTTAGCATACCGATGAGTGCGGAGTCCGAGATTCTGGCTGAGGCTGATGCCAATACTGTACAAAGCCCTCGAACCCTCCTGCAACTAAAAATGCTGTTAGTTGAGCTGCCGCTGAAATTTGCCTATCAAGCGGGAGAGATCGATTTATCCTCGCCGCTTTCGACTCTCCGGCTCGGACCATGGCAGACGCAATCTTCGTCGGGAGAGCTGGTGTTTGAGCTGCGTGACCTTATGGCTCACCTTGGTCGCGTCAGTTCGATTCGCGGGAAAATCGACAGTACTGAAGCAACGTTTAATCTCGCAGGCGTCGAGCTCAACAGCCCGCGGCTGAGCGCCTCAATCGATGCCGACACACTCGACGCCACTGCAGTTGCTGAGCTTAGTATCGCCGGCAAGCCTTTCGCTGGCGCCTCAATCGCTCACAGTTTCGCGCGCGACACCGGCAGCCTTGATCTGCGTATTGAGCCAGCTGGGTTTTCTCTGAAATCACCGCTTTCGGCATGGGTTAACCCTCCCGACCTCCAAACACTTGTTGGCAAAGCTGACCTTGTGGCGGGCAAACTGGAGATGCGTATAGACCTTGGCTGGAGTCGTCAGCAAAGTAACGCATGGGTTCTGGGTGGCCCTTTGGTCGCAAAAATTAATGCGGTAAGCGGTTTCGCGGGAGAGACACTTTTCGTTGGTGCGAGTACGGAAATTTTCGCCGAACTGGCCTA
>LICD01000258.1 GCA_001438145.1 OM182 bacterium BACL3 MAG-120619-bin3 | reverse complement strand
ACCGACCTCGATCAGGTGTTTCGTGCTATCTCGAGTATGGACGAGCCGCCAGACAATATTTTTCTTATTACCGACGGCCTGCCAACGCTCGGCGGCCGCGGTAAAACGACCGGCCTTATTACGCCCAAAGATCGTTTAGCGCTGTTCGAAGATGCGATAAAAAGTCTGCCCAACAATGTGCCGGTTAATATCGTGCTGATGCCGCTCGAAGGAGACCCGAGCGCGTCGGCGGCTTACTGGCAGCTTGCGCAACTAACGCGCGGTTCTTTTATTACGCCGTCAAAGGACTGGCCCTAATGCTTAAGCGCAGCCGCGAGACAGAGTCGTTTACCGTGTCGTTCCTCGACGTGGCGTCCTGTGGCTTTGGCGCCATGATCATTCTTCTTATGCTCGCCAAGCCTTCGCAGCCATCGCCGCTCGAGGTGGCCGAGGCAGCGCCCGCGGCGATCATCTCTGAGCTGCAAGAGCAGTTATTCGAGATTCGCGGCGAGACGCGCGTGGTCAACCGCGATCTCAACGCCAAGCAAGAGCAGCTCTCGTCGATAAAAGAGCGCGTGGCACGGCTGCGGCGCGACCTAAGCGACGTGCAGGGTGAATTTCAAAGCTCGAAACAGCTGTCGGACGAGACCACCGACGAAATCGGCAAGCTGTCGCTTGCGCAGCAGTCGCTCACCGCAGAGATGCAGCGCCTCGCGGCCAACAGCAGCGCGCCCGAAAATAACGCAATCGGCGGCATCCCGGTCGACAGCGAATACATTATTTTTGTGATCGATACCTCAGGCTCAATGTTTAACAATCCGAGTTGGGGCAAGATGCTGGGGGTGATCGAGGACACGCTCAATGTCTATCCCGAGGTGAAGGGAATACAGATCATGAATGACATGGGCGACTACATGTTCGATTCGTTTCGGGGTCAGTGGATTCCGGACACGCCCGCGCGCCGCACACAAATTCTGTCAACCTTGCGTAACTGGAACCCGTTCAGCAACAGCAGCCCGGTTGAGGGTGTGACTCGCGCAATTAACACGTTCTATGCCCCCGACAAGAAAATCAGCATCTATGTATTGGGCGACGATTTTCAACCCGGAGGTTCGATTCGCGACGTATTACGTATCATAGATCGAATTAATGTCGAAGACGCCGACGGCAACCGCCTCGTGCGCATACACGGCATCGGCTTTCCGACCATCTTTGCCGGTCCTGCGAGGTTCCAGCAAAGCGTTTATCGCTACTCGACGCTAATGCGCGAGATGACGCAGCGAAATGGTGGTACATTCGTAGGACTTAACGATTTTCAATGAGTACAAAATGAGTTATTCAATCCAATCAATCGCTAAAGCACTGTGTGCGAGCGTGTGCGCGCTTGTTCTCGCAAGCTGTGGCGTGAGCAAGGTTGTTATCGAAGGCAGCTATCCAAGCCCTAACGTCGCGAAGCTGCCGCTCACGCTCGCCGTGGTTTACGACGAGCCGCTGCGCAGCTTTAGCTATATCGAATATTCCGAGACCGGCGCCGAAGAATTTAATATCGCCAGCGGCGAATCCCATGTTGCGCTTTTCGATGCCGTCTTGCCTGCCATGTTTCAATCGGTTGTGCAGGTGGCAAGCCTCGAAGACGCAGAGGCGCTTGGTGTCGATGCCATATTTGTGCCCGCCATCGACGAGTTTCAACTCGCGTTACCGCAAAAAACCAAGCTCGACGTTTACGAGGTGTGGATACGCTACAACCTGCGTTTTCTAACCGGCGACGGCGCACCGATTGCCGACTGGGTTTTAACCTCGTACGGCAAAACGCCGACCGAGAGCATGCGCACCGCCGACTCAGCAATTAACGATGCCGCTGTCGTGGCGCTGCGCGATCTTGCCTCGAGCTTTTCGTTAAGCTTTGCGCAGGTGCCCGAGGTTCGCGACTGGTTAGCGTCGCGCTAAATCAAGAGTAAGGAGCTTACCGTGAAAGCATTATTGCCCCTGTTAGTCGTGTTGCTAGCCTCGTGTACGAGTACCACGGTCGACGAATTTCGTCAGGGCGCAACGGGCATAAACAGCGACGAGTCGGTCGTTATTCTCGGTCGCCGTCACTCGAGCGACTACGAAACCCGCGCCGAGTTTGTCGACTGCGTGGGCGAGCGCATGACAACCGGCAACGACGCCCTCTCGGTTATCCCCGAAAAACAGTTTGTCGACGCCATGTTTCCTTGGTTCGAACCCCGCACCGCGCCGCTAAGAACACGCGACCTCGAGCGGCTTATGTCAGAGCCGGTTGTCGCCGACAAGATGGCCGAATTTGGCGTACGTTATATGGTGTGGCTCGACGGCTTTACCGAAACTAGCGGCCGCACCGGCACAATCTCCTGCACGGTAGGACCCGGCGGCGCGGGCTGTTTTGGCTTTGGGTCATGGGAAGATGATTCCACGTTCGATGCGCGCGTGTGGGATGTTGCCTCGCTGCAGAACGTAGGCACTATAAGCACCGATGCAACAGGCCAATCGTATGTCCCAGCGCTGGTGATTCCCATTCCGCTCATCGCGCGCGTCGAGGCCAACGCCTGCATACGCCTGGCCGATCAACTCAAACAATTTGTAAACGGCGAATGAATTAGCGGAGAA
>LICD01000257.1 GCA_001438145.1 OM182 bacterium BACL3 MAG-120619-bin3 | reverse complement strand
TCAAGCGATTGGTACCGTGGCGGCGGGTGAAGCTACCGCAGCCGCACCTACTGCCGCACCAGCCGCGGAGCCCGTCGCTGCACCTGCGGCTTCCGCCGCGGCAACATCGGCCCCGGCAAGTCCTGCGGCGAAGAAGATGATCGCCGAAAACAATGTTGATGCCGCGGCGATCGCCGGGACTGGTAAGGCAGGGCGTATCACTAAAGAAGACGTAGCCTCAGCCCTTACCGCGCCTGCAACGGCTCCGATGGCGGTATCTAATGGACGCCTCGAAGAGCGCGTACCGATGAGCCGCCTTCGTGCGAAAGTTGCAGAACGGCTGCTTCATGCGAGTCAGTCTACAGCCATGCTAACGACCTTTAATGAGGTCAATATGGCGCCGGTCATGGAAATCCGCAATCGCTATAAGCAAGAGTTCGAGAAAGCGCACGACGGCGTCCGTCTTGGCTTTATGTCGTTCTTCGTGCGCGCGTGTACAGAAGCGCTTAAGCGGTATCCTGCGGTCAATGCCTCTTTGGATGGCGCGGATATTGTCTATCATGGCTACCAGGATATAGGCGTTGCCGTATCTTCGCCGCGTGGCTTGGTTGTTCCTGTTCTGCGGAACTCCGACAACATGAGCCTTGCTCACATTGAAAAGGGTATTCGAGACTTCGGCGAAAAAGCTCGCGATGGCAAACTCGCGATCGAAGATATGACCGGCGGTACATTTACTATTTCTAACGGTGGCGTTTTCGGCTCGCTCCTGTCCACGCCTATTCTAAACCCACCTCAGACTGCGATCCTTGGTATGCATAAGATTCAGGAACGGCCAATGGCAGTAGATGGCCAGGTTGTTGTCTTGCCAATGATGTATTTAGCATTGTCTTACGATCACAGGATGATCGACGGCAAGGAAGCTGTTCAGTTCTTGGTCACAGTGAAGGATTTGCTCGAAGATCCTACACGTTTATTGCTCGAGATCTAAGTCACCCAAATTAGGATAACGACATGGCTAGCTCATACGACGTAGTAGTAATCGGCTCAGGCCCCGCCGGATACGTTGCGGCAATCCGCGCCGCTCAACTTGGCTTCTCCACCGCGTGTGTTGAAAAGTGGTTAAATAAAGAAGGCAAGACTGTGTTTGGCGGCACCTGCCTCAACGTAGGCTGCATTCCTTCAAAAGCGCTCCTAGACTCGTCTCATAAGTTTATGGAAGCACGCGACCATTTCGACGTTCACGGTATTACGGTTGGTAAAGTGGGCGTCGATGTGCCAGCGATGATAGCCCGGAAAGACAAAGTTGTTGCGCAGCTTACCGGCGGCGTTAGCGGCCTCTTCGCGGGAAATAAGGTTACTGGTATTGGCGGCGTAGCGAAGGTGACAGGCCCCAATAGCGTGACGGTGACCAACCACGAAGGTGAGGTTGAAGTTCTCGAAGCGAAACACATTATTATCGCGGCGGGTTCGGTCCCCATTGAAATCCCGCCAACGCCTGTCGATCAAGACACCATTGTCGATTCTACCGGTGCATTAGAGTTCACCGCGGTTCCCAAACGCCTCGGGGTTATCGGTGCCGGCGTTATTGGCTTGGAGCTAGGCAGCGTTTGGGCGCGCTTGGGTTCCGAGGTAACGGTGCTTGAGGCGATGGACGGTTTCCTGCCTGCCGCCGACAAACAAATTGCCAAAGAAGCGCAAAAGCTCTTCGTCAAACAGGGCTTAGATATCAAGCTCGGCGCTCGGGTGACCGGCAGTAAAATTGCGGGCAAGGGCGCCAAGAAAACCGTCACTGTTGAATACACTGACGCTGAAGGTGACAAGACACAAACCTTCGATAAGCTCATTGTTGCGGTAGGCCGCCGTCCTTATACCCAAAACATTGTCGAGGAGTCGATTGGCCTCGAGGTGGACGAACGCGGTTTTGTCAAAGTGAATGAACAATGCGCTACCTCGATCCCAACAATTTTCGCCGTTGGCGATGCCGTGCGTGGCCCTATGCTAGCGCATAAAGGGAGCGAAGAAGGTGTGATGGTCGTCGAGCGTCTCGCCGGCAAACAGACACAAGTCAATTACGCCTTGGTGCCTTCGGTTATCTATACCCACCCAGAGATTGCTTGGGTCGGCAAAAATGAAGAAGAACTCAAGGCCGAGGGCGTCGAGTTTAATGTTGGCGTATTCCCCTTTGCCGCAAGTGGACGAGCGCTTGCAGCAAACGATGCGGACGGAATGGTTAAGCTCATTGCCGACAAAAACACCGATAGAATTTTAGGTTGTCACATCATCGGCGCCAGTGCGGCGGATCTGCTGCAGCAAATTGTTATCGCCATGGAGTTTAGTGCGAGTGCCGAGGACATCGGTTTAACCATATTCTCGCATCCAGCGCTTTCAGAGGCGGTACACGAGGCAGCACTCGCAGCTAACGGACACGCCATTCACATTGGCAACCGCAAGCGTCGCTAGTTTAGGAATTTAGTTTACTTAAAAAAATGGAGTTTAGATGAATCTTCACGAATATCAGGCCAAACAGCTTTTTGCTGAATACGGCCTTCCAGTATCAACCGGCATCGCTGTCGATAATGGGCCCGATGCTAAGGCTGCTGCTGAGAAAATTGGCGGTGATAAATGGGTAGTA
>LICD01000256.1 GCA_001438145.1 OM182 bacterium BACL3 MAG-120619-bin3 | reverse complement strand
CGTAATCCTCCTTTGCCATCATTACTGGTATCGAGAGGTGGTCTGCGTATTTCTTCACGACTGAACGGATTCGGTATCCGTCGGCGAAGTCTGACTCGTCGGCTTTAAGATGCAGCGTGATAGTCGTACCCGCGTGCGCTTTCACGGCTTTTTCGAGTGTGTAATCGGCTTCGCCACTCGAGCGCCAGAGAGTCGCAGATTCGGCTTCTGTGCCAGCCCTACGAGTGAGAACCTCGACTTGGTCTGCAACGATAAACGCAGAGTAAAAACCAACACCAAATTGCCCTATCAACTGAGAGTCTTTCTTCTGATCGCCTGTGAGATTTTCTAAGAACGCGGCAGTACCAGATTTTGCAATGGTGCCTAAATGGCTGATAACCTCATCGCGGCTCATGCCTATGCCCGTGTCCGCCAATGTGATTGTGTTTGCTTCTGCATCAAAGTCGATTGTGACGTTAGGTTGAGTGTCTCCTGCAAGCAAATTTGGGTTTGAGAGGGCTTCAAACCTAAGCTTATCGACAGCGTCGGAGGCATTAGAGATAAGCTCCCTGAGGAATATCTCTTTGTTGCTATAGAGTGAGTGGATCATCAGGTGAAGCAACTGTTTTGCTTCGGTCTCAAATCCGCGAGTTTCGGCCTGCGGCTGATCGGCTGTCTTAGACATGGGGTTACCTCGGTCTGTCTTATTAAAAGCGTAATAGCGTGAGTTCAATTCTATTGGCCAAAAAAAAAGCCCGAACTCGTTAGGTTCGGGCTTTTTATGGGGCCATCGCTTAGTTTTTCAAGCGTTGACTAGCAATCGTTCACTATTGAATTGGCGGATAGGGACGATAGAAATCGATCGCGTCTTCTTTTCGCTGAGCAATAATAGCGTAATACCCACGACGACTCTCAATCAGTTTGAGGAAGTCTTGTGCAGACTTGGTCGAACGCTCATCACCCGCTTCAGAAGCAGCGGAGGCCGCGTCTTTCGCTTCGTCGAACAACTGAAGCTCTAAGAGTGCGCGCGCAAGGAACAGATACGTATCCGAATCGTCTTTTAGGCTTCCCTTGTCGATCGCCGCTCTAAACGCTTCTGCAGCTTCTTCGTAGTTATACATCACATAGTGAAGGTAACCAAGCGTATCGTAAGCGTTGCCTGTTTCATCGAGCTCTGCTGCAGCTGTAGCAGGAGTAACCGCCTCTTCTAGCTCATTAGCGATCAGTAGCATTTGCGTGAACGTGATCATGTTATCAACGTTCTCTTCGACAACCTCGGCCTCTAACCCTTCGCTGATAATCTTTGCGCCGCTAAACGGCACTTCGATTCCTGCGAGGGACTGTCCTAAGTTGAGGAAACGCGTTTCGTCGTCCATTAATCCTTTCAGATAATAAAGGTTTAACGATTGGACTCTGCGAGCGTCGTTGTCTAGGGTCGCGTAGATAGCACTTAGGTTTTGCCAGTCGGTTTTATTATCAAACTTGACGATCATGGTCTTGGTCAATTCAAGCGCACTGTCAAAATCTTCAAGCGTAAAGTACAAGCCATTCAGATAAGCGTAATCGTCTCGCTCAACAAGCTCGCGATCGGAGAATTTTATATCCATGTAGCTGAGCCAAAAGTCACGAGCCGGCTCGTATTGTTCTAGCTGATAGTGCGCATAAGACAAGCCACGATAGACGACACTTTCTTCGAAGTCAGATAGATCTCTCCACTCTTGATAGTAGCGAATAGAATTCTGCCAGTTTTCTTCTGCTGCGTAGAGCTGGCCCAATGAACGTAAAGTTCTCAGGCGAGTATCTGTACGCAGTGTTTCGATCGTCAAAAGCTCTTCGAAAATTTTAACCGCTTCGACATAATTTTCTGTCGTCAGGTAATAATTGGTAAAGAAGTTAAGAAGCGTAGACTTCTCAAAGTCGTTCATCCTCTCGTAGCGACGCTCATAGAGCTCGTCAAGCGCGACTTTGGCACCCGCTAAATCAGGCTCATCTTCTTCGTCTTCAGGAGACATCATCTCTTGAATTTCGCTGATAGCCCGCATGACCTGAGGTCCTAGCGTTCCCGAGGTTCGAGCCTCAGGCGGCTTGCGTTGGCCGTCTTCGTCCTCTGCGGCAAACGCAGAAAAACTGAGAGGAGCGATGACGAGAAGAGCGACTAACGCACGTTTTAAATTGATAAGATTTAACATGGTTTAATCCTCTAGCTCGTAGCGGAACAGATACTGAACACCTGCAACTTCTACGCCTTTACCGTCGACTACTCTTGGCTGAAACTTAAAGCGAGCTGCGGCTCGCTCAGACGAGCGATCGAATATATTCGCAGGCTCGGCGTCGACAACGGTGATCGTTTCTTCGACCACATTGCCAAGTCCGTCTACTGTAAAGCTCACGAGACACCAGCCTTGGATTCCGCGCTGAGCGGCCCTGGTTGGGTATTGTGGAGCAATAGCAACGAGCGGTAGGTAGTCACCATCGGTTGCCGAGATAGACGCATTACTGAGCTCGAGACCGGTGTCCATTTGAACCTGTGAGCGGTCGATGTTTAGATCGGGGCCATCAGAGATGGTTACCTGACGCTCAACCTCTTCAACCACTTCGGTGATTTCCTCAATAAGTTCGGGCTTGTCGATCTCTTCGATT
>LICD01000255.1 GCA_001438145.1 OM182 bacterium BACL3 MAG-120619-bin3 | reverse complement strand
TATTACTGATAAGCATGCGTCTAATCACCGTAAAAAATAGTTTCTTAACGTTTTTTAACATTCAATAAATGCTTAGCTCTTAGCCATATTTGCTCGCTTCTTGCTATTCTTCAGTAGATGGCCTAATTCACCCCGTATCTATTCAAAAATGATCCCTTACAGAGAGAGAAACGCTTGAAAATCATATCCCTGCACACTAGAACAATTTCGTTAAAACTGCTGAGCCTCATTTCCGCCATGCTCTTGCTATCTGCTTGTACGGAGGAAGTTATAGAATGGATAGATGTTCCACTTACCGAGAATACCTACTTTGACAATGAGCCTGTGTACCGCACGGACACCATCGAGATTCCAATATCCGCGAATGCTGATTTGGAATACATGGTGGATATGCAAGTGGGCAATTCAGTCGCATACAGCTGGGAAGCCGTCGATTTGACAGATCCTCAGTCTTTGCTTGCTGAATTTCACGGCCATACGGTGAGGACTTCGGAAGAACCCGGCGATGTGATGTTCTACAAACAAGGCCGTGGAGATACATCCAGTGGTTATCTCGTAGCGCCATTCAATGGAGTGCATGGCTGGTATCTCTCTAACGAAACCAACAGTGACATCAAAGTCTTGCTCAAACTTTCTGGTTTTTACACAATCCCATGATGGTAAAGCCCCTATTGTTTCTCGTTCACAGATGGCTAGGCGTCGGTATGTGCCTGCTATTTGCACTCTGGTTCGCCAGCGGCATTGTCATGATGTATGTGGAGTATCCAGAACTCACTGAGGAAGAAAGAATAGAGAATTTGCCCGTACTTGCACTTGATGAAATTCTCCTAAGCCCATTCCAGGCTTCAGAAGCCATTAGAGCTGAAAGCGCATTTTCGAGCGTGAAATTGACTTCGATTTTGTCGAGGCCGGCCTATATGTTTGAAGGCATTAACAGAACCCCGCATTTCGTGTTTGCAGATACTGGAGAACACCTCTCCAGTATTAACGAGGATTCTGCAGTCAGGGCTGCATCATTATCAGGCTTTAGTGGCAGTGACAGTTCACCAAGTTATGAAAGAATGATTGAACTTGATCAATGGACCCTGTCCGCAGGATTAGATCAATTTCGGCCGCTGCACAAAGTCAGCCTAAATGATGCTGCCGGTACCGAGCTGTATATCTCGGATAGAAGTGGGCAGGTAGTACGAGATACTCATCGAACTGAACGCTTTTGGAATTGGTTGGGTTCAACTATCCACTGGATCTATCCGGTACAGTTGAGAAGGAACGCATCTCTTTGGAATCAAGTCATCATCTGCGTTTCTATGCTGGGAATCTTTTCAGTTGTGACAGGCGGAATAATCGGGCTAATGCGAGTCCGAGTTAAGAACCTCTACCAAGGCAAGCATATCAGCCCCTACAGGGGCTGGATGAAATGGCATCACATCATGGGGCTTTGCACATTAGTCTTTGTTTCAACATTCATTTTCAGCGGTTTAATGTCGATGGGGCCATGGGGAGTATTTAGCGCGAACACGCCAGCCGGGCCTCAGATAGAACGATATACCGGCGGAAGTACTATGAGGCTAGCCGATCTTCCCATTCCAGATTATTCGACCCTTTCACAGCCAATAAAGGAAATTAACTGGCACAGGATTCAGAATCAACCTTATTACACGAGCATGGAATCCTTGGGTAAGGTAGAAGTCAATTTTGGCGATAACTCCAGCAACAACCAACCTACAGTATTGCTCGCAAAGATAGGGGAAGCTATTCCCAATCTAATACCGAACTCGGATTTACTCAGCATGGAGATAATCCGGCAGCCTGACGATTACTATTATTCGCGTCACAACCGTTATCGGCCCTTCCCCGTTTATAGAGCCAAGTTTGATGACCCAGAGTCAACTTGGTATCACATTGATCTTGGCACTGGAGAGATCGTGAATCGAGTCACGGATGCCAGCCGTCGTGAGCGCTGGCTCTTCAATGGCTTGCACAGCCTGGATTTTCAATTTCTATTGCAGAATAGACCTGTGTGGGATCTATTGGTAATTCTTCTCAGCCTCATTGGACTTGCGTTTTCCCTAACCTCAGTAGTGATTGGCTGGCGAAGGCTGACTAGCTAGGAGCAGTGTTGGAATTCGCTTCCATACTGTTTGAACGTATTGTAGAAGATCTCGGCAGAACAAATTCTTTTCGGGAATTGCACGCTCTTGGTTGGAGATGCCTGTTGCGGGCGTGATGCTTAGAATTTCAACTGTTTTAGTGATTTTTGTAACACTATTAGTAACATTACTAAATTTCATATCCAAAGTTATCTTTATTTTTCAAATAGTTACTACAGCTTACAGAGTCCTCTTCTGGGCACCATCTCCTATGTTTAAATGCTTGTTATATAAGGCTTATTGTCATATAACAGACCCACGGTTACGTAATTTGTTACGGAAACGGGTTGAAAAGCATGCCAAACAATTATCCACGCTACGTTAGATCACTCAAAAATAGCCTTTTCTACGAACGCTCTTGGCCTTCTCGTCTAAAGCATCTTGGCAGACCTAGGTTTACCCATCCGCTTAGGCTCAAATTGGGTCAGTACACAGAAGCTGAGCTTCATCGCGCCTACGCTGCAGCCAATGACGAGTT
>LICD01000254.1 GCA_001438145.1 OM182 bacterium BACL3 MAG-120619-bin3 | reverse complement strand
AAAAACACAAGATCAAAAAAAGGGTCTGACCCCTTTTACCCTAAGGCAGCATAATACTTGCGATTCGGTCCCCCGATGCGCTTCCAAGGTAAAGCCTGCCAGCGTGAGGCAGCGCCACTGTGGCATAACCCATCGGAGCGCCTTTATGATGAAACACAACTTCGGAGCTCATGTCCGCTGAATTAGCTTTCACCACCTGAAACTCAAGCAAGCAGGGCCCCACGTGACCATCTTCGCACCGCTCGTTCACTGGGTCGTTAAGATGTGACGCAATCCAGAGTGCGCCGTTGGCATCGATTACCACGTTGTCAGGGCTGCGAACCGCCACTTCACCCTCGACAACGCCGGTTTGACGGTCGACCTTAATAGTCTTGTTCGCCATGTAGATGTTAACGAAAAGCTTAGTGTTGTCTTCGCTAACCGTGATGCCATTCGGCATCATCTCATCGGAGTTTGGTAGCTTGGTAAACCCGCTTGCCTTCTGCCACTCCCACACCCAGCCAATCTTTTCGCCAGCGGTTAGCTGAGCAACAACTGTGTCGAAGGGCGTGCTCTTATTCCACATATGCGTCACGAAAAATCCGCCATCGTGCAGTCCGGCGACGTCGTTCATATAGGCATCGTTACCAGGCTGCGCACAACCTCGCCAAGCTAGCGTTGAATCTGCGCCGGCTGCCGTTAGTTCGAAAAATTCTATCTGCTCGTCACCATGGTTAACAACAAGCAGCTGCAGACGCCCATCGGCTCTGGTAATTAGATCGATACCATGTGGACTAAATTTAGCCACCTCGGGCGGCTGACACGTTACGTCACCCCATCGCGGCTCCGTTGGCTCCCAGTTAATCGCTATAGGCATGCGCTCTCCCTGAGCAATATCTAGCATAGAGAGTGTATTAGGGAGGTCGGACATAAACGCACCCATCTCACTTACCAGTAAAAAATCACCCCCAGGAATCACGGCGAGGTCTTCGGGATTTTTAAACCCACAGAACGAAGAAATCCCTGCGAGCTCATCGCATGAAATCTCACCCGACGCAGCGCTGGTTCCAGGCATCGAACCCTCTGCTGTTTGCTGTTCAGCGGGACTGGAAGGACCGCAACCGGCAAGCACAAAAGCCGCGGCAGCGAACGAGAAAGAAAGAAGGGTTTTAGTCATAGCAGACCTCAGAGTTTGTTATTATTTTAGTCGAGAATAGTACAACTGACCTCACTTGCCTACTTCGCATGCTATTCACAGCGCGTCTAAAAAAGACACCACCTCGGCAGCGGTCCTCTGCGGATCTTCCTCCATGGGTATATGACCTAAATCATCGAAGATTACTGTCCTGACATTGGGTAGCGCCGCCTCGAATGCAGCCGCCGCCGACACAGGTATCACGGAGTCTTGGGCTCCCCAAATGACCAGCGTTGGCTGGGTAAGCAGGCTTAAGTCGGGCGTCTTGGTATCGATGTCACCGTAAGAGTTCGTTCGACCCAAAATCGCAGCGCGCGTGCCTTCTCGCATAATGAGCTCATAGTAACGATCAACCAACGCCTCGGTGACCACTGGTGAATCGTTATACGCCGCGCGAAGCCCTTGCCCGATGAGCGGCGCAGGATCCAACGCCCCCGCGATGGCCCTAAACCAGCCCTGCCGGAGAAGACTAAACGCCACTGGGCCTGACCTTCGCGATTCGGAATCATCGCTGTCGTCTTGCCAATTAGTCGGTGGAACAGAATCAACAAGCACCATCGCTGACACACGCTGAGGATGCTCGAGCGCATAGCGCCAGGTCGCGCCCCCGCCCATTGAGTTGCCACCAAGTACAAATGTATCGAGGCCCACCTCGTTAGCCACCGCATCGATTGTTTGCGTGAAGGCCTCAGCGCCATATTCACCGCTCGGTACCGCACCCGTCAGGCCATGCGCAGGTAGGTCGAGAGTAATCACCCGATAGCGCTGCCCGAGTATCTCAACCCAAGGCTCCCAGGTGTGCAGCGAGGCCATCGCTCCGTGGACAAGCACCACCGGCATGCCGTCTTCTTGGCCTTGATCTCTGTAATGAACACGCGCGCCGTTCTCCATAATAAGAAACTGCGACTCCGCGTTACTGTATTTAGCGTCTACCTGCGCCGCGGGTATGTCACCCTCAAACAGAAACACACTCGCCGCGATGAGTAAAACAATAAGCATGACAAGCAGCCTCTTTAGAATTTTCACTTGATACCTTTGGTCACTATTATTACTAGATTAGCGCTTCTGCTCTGTTCGATAGAAGAGGAAGAAACACCACGTCGATACTGCTGAAAGCAAATGCCAAATCGCATGCGGCTGGATCCACGAATCAGGTTCGCAGTAAGGCGTATCAGGATAGCCTTGCAGCCATATAGCGAAGGCAGCCATATAGGAGGCCATTCCAAGAAAAAACCAAGGCGTATATTTCCGCTGTAAGTTAGGCCTATTACGAGCGAAGAGAGCTGGCACCCAAAACAGGATTATCCACCAGTACTCGCCCAAGTTGGCGAATATCTCCTGCGGAAAAATCCCAAAAACTGCTGCGACTAAAAAACCAACGCTCCCTGAAAGCCAGCGAAAGGCAGGAGACCAAAATCGAAAGAGAGTCTCCGAGATGATCCACAGTCCTATCGATAAACCGAA
>LICD01000253.1 GCA_001438145.1 OM182 bacterium BACL3 MAG-120619-bin3 | reverse complement strand
AGCTAAAAAGGCGCCTGCTAAGAAGAAAGCAGCAGCTAAGAAGGCACCAGCTAAGAAGAAAGCAGCAGCTAAGAAGGCGCCTGCTAAGAAGAAAGCAGTAGCTAAGAAGGCGCCTGCTAAGAAGAAAGCAGCAGCTAAGAAGGCGCCGGCTAAGAAGAAAGCAGTAGCTAAAAAAGCCCCTGCTAAGAAGAAGGCAGTAGCTAAGAAGGCCCCTGCTAAGAAGAAAGCAGTAGCTAAAAAAGCACCAGCTAAGAAGAAAGCAGCAGCGAAGAAGTCTAAGTAGCTCTGTTGGATAGCTCCTTACGGCGCTATTCGCTCGTGTAGCGTCTAGTCCTAGAGCTTTGTGATAAAAGTCCCTCTTGGTACGCTAAGAGGGACTTTTTTATGTGTAGAATATGCGCCGATGTCACTAAGACACTTTCTCTATCAAGGCGAACTTACTATGTCTCAATTACCTATTTTGCTAATCGATACCTCGGCTTCACGCTGCGCCGTAGGCCTCGCTGCAGATGTGCTCTATCAGCGATTTGGCGAAGAAGAGCGCAAATCTGCGCAAAATTTGCTGCCACTCGTCGCTGAAATTGCCCAGTCGGCTGACATTGCTCTCAATGACTTAAGTGCTGTCGCGGTAATGGCTGGCCCTGGCTCGTTTACAGGACTACGGATTGGTGTCGGCGTAGCGCAGGCGCTGGCTATGGCGAATAAAACGCCAGGTATAGCGCTATCGAATCTTGCTGTACTCGCGCTTGCCGCGGCGGAAGAAAGTGAGTTGGACACCTTTCTAGTAGCGCTTGCAGCGAGAGAAGGTGAGTTTTACTTTGCAGCCTATACTCTAGATGAGAATCTTGGGGTTCGATTGGTAGGTAAAGAACAAGTGGCACCCGCCGATCAGTTGATAATGCCCGAAGGATTGGAAGAAGCGGCCTTAGTAGGCGATGTCTGGGCTTCCGAAGAGAGTTTACGTTTGCTTGCGGCCGGCTCGCTTGCGCGCGCCTCGCACTTTAATCCCGGCGTGAGCCTTGAGATTATGGCGAAGCTCGCCGCAAAGCGACTCGCGGCTGGCTTAGTCGGCGATGCCTCGTCTCTTAGGCCAAATTATGTCAAAGAACAGTTAGACTACTAAGACACACACGCAGGCAGAATGCAGGCGTGTAATAAAGGGGACTGTTAATCGATACGCTCCAAGTAACCGTGCTAGCGGTCCTTCAAGGCCTAACGGAATTTTTGCCTGTCTCGTCCTCCGGTCACTTGTTATTGCCAGCCGCGCTGTTGGGTTGGCAAGACCAAGGGCTAACGCTTGATATTGCCGTACACCTTGGCACATTAGTGGCAGTTATCCTCTACCTGCGTCGCGACTTAATGGCTTTAGCCGCAGGTTCGTGTCGGTGGTTGCTCAAGCGGGTGGAGAGCGATGAGTCACGCCTCGCCCTAAAACTCCTTGTTGCAACGCTGCCTGCAGGCCTCGCAGGGCTTGCATTGAGAGCGGTCATTGAGGCGAATGCGCGTTCTCTCGCGATAGTCGCGGCAACTTCAATAATCTTTGCTGTGTTATTGTGGCTTGCCGATCGATCCGGCACTCGAAGGGTAAACGCTGTTCCTTTTTCAGAACTCACTGTTCCGGGAGCGCTTTTTATTGGTGTTGCTCAGGCGTTCGCTTTGATACCGGGCACTTCGCGCTCAGGCGTGACAATGACTGCAGCGCGTTTTCTTGGTTTGACTAGAGAGGACTCTGCACGATTCTCTTTTCTGCTCTCTATACCGATAATTCTGGCGAGCGGACTTGCATTGGTGGGCGCTAATCGCACAGCCTCGGCTGCGATTGATTCGATGACACTGGGCTATGCGGCAGCGGTATCAGCACTGGTCGCCTTTTTAACGATCCATTTCTTTATGCGCCTGTTGCCAAGAGTCGGCGTGTTGCCTTTTGTTATTTATCGAATACTCTTTGGTGCCTTGCTCTTGGTATGGCTAGCATGAGTGATAGCTTTCACCTCATTACCCTCGAGGGTAAGGTGTGCCTTAAGCGGATAGAGGCCGCCGATTCAAGCGCCGTTGCGGTCGATTTTTCGGCGCCTGCGCTTAATTATCGCGTAACGAGTGCGGTTAAGCAGCAGGGCCTAAGCAAAGCGGTAGGCATTAAAGCGGCGCTAAGGCCGAGTGTGTTGGATGCGACAGCTGGGTTTGGCAAAGACGCCTACCTCCTCGCCAGTCAGGGTTGCCGCGTGCAGCTTTTTGAGCGAAACCCTTTTGTGTTTGCGCTTCTTCAGGACGGCCTTGCGAGAGGAGTTGCCTCGCAACAGGAAACGGTCGTCGCAGCCTGTCAGAGATTGAGCCTTGTGAATCAGGATTTCATCGAGTCGAATATTGATGCGCTCGGAGGAGTAGGGAGCGTCGATGTGGTCTACCTTGATCCAATGTTTCCTGAGTCGAAGAAGAGTGCACGCGTGAAAAAGGATATGTTCGCGCTCCAAGAGCTGCTCGGCGCCGCAAACGATGCCGAAGCGCTTTGGGAGCATGCGTGCAGGCTTGCGCGACGACGCGTTGTGGTCAAGCGAAGTAAGTCAGCGCCGACGCTTGGCACTCGTGCGCCTGATATTCAATATAAGGGCAGCAGCAGTCGCTTCGATGTCTACTTAACCCCTAAA
>LICD01000252.1 GCA_001438145.1 OM182 bacterium BACL3 MAG-120619-bin3 | reverse complement strand
CATTAAAATCTTGGCTCGCTATCGCCTCTTTCTTAGTAATTAGCGGCTGTAACAACATAGGATCGATGGATTTCCCCGGCGTTTACAAAATTTCGATCCCGCAGGGAAATATCATCACTCAGGAGATGGTCGACCAGCTGCGCCCCGGAATGACCAAGCGCCAGGTCATTTTCGTGATGGGGACTCCGTTAGTCCGCGATCCCTACCATCAGGACCGCTGGGACTATGTGTACAATTTTCAGCCGGGCGGAGGGGAGCGCGGCCAAGAGCGTCTCTCGGTATTATTCGAAAACGACCAGCTGGTGAGCCTCAGCGGTGACTTCGAGCCAACGCCCGAAGCCGATTCTTAGAAGTTAAACCTTACCCCAAGCTCCCAGGCTCGGCCCGCACCCGGAGCCACTTCTTTTAAGAAAGACGGGTGCTCACGGATTTCCTCGTCGAGTAGGTTTGTGCCCCTCAGAAACACCAGCGCTTCGCGATTACCGAGATCGAAATGCCAATCGGCGTAGGCGCTGAGCAAGCTGTATCCCGCGCTGGCGAGCTCGCCGAATGCTACGTTATCTTGCTGTTGCACTTCTTGCCATCGCAGCTTTGCCTGCCAGTGAACATGCGAGTGCTGCAACTCGATTCCCGCTCGCAGGGGCGGAATGCGAGGCACATCACCGCTGCTGTCTAACTCAGCCCGCACATAATCAGCAAAGAAAGACACCTTGGTTAGGTGATCGCCACTGCGGCGCAAAGGCGCACTGAGCTGTGCCTCAAGGCCTATAAAACTGGCGTCTTCTTGCCGGAAACGCGAGACCATTACTTCATCGTACTCAAGCTCGGTATTCGCCAAATAGATGTAGTCGGCAATGTCGTTATAGAAAAAATTGAGTTCGCCGGTTATCCCGCCAGCGTGTTTGCGCAGCCCAAACTCAAAATTAGTTGCCTGCTCTGTGTCGGCATCTGGAAGCCCGACTTCTAGCCGCTGCGTTGCCGCATGCGGAACCATCAGTTCAAGAGGCAATTCGGTGCAATCGCCTTGAACGTTTGAATAGCGCTCGTCGACAGTGGCGGCGCGCTCCGAATGCGAGACAGAGAAGATTAGATTGCTTTGCTCGGTCATTCGCCATAGCGCAGAACCACTTCCACTCCAACTTGTATCCGACCTATCGCAGCCGCCCGAAACTTGATCTAGGGTTTGTCTTTCGATGCGCGCACCGGCTTCGAAAAGCACAGACCCAGTATCAAGGCTTTGCACGGTGAATAGTGCAAGCGAGCCAATGTCTGTCGCCGGAATAAATGCCTCGCTTCCCAGCGCTGCGAACTCACGCATCGATCCTTGAAAACCAACGACACCCTGTCGTCCTTCTGCTTCAACCTGATGTAAGGCTACGCGCCCCTCAACACCCGATTGAGTGTAGCGAGTACCAATCTCTGTCCCTTCTATCTCAAGGTGCTCGTAATCTACTGCACCAATACGCCCATGAACCTCATCGAAAAATCCTGACAACGGCAGTTCAAACTCCAGATCGATGCGATCTTGCCGCATGTCGATGAGCACATCCTCTTCGCCATGTTCGTCACCGTGCTGCTCGTCGTCGTGATCGTCCTCATCATGATGGTCCTCGTCATGCTCGTCCTCATGATCCCCGTCGTGATCTTCGTCGTGATGCTCCTCGCCATGATGAGTGTGCGAACCTGCAGGAATTCCATATTGGTTATCGAGCCTGTTAAAAGCGACGCCGATATAGCCGTCCTCAAAAATCCAAGAGGCACCAACAGACTGTGCGTTAGAGCGAGCACCGGTATTGCGAACAACACCTCGGCTTTCGGCGAGCTCCTCCATTGCCTCAGGGTCTGCCGAGTCGAGAAGTACAGGGTTGAGAGCAAATCCGGCGATTTCGAGATCATTACTTTCTCGATAGACGCCGTCGACATGCCAAGCAACTTGTCCGATAGATCCCTCGAGAAGGCCGACGCTAACCTGCTGATCACTTACGCTGTTATGCCGACTCTCGAGCATGCCTTTTGTGCCTTCGGTCAGCCGAGTTGGAATTCGGTTATCGATCACATTAACCACGCCGCCTATCGCGCCATTACCGTAGAGAAGTGTGGCAGGCCCCCTGATCACTTCGATGCGAGTGGCTAACGCGGGTTCTAAGCTATTCGCATGATCTGGGCTCACTGCGGCTGCGTCGATATTGCCGATACCGCCTTGAAGGATTTGGACTCTGTTTGCGCTTTGACCGCGAATAACCGGCGCACCAACGCCTGGACCGAAACTGGCGGAATTTACACCGACCTGCTCAGCAAGTGTGGCGCCAAGCGTCGCGCCTATTTGCTCGCGAAGCTCCTCTCCCGACAGCAAATTCACCGGGAGCACTGTGTCGGCACGGCTTCGGTGAAGGGTTGCGGTCACCACGATTTCCTCAAGAAACTCCTCGCGATGTTCAAGATCCTGAGCAGCAAGTTGAGTGCTTAACAGACTGGAGCTAATGGCAGCAGAGAGAATTGAAACTTTGAATTGAGCAGATTTGGTGCGAGCAGAAAAGCCCGCGTGCGCTGTGCGCACAATACGATTAGACGACATTGTGTTTACCTAAATTCGGATTGATAGGGAAAAAATCCCGGCCTGACTCTCGCGCGCGTAACCACAGCGCAGCGTC
>LICD01000251.1 GCA_001438145.1 OM182 bacterium BACL3 MAG-120619-bin3 | reverse complement strand
GGCGTACCGCCCTCTTCGCGCCGCTGGGGGTCTGTAATAAACGTATGGTCCTGCGGGTTCACATACAGCACGGTTCCACCGCCTGGCATTGCCGGAACAGCGTTGGTCATCAGTTTGCGCTTAACCACGAGTATGCCTGGCGTGCCCGGTCCGCCGACGAGTTTGTGCGGCGAGATGAACACCGCGTCTTTTGCCGCGAGCGCGTCTCCGGCAGGGTTCATGTCAATCGCGACATAGGGCGCTGCGGCAGCGTAGTCCCAGAGCGAGACTGCGCCGTGGGCATGCAGAAGCTTAGCGACGCGATGGGTGTCAGTCTTCACGCCAGTAACATTAGACGCCGCCGAGAAACTGCCTATTTTGAGGCTGCGGGATGCGAAGCGAGTAAGCTCCGCCTCGAGCCTGTCACAGTCGAGTGTGCCGTCTTCTGCGAGCGGAATAACGACGACCTGTGCGCGCGACTCACGCCACGGCAGTTCGTTGCTGTGGTGTTCATAAGGACCGATAAACACCACCGGCTGGTCTTCGTGAGTGGTGTCGGCAGGGTGCCTAAGACCCATAATGTCGACGAGTTTGTTGATCGCCGCCGTGGCACCTGGGCCACAAAAGATAATCTGGTCGTCGTCGGTGGCGTTAACAGCGCTGCGAATGATGTCGCGAGCCTGCTCTCGGTAGGCGGTGCTCTGCGCGCCGGTGAAAGAAGTCTCGGTGTGCGTATTGGCATAATAAGGCAACACGTGTTCGCGAATGGCGTCTTCGATGAAGGTAAGCGAGCGCCCCGACGCGGTGTAGTCGGCATAGATCAGTGGCTTCTCACCAAAGCTGGTAGGAATACGTGTCCCCTCGCCGATTAACGACTGTCGGATCTTCTCTACTAATTCCACAACGCTGACTCCTGCCGAATAAATCGAGTGAGCAGTATAGCGAGCGGGCAGGTGAACATTGTGCCTATTAATTCGCCAATTAATAGAATATCGAGACAAATTCACTTTATTGACGCTAAAATGGCATGAAATAACGAAAACACGAACATAGACGAATCGAATACCCTTCTTTGTCGAGTAAAACAGCAGGCGCTGTTTATTACTGTCCGTCAACGCGCAGGGTTGTTTCATAAACTAGGTATTGAGTCATGCAACTAGACCGACAAGACATTGTCCTTTTATCGATTCTTCAAAAAGACTCGTCGCAGTCGGTAGGCGAATTGGCCGATACCGTGGGCATGTCAAAATCTGCGTGCTGGCGCAGGCTGCAGAAACTTGAAAAGGAGGGGGTTATTCGGCAGCGCGTGGCGCTGCTCGATGCGAATGCGCTCAATCTGTCGCTCACGGTTTATATTTCGGTGCGCACCAACCAGCATAACGACGAGTGGGCCGCTACCTTCCAGCGCGCTACCGAACTCATTCCGGGCGTGCTGGAGGTCTACCGCATGAGTGGGGATCTCGACTATCTCATCAAGGCTGTGGTCGCCGATATGCCCGACTACGACCGCCTCTATAAGCAGCTTATTAAAGCCGACATCTACGACGTGAGCTCAAGCTTTGTGATGGAAACGCTCAGACACACGACATGCCTTCCCCTCTGAGCGCTTCCCTGCGCTCACTCTTTTGAGGATTCAGTCATGTACCTCAATCACCAATCTCAGTCACGAACCTCAGTCGGCACCGCGCTCGGTATTGATCACTTTCCAGTCTGCCGCGCCGAAGAACATTTCGTCCATGCTTTGTAGTCCCCAAGGAACCGAACGCGAGGGGTCGGGATTCATCTTGTTTTGAACCGAATTATCGAATGCGCCAACCGCCGTAATTTGGGTGCCCGCGGGCATAAACTTAGGCTCTACAAACGTATAGGCGAGCTGCCAGTTGTAATTGTAGTTGGCAATATTGATGAGTTCTTCCTCAGAGCCGTCGGGGTAGGTCGCATAGAACCGCATGCGCTTGCCGCGGAAATGCATATGAGGCGTGAGTGAAAAAAGGCGCGCATCATCGTCGATTGTAATGGTTTGCTGCATCTCATAGTCGGGATCGAACGGCGGGATATTGACCCACGTTGGCGTAAAATGGCATGCGCACTCACCGCTCATTCTCTCCTCTGGCACGAAACCTTTTGGATAAAACCACACGCCGATACGGCTTTCGTCGACAGTGGCTTTACCGGTCGTCGTAAAATGCATTTGCATCGCTATTTTCGACCCAGCTTGCAGGAGACCGCCGGTATTGGGCGGCTCTTCGTGAGGCGACTGCCCAGGAATGTAGGGCGCAATGCCGGGGCGGTCGGGGTCACCGCCTAAAAGCGAGCCACCGGTAGTTGCTCCGGGTGGGATGATGCTGTGCAGGGTATGATGCAAAACCGTGCGGTCGCCCGGAATGTATTGACTCGCGCGCACCCAGCGATCTTCTTCTATGTCGATATCAACCGTCGTGCCGTAATAGTCTAAGATACCCGTTGCTGGGACTTCTTGCGGGGGCACTTCGATAATGTAGTCGGGTTCGCCAAATGCCCACTCGGACGTTGGCCAAGTAAGTTGAGCGAGTGGATCCGCGGTTACACCTTCTTCAACACTGTCCCCATCGAAAGGCGAGCCCGCTTCTATCCAGTGCACCAATTTCTGTGTGTCACTGTCGGCCAACACCATGTCATTGATGAACTCACCGAT
>LICD01000250.1 GCA_001438145.1 OM182 bacterium BACL3 MAG-120619-bin3 | reverse complement strand
TAGAGAATCCTTCAAAAGAGGAATTTTAGATTGGAGTAATGTTCCCAAGCATGTGATTCTCCCCATGATCAAGCATAAACTATTTCATCGGACTAAATTAAGCAGTTAGATATTTTAAGCCTGTACAACAACAATCTGCATACCTCTGACCTCTATTTAACCCTTATTTGACTGGATGGGGTGACCTTTGTAGTGGTCAACCAAAACTGGACAGAAAATCTGGCGAACTAATCGGGACTCAGCACCGTCCTGAATCCAATATGACTGGTGCCTAGCCCGCTCTCCTGTGCCTGTCTGGCCGCGGGCCGATATCGAAGACAATAATTTTCGGCACACAAATAGGAGCCACCCTTTATAACTCGAGCGGCTGAATCACCGTTGCTACTACCGAAGCTTTCCTGCTGCGAAGGTCCAATTGGATTCAAAGAGTCGGCAGGATCGTGTTTGGGCAAGTACCAATTCGAAGTCCACTCCCAAACATTGCCGATCAAGTCATAAACACCATAATCATTCGGCTCAAAACAACCCACCGGAGCAAGGCCCGGATAACCATCTTCTGGATTATTCTCCATAGGAAAAGAGCCCTGCCAGGTATTGGCATGATGGTGGCCGTTGGGAGCTAACTCATTGCCATCCCAAGCATATCTGCTGTTTCTTTTATTACGCGCCGCCAACTCAAATTGCGCCTCAGTTGGTAAGGAACGTTCCGCCCACTTTGCATAAGCTAGGGCATCTTCGAAGGCAATATGAACGACCGGGTAATTGTCTTTGCCTACAATGTTGCTTTCAGGGCCCTCTGGATGGCGCCAGTTGGTGCCCGCGACCCAAGACCACCAATTTTCTGCAAGCTGGCCGGTAGCCGGCGGGGTAAACAACACTGAACCGGGTTGTAAGAATTCTGCTGGCACGTCTTCTGGCCAATCAGCAGGATCAGGGCTTTGTTCGGCAACTGTGACATAGTCGGTCTCTTCAACAAATTCAGCAAACTGGGAGTTAGTTACTTCATGGGCATCAATCCAAAATCCAGATACGGTGACTGGGTGAGCCGGCCCCTCTTCCTGATAAGTCGTGTCGTCACCCATGACAAATTCAGAACCTTCGATCCAGATCTGACCACCGAGCCTCTCTGAACAGGAGCTAGAAGAGTGGCTAGCCATCGTTGACTGGGCAGCTGCCGACTGGATAATCACCAAATGCGCCACTGAAAATAATCCACTAAAAAATATTTTTCGCATTTTAATTACTCGAGTAAAGAGGTTGCTTTCAGTGTCAGCCACAGGCAAATCTCACAGAAACTATAAAGATCAACTTTGCATGTGGTGGTCCACCCACAAGATTTTCGAATACCACTACACTATCGCCCTCGGGGTCGGTTTTGTCCTCTGCTGATTGTTACTGTTGCCATGCAGATACAAAATACTGCAGATGATCAAATTAATTACTCGAGCCATCCTTCTATTCGGGATTTAGGACCGTCCTAAACCCAATATGACTGGTGCCAAGTCCGCTGTCTTGGGCATGTTATGCCTCTTATCTTTTACTGCGATAAGCGACCACAAAGGGCAGTAAAATGAGTATTGTCAGCAGCGTCACCAATACCGGTGTCCGTAGGCGGCTATAAAGCGTGTTGATAACCAACTGCTTGAAATTATCGAAGCCAGGGGGCACCGGCAGCACCTTGTTGTCGCGGGCATAGCGTTCATAGGCCGACAACATGTGCTGCAGGCGGGCAGGTTCTGTGGAGGAGAGGTCTTCGGTTTCCCCGGGGTCGCGCACGATGTTGTAAAGATGCCACTGGCCGTCGCTCAGAGGGGTGCGGTGAAATACAATTTTGTAGTCTCCCTGGAACAGCACTGCATGTCCCGCCAATTCATAGCCCACCGAATCCTTTGGGCCGTAGACACGTTGTGCCTCCTGTCGCAGCACCGGCCCGAGATCGCGACCAATCATCGGCTCTATCGATCTGCCGCCATAGCGCGCATCGGGAGCCACCACGCCGGCGAAAGCGAGCACGGTAGGCGTAATATCAGTGACAAAAGAAAAGGCATGGCTCAATTCACCCTGCACCGGTAGGCTCGCCCCCGCCACGATCAGTGGCACACGCATACCGCCCTCTCCGGCATAAAACTTGTAGTAAGCCAGGGGACTGACAGCAGCGCTAGCGAAGCTGGGGCTGATGGTGTTGTAACTGCCCTTGAGCCCCAGGCGCTCGTAGTCGGTGTGGTAACCCAGCGCCGCCGGTAGAAGCCGCGCCGCAAAGGAGTCGTGATCCTGCGGCCCACTGGCCTCGGCGCCATTGTCGGAAGTAAAGATGATAATGGTGTTGTCGTACTCACCCCGCGCCTTTAGGTAATCCACCAGTCGCCCAAGGTGGTAGTCCATAGCTTCGACCATAGCAGCATAAACCGCCATGCGCTTGGCCTGGTAGCGGCGCTGGTCGGCATCCAGTGCGCTCCAGTCGGCGGTAGTCGACATGCGGCCTATGTCACTATCGGCAGGGATGATACCCAGTTCCATAGCTCGTGCCCTGCGCTGCTCCCGCAGTTCATCCCAGCCACCGTCGTAAACCCCCATGTAGCGGTCGATGAATTCCTGCGGGGCCTGCACCGGAATGTGCACGGCCTGGAACGGCAGGTAAGCAAAGAAGGGCTGGCCGTCCTCGATATTA
>LICD01000249.1 GCA_001438145.1 OM182 bacterium BACL3 MAG-120619-bin3 | reverse complement strand
GCGTAATGCACATAAGGGTCGTCGATTAAGTTTCCTACTCGGCGCGGGCCGAGCATGTCTACCAGCTGCCGGCTGAAATAATGTCCCTTCGACTGCGCCTTATAACGACGGATCCCCACTGTGCCTACTAAGTGATTATTGATCTTGAGGCGGCGCCCATTGAATTTTGCCAGCGAGGACAGATCGTATTTTTCTGGATCGCCAAACGGAGCGATACCCATCACTTTAAACTCGCCGTCGAGTGCCTCGAAGCCGAGGTAATCGGTCAGCGCCGCATACATTCCCGCCAGGGAATCGGGGTTGTAAAATTCCTTCACGCGAACTATTTTCCCGGCCTCGGCATAACCTAAAAATAGTGCCGAATACTCGCCTTTCGCATCGCTGCAAAATAGTGGAGTGCGACCTGCTTGCGGATTAATCAGTGTTGCACTTGCCGCGTGCGCAAGCTGATGCTGAACAGGCACGACCCGCGACGTTGCGGCCGGAATATGCAGTTTGTCGAGAAGGCTCGACAGGTCACGGCGATAACGGCGATAGCGACGATTGCCATTGAGCACACTGTCGATCGCGCGGTCGGGGGCGTACCAATGCCGATAAGCATAGTGCCAGCGCGCTTTCGTGAATAAGCTTATTGGCGCAAAAGGAATCGCGACCTGCGTAACATCTTGCCCGCGCACACCGCCCATCTGCAAACAGGCGCGAGCGGCAAGGTAAGGCGCTTCGTCGCGCGCGTGTTTGCGCCGAACGAAGCGCTCCTCTTCGCAGGCCGCAACAAGCTCGCCGTCGACATACAGCGCGGCGGCTGGGTCGTGGCCAATAGCGCCGGCGAGGCCTAGGATGATGTTGGGCATGGGCGTGCTCTTTTAAGGGGTCAGACCCCTTTTATTCTAGCAGGTATGGAAATTAGGGGTCGTCGCTAGATCAAACGGCCCGATCTGCCTATTAACGCGACGCCGGAGTAAAAGTCGCAGCGCTTACTTGCTCGTTAGTCTTGAGTATAGCGAGGATCTCATCTCGGGGTTTCTTCATGAATGCATCGAATTCAACATAAAAATCTTCGATAGATAGACCAAAGGTCTTCTCAAAAGAATATTTCCATCCTTGCCGAGGATGCGCGTTCTCTTGCTCGCCCCAATTTTTCCAATAGTCTACCAAAATACCTTGGAGATTCTTGGGGTCTCTATTCCAGAGATAAATCGCTGCCCATTCACCTAAATCGAAGACCCCCCGAATATTGCGCGGAGTGCCTGTAGGGTTGTTCTCTGAGTTGACCAGGTCTATTTTTGTTTCATATTCGTAGTCACTTAGGCTGATCACATCTCCACGCAACGTAGAGACTTCAATGCCATAAAGCAAGAGATCTAGCATGGTAATGATATTTTTCCTCTCGGGTCCGCTAGGATCATACTGCTGCATCAGGAAATGTGCAGCGAACTCCGCAAAGCCCTCTTCGATCCAGCGGGGGGTATAAAAAACCTTATCATGCTGTCTATTAGCGTTGCGATAACTTGCGATGTTGTCCGACAATGAAATCGGAATACCGAACTGTTTTTTGTCTTCGAAATACCACATTAGTGTTTGCTGATGAGCATGAAAAAATTCATGCACTGATACTTTAGCGATCTCTTTGGCATACCATTCTCTCATTGCCTCTTCGCTAGAGTATCCTGCTTCTTGCCAGAATACAGACTGTTCATAGTAAGCGTTTATAGAATTCTCCGAACCCCCACCATTAAAAATGCCTTCATGACCTGCCCCGCCACCAGCACGACCATAATTGAGTGGAGGCGTGTCCCTAATACATAGGGCCTTTGGCTCATGAGGTTTAGCGAACGTTTCGCAGACTGCTGAGATGTATTCGTCCTTATTATTGAGGTTATAGTTTAAGAGAAAACCATTAAAGGGTGCTAAAAGGCCCAGCTTCTGAGTCGTAAACTGTAAACCCGCTCGCACTTTGCTGCTAATTTCCTGCGGAACATCACCATAGACATTGGTACACAGAAAAGGATCATTCTGCCAAGAAAAATTGTAATACCGATGAACTGAATCTACGCTAGATGGCGCTGGGAAATCGCTGTAAAGGGCTTTAGCACAATTTCCGGAGGTTTGATGAGTATTAATGACCACGCTCAGCGGGTTTCCGGTATAGATAAGATCGCCAGGATTTTTAATCGAATTGTAAGCCGCATAGATTTTGAGGGTAACTCCCGACACGCCAATAGGACCAAAGGCTAAGTCATCTGCAATTTTAATTGTGTAGCTATCAGTTAATGCCGCTTCCGAAATCGCAGGGCTCAATGTATCCAGCTGCAGGTTCCAAGGTTTGTATGCGCCCAGTTGGTCACGCATGAAGAAGGTGTCGTTCCACAGAATTAGAAGAAAAATATTGCCGCTACTACCTTGGTGCGACACTTCAATATCTATCTTGACATCGATATCGATTGCTTCGTCGAAATTAAATTCCAGAGCATAACGTTCGCCATTATTACGGCTCGCTCCTGCGAAAAATCGTGAAGCGGTGGCGTCACCATTGGCGGTTACTACACCACTAAGTTCAGGCGGCTGCGCAAAAATCGTTGTTGCGTAGACGTGTAACAGTGCTAGTAAAGCGAGGGCTCTTATCAACATATTTTTACCTTAGAAAACTGCATCATGCGTTGCTTGATA
>LICD01000248.1 GCA_001438145.1 OM182 bacterium BACL3 MAG-120619-bin3 | reverse complement strand
ACTTCATCGAATGGCGGTGTGGTCTCGGGGGTCGATGTGACCACTCTGAGCCAATGCTTGCCGCGATTGCTTAAAAAAGGCCCTGTCCAGTTGTTCGCCTCAGGAGTGTCATGCGATGCCACCACCTGTGCTGCAAACTCTGCCGAAAATATTGAGGCTAAATCGCGCTCGCTGAGCGTCGGCAGAGGCCTACCAAGGGAGGGCTCTGCCGCAAGCGCCAACTGAGCAGTGCGCACATCATCTCGCGACAGCACCACCTCCTCAATGTCTAACAGGGCGAGCTGTCTGTAGCGTAATAGATTATTGCTAAAAAAGTCGCTTAGCTGTGCGGTGCTGGGTTGTATGATCTCGGCACTCATCACATGCAGCATTTTTTGGGCGAGCAGCGAGCGAATGCGAGAATCATTGTCTAGCCCGCGTGCGAACGCCTCGATTACCAGCGCCTCCTCTTCGATGTAGGCGGAGGTTATCTCGAGGCGTTTGCTTTCCGACAAAGGTTCACCGCTGTTGAGTTCTTCGAGAAAAAGACGAGCCTCTACCTCACTACTGTCGATCAGGAGGGTAGTCTTCTCTGCAGGCTTGAGCAGGGCGCTGGCCCCAAAGAGTAGGGCGGCGATAAAAGTAAATAGCACTAAGGGTTCTTGCAAGGGCGCTTGAACAATCTTTGCTGGCATGGCGGGTAATCTTCTCGTCTGCTTGCTGAAAACGGCTTGGTTACTAGGTGTAGTGCTATACAAGGTAAAAACAGGTCTATATAATGCTGTTTTTGTAGAGTGTGGTAAATCCTATGTTGCGAATAGCTGAAGAAGCCCTAACATTTGATGACGTCCTGCTGCTGCCTGCTCACTCCACCGTCCTCCCCAAGACAGTAAGCCTCGAGTCTAGACTCACCGCATCGATTGCCCTCAATATCCCGCTTGTCTCTTCTGCGATGGATACGGTCACCGAAGCGCGTTTGGCTATTGCGATGGCGCAAGAAGGTGGCATTGGCGTGATCCACAAAAGCATGACTGTGGAGAAGCAAGCCCGCGAAGTACGTTTAGTCAAAAAATTCGAGAGTGGTGTCGTTAAAGACCCAATCACAATCGCGGCGTCGGCTACGATAGGTGAGCTCATTGCCTTAATCAAAGAGAATAACATTTCCGGCATGCCAGTACTCGATGGTAATGACCTTGTCGGAATCGTGACTAGTCGCGATGTTCGCTTTGAGGCTAACTACGCGCTGCCAGTAAGTTCGATAATGACGACGAAAGAGCGTCTGGTCACTGTGCGTGAAGATTTCGACCTCGCGGAGGTTAAAGAGCTTTTGCACCGTCATCGTATCGAGAAGCTCTTGGTTGTGAATGAAGCTTTCGAACTGCGTGGTCTGATTACGCTCAAAGACATTCGCAAATCCGAAGACTATCCCAATGCCTGTAAAGACGAATACGGGCGCTTGCGCGTCGCTGCAGCCGTAGGCACAGGTCCTGACACTGCCGATCGTGTCGATGCGATCGTAGAGGCAGGGGTCGATGTTGTAGTGGTCGACACCGCGCATGGACACTCGCAGGGCGTTATCGATCAGGTGCGAGCCATTAAGACTAAGTACCCGAATCTGTCGGTAATTGGTGGCAATATCGCGACCGCTCAGGCGGCTCTCGACCTCGCCGCTGCCGGCGCCGATGCAGTGAAAGTAGGTATAGGCCCCGGTTCGATCTGCACAACAAGAATCGTGACCGGCGTAGGCGTGCCGCAGATGACTGCGGTGGCAAACGTGGTCGATGCGTTAAAAGATACTGATGTCTGCGTGATCTCGGATGGCGGCATTCGTTTCTCTGGCGATCTTGCGAAAGTCATCGCCGCTGGCGCTAATGTAGTCATGGTCGGCAGTCTGCTCGCGGGCTCTGAAGAGGCGCCTGGCGAAGTAGAGCTCTATCAGGGGCGCAGCTACAAAGCCTATCGCGGCATGGGTTCGTTGGGTGCGATGTCGCATTCGCAAGGCTCAAGCGACCGCTATTTTCAAGACACCGATTCGGGCGCCGAGAAACTCGTCCCCGAGGGTATCGAAGGGCGTGTGCCCTATAAGGGGCCGATGTCGGCAATCGTACATCAGCTCATGGGTGGGCTGCGCTCGAGCATGGGTTATACCGGCAGCGCAGACATCGAAACCATGCGCACCAAGACCCAGTTCGTAAAAATCACGGCGTCGGGCATGAGCGAATCACATGTGCACGATGTGTCCATCACCAAAGAGGCACCTAACTACAGGATGTCGTAAGGAGTGGCAGCGGTGGGGCAGGGTTTGCCTCACCGCTGCGCTTCTCGATCAGCTCGCTGGCTTTCCCCTCTAACACGCGCTTTCAACAGCACACACCTAAAACGAGATGGCTTTCGCTATGACCTCTGCCAATATCCACAGCCAAAAAATCCTTATCCTCGACTTCGGCTCTCAGTACACGCAGCTCATCGCGCGTCGCGTGCGCGAGCTCGGCGTGTACTGCGAAATTTGGGATTACGCTGTCGATAAGGCGTTGTTCGATGAGTTTGCCCCCAAGGGCATCATTTTCTCCGGCAGTCCCGAGTCGGCTAATACGCCGGACTCACCGCGGCCGCCCGAGTTTCTCTACGAATCTGGGCTGCCTATATTAGGTATCTGTTACGGCATGCAGATCATGGCAGAGATGTTTGGCGGCAAG
>LICD01000247.1 GCA_001438145.1 OM182 bacterium BACL3 MAG-120619-bin3 | reverse complement strand
TCGTGACATCATCATAAAAGTCTCTACTTAAAACCTCGACTACTTTCTGGGGGGATTACAACCCCATCCAGTCAAATAAGGGTTAAATAGAGGTCAGAGGTATGCAGATTGTTGTTGTACAGGCTTAAAATATCTAACTGCTTAATTTAGTCCGATGAAATAGTTTATGCTTGATCATGGGGAGAATCACATGCTTGGGAACATTACTCCAATCTAAAATTCCTCTTTTGAAGGATTCTCTAGCAAATAATTTGTCACAATATTGACCTATAATTGTCTTATTACTCCAAAGTAATGGCTCTAAACCAAGTCCCTGTAGTCGATAAAGAACTACCCCCCATACTATGTCAGCCAGACTGAACTTCTGTGATGTTAGCCAACCATTCATTCTGAAGGGGCCACTCAACAGCTGAGCCTCAAGTTCTATTAAAGTGGAGTCAGCAGAATCGTATAAGGTATTCATCCGAGAAGGCGTTTGAATTACTTTAAGTGTATTTTCGACAATATTTAACTTACTTCTATAGGCGTCATACAACTGCTTTTCATTTTCATGGCGTGTAACTAATTTTCTCAAAAGATTAGCTTTAAATTCATGGCTTTTGCCACCGTCTGCCGCCTTTTTAAATAGAAAAGACTTGTTCGTGCCTCGATTATCTCCATAAGTGAACGCTTCGATCGGGAGGCTGTCCGCTTTCTTCAGCCATGAGGCGATAGCCTCAAATTCATGATCAGATGGCTTTTGTGAGATATCAGAGTGCGATAATTTACTGATTATAAGGTTTAGGATATTCAATGAATCTGTCGTAACTTTTCCATCACAAACTAAGGTAGGAACTACGCATCGAGGATTTATACGAACATAATCAGGTTCATATTGTTGGTAAGCAGGAAGAAGCACATGGTGGGATGTCCACTGCACAGCGTTCTCTGCAAGGGCTTGACGAACTTTCATCGAGCAGAGCGATTGGGAAAAATGAAATAGGTGGATGCCTGTTTGCGGCGCCACTTTACACGTGACGTCTGTCAACGGCTTCAAAGCTAGCATATTTTCCGTTGAATAAGCAGAAAGAGTGTCCAAATCTGAAATCATTGGCCCCATCCCTTTATTGATTATCTAATCATAACTGAATAGCCCATCCAATCGAATCAGGGCTAGGTGGCAGTGTCTATCTGTCTTTTTTGATTATAGTTTCCTTAGAATCATATGTTGTCTCGAGTTTCATTACAATATGGATCATCTTCCTCTAAAGATACGCCATCTTGATAGCACCAAGTCTGGTACTCATGTGAACCACTAAACAACCCTCCATATCCGTCTTTCAGCCCGTTCTTGTAATGGTATTTGGTGACATAGGTGTCACCTTTATATTCTACTAGCCCTGTCATTAACTCTCCATTTTGGTCCAGTAGTTTGCCCATTTCATAATTTTCTGCGGTGCTTTCCATTTCAATTGCGGTACCTGTTCGCCAGTCGCCCTGAGCTGATGGGGCGTGTGCTGGGGATCGTTCACCGGGCCCTTTCGGCCCACCTGATCCAAAAAGCGGGATTCACTCGAAAAACCGCACAGACCGGCGCGGTGACATTAATCCAGCGATTCGGCAGTGCGCTCAATTTGAACGTGCATTTCCACATGCTATTCCTCGACGGCGTTTACACCACCACACCCTGGGGTAAAAGTCGCTTTCATCGTACCAACGCACCCAACCAGCACGAATTGACGGAGCTGGTGCATGCGATCAGCCACCGGGTTGCCGGCTTTCTGGAGCGTGAAGGCATCCTGGAACGCGATGAAGAAAACAGTTACCTGAATCTGGATGATGCGGATGAGGATCCCATGCAACAGGTATTGGGGTGCTCGGTCAGCTATCGCATTGCCGTGGGGCCACAGCAGGGGCGCAAGGTATTCACGCTGCAGACGATCCCGGCCTGGGAAGACGATGATCGCTTTTCCCAGGTGGCGAAAGCATCTGGCTTTAGCCTACACGCCGGTGTCGCGGCACAAGCCTGGGAACGGCAGAAGCTGGAGAGGCTATGCCGATATATTTCAAGACCGGCGGTATCAGAGAAACGGCTGTCACTGACATCATCAGGGAATATCCGATACAAGCTCAAGACGCCCTACAACGACGGCACTACCCACGTCATCTTTGAGCCGCTGGATTTCATTGCCAAGCTGGCGGCACTGGTGCCGAAACCGAGAGTAAACCTGACCCGTTTCCACGGTGTATTTGCCCCCAATAGCAAGCACCGCGCTCTGGTGACGCCCGCCAGGCGTGGCAGAGGCAGCAAGCCCCAAGCGCCCGATGAAGCGCAAGACCAAACGCAGGCCGAACGTCGCGCAGCCATGACCTGGGCGCAGCGACTGAAGCGCGTTTTCAACATCGATATCGAGACATGTAGCGAATGTGGCGGCGCCGTGAAAGTGATCGCCTGCATTGAAGACCCCGTGGTGATCAAGAAGATACTCACCCACCTGAAGGAAAAAGCCGCTCCGGAACCAGCGGGCCTGTTGCCTTCAGTGCGAGCGCCCCCGCCTGTCAGCATGCAACGCACAGGCAGGCAAGTGGGCCTGTTTGACTGATTCTCAAAAACCGACTATTCAACTCAAGCTGCGACTTTGCAGAAGCAGCAGGACATCGGCTTGCCTGATGGCCGGGATTGTCTGGCGACGTGGAGCTGAAGAGGCGG
>LICD01000246.1 GCA_001438145.1 OM182 bacterium BACL3 MAG-120619-bin3 | reverse complement strand
CGCGCGTATCGCCCGCGTAAGACGCTTCGATCTGTCGAGAAGCTGCTGCTCAACGTTTAGCAGCCTCTGGCTAGGTGACTGAGCCTGCAGTCTGCGCTCGAGCAGCGCAAGCCTGTTGTCGCCGCGCTGTGCCCGCGCGCGCCACGCGCGCTTTAATTGCGACTCAAGTCTGTCTAGGTGCTGCGACTGTTCTTGTAGCAGGCGATCCGGGCGTTTCAGGCTTCGCGCCAGCCAAGTCAGCTGTTTGGTGGACGCTTGTAGCTGGGTCTGGATAAGTGACAGCAGGCGCGCTTTTGCCGCAGTGAGCAGCTGTAGCTGATCCTCTTGGTTTTGACTCAAAAGCTCTGCCGCAGCCGACGGCGTAGGCGCTCGAAGGTCTGCCACAAAATCGGCGATGGTAAAATCGGTTTCGTGACCCACAGCGCTGCAAATAGCGAGATCGCTGCCAGCGATTGCCCTTGCCACAGATTCTTCGTTGAACGCCTGCAGGTCTTCGATAGAGCCGCCACCGCGTCCGACAATCAGCGCTTGGATGCCGAGTTTATCCGCAAGCCTATTCGCGCTAGCAATGGCGCGCACGATCTCTTGTGGAGCCTGTGCGCCCTGCACCGATACTGGAAATAGCGTAAGAGTGGTGGTGGGTGAGCGTCGACCGAACACGCTGATAATGTCTTGAACTGCGGCTCCCGTAGCCGAGGTGATAAGCCCGATATGACGATAATCGTCACGTAGGGGGCGTTTCGTGTCGGCGCGGAATAAGCCCTCGTCTTCGAGCTTTGTTTTGAGAAGCTCGAACGCGCGCTGCAGAGCGCCGGCGCCTGCTTGCTCCATCGAATCAACGATAAGCTGATAGTCGCCTCGACCCTCGTAGATGCTGAGTCGACCGCGGACCGTAACCTGTTGACCGCTGTCGGCTTTAAATTGCACGCGGCGATTATTGCCCGCAAACATCGCGCAGCGTAGCTGAGCCGATTGGTCTTTTAAGGTGAAATACCAATGCCCTGAACTGGGCCGTGAGAGATTAGAAATCTCGCCTTCGACGCGCACGGCAGGAAAATGTCCTTCTAATAAGGATTTAGCGAGTCGGTTGAGACCGCTAACGGTAAGGACATTTGATTCTGGGACTGGTTGCATAGTTTCTCTTTTCTGCGTCCTTATCTTACGGGCTAAGCACGAAGCGGAGCAAGAAACGGTCGGTATTGCGGGCGAGCATCGGGTCGAAGACTGGACGCCTGCGTTGATCGCGCGGATTGGCTAAAAGAGCTGATTCGCTCTCCAGCGAGAAACCTGCAGCCTGAGCGATACGTTTGGCCTCTTCAATCGGCATTCTATGCAGGCGCTCATTGTCCTGATTAGCATCGCCTGCATGATCTATCACGATCAAGGCGCCGTCGGGTTTTAGTAGCGTTCCGAGCTGCTGTAAAAGCGCTATAGCGCCGGCGTCGGTGCTGTTGGCGAAATCGTGAAGAATTTGCGCGAGCAGAATAGCATCGAGTGAGCCCGAGTCGATTGGTATTGCTGCGAAATCGCTCCGGACATGGGTGACTGTCGTAAGCGCAGCTATCGCGATGCGCTCGTCGAGTGCATCGGCTAGTGAATACATTTGACGTACGTCTTCGAGGTTATCGGTCGCGATAGGATTCTGCGCGAAAACACGCCCACCAGATCCCGCAGCAGCTGCAAGTAAATAGCTGTAATAACCGTCGGCGGCATAGAGATCCAATACGCGCGCGCCTTCGGGTAAGCGCATAAATTGAATAACCTCGGCGGGTCGGCGTATTTCGTCGCGTAAAACGTGGGCTATGGCGCGCGTCGGCGCGGCCATTGCCGAGGTGATTCGCAGTGTCTGGTCAGCTTGTGCCAAGTTGGCAGACGGTTGCTGGTCTTGCGCAGATGCTGCGGTTAAGAAAAAAACGCTACTGGCTATTAAGCAGCGAGCGGCTATTAAACAGCGAGCGGCGCGTAAGCGGCAGGCAGCGCGGAAAGCTAGCTGACGGCTGTTTTTCACGGGGTTTCCAGCCAGCGAGAGTCAGTGGCAAGAGGGGCGGTGAGCGTATGCATAAAGGCTTCGAGCGCGCGAAGTTCGGGGGGGCGTAAACCTAAAGGCTTCGCTTCATTGTGGCTCAGCATCGAGGTAGGCGCCTCGTTGTAATGGCGTATCACTGCTGCGAGGTCGGCAATCTGGCCGCCGTGCATATAAGGCGCGGTGAGGTCTACATTGCGTAATGTGGGGGTTTTATTGGCACCAACGAGATCGTTGGTATCGCGAGCGAAGCGTAGCTCTGTACACTGCGCGCTTTCGGCATCGCTGAATTCGCCAAGGCAATTAAAGGGGTCGAGGCGAGCGAGACGAACGCCATCATACCGTGCCATCGAAGGCAGTTCGCCGGGGTTGGCAAGCACGCCGGTGTTGTGGAACTCATGGTTAGTAAATAGTGGTCCGTTGTGACAGGTTACACACATCGCCTTGCCTATAAACAAGCGCAGCCCTTGCAGTTCATCGGCAGCGAGTTCGTCGCCCTGTGCGACTAAGGCAGAATCATCACGCGATAATCGATCGGCGTAGTCATCGAAGCGGGCTCTGCCGGGTTGGATTTTTCGCTGGTAGGCAGCGAGAGCTTTGCCAATGTTGGTAAAAATCTCGTTAATGGCCTGCTGCTCTGCCATGGGCAAACCTTCCCACTTCGCGCGTTCGGTGTC
>LICD01000245.1 GCA_001438145.1 OM182 bacterium BACL3 MAG-120619-bin3 | reverse complement strand
GTTGTCCGACATGAGTTTGCGCTCGCCGGCCTCGTTGACTGAACCAATTGGCTCGCCCGCTCGAAACTCCTGCGCGTTAACTGCGCCGGCGAGAAGAAGGCCGCTCGCGACTAGCGAGGCGTTGATGCCTAGACACGCCCGCTTGGTGAGTGATGAGAACTTGTTAGATGTGCTTGCATTACGCATAGATCGATTCCTTTCATTAATGGCTGACAGAATTAGCTTGCATGATACTACGCACGGCGACGCCATGGAGATGGGCGTCTGTTGTATTTAGTCCCATTCGCGCAGGTGCTCATTTTCCCCAGCAGCTATCTTCCCCACATTGGCGGGTAACTGTTGGGTAGATTTCGACTCATTGCCCTGAAAGTCCCCCACAACTCCTTGTTACGAAATCATAGGCTGAATTAGTCTTTTGATGGGGTGGCTAGCTGTATTGCTCCCCAGAATCAGCCTATGCAAATACCGAGCTTGGAGCTCGAATGCAACGTAGGGAGCAGACAATGCCTCGTCATCCGGATTTAAACCGAAAACTATTACTCCTCTACTTTAGCGGTCTGAATACTCGTATCGACAAACACAATAAGCTCGCGCGCGAATTGGGTATCGCAAGGCAAAATATTAGTAAGTGGATTAATGGTTCCGATACTCATGAGAAAGATTCGGTCCCCACTCCTCAGGTAGCTCCTATCGCACGACTTTTTTCGATTGAGCCAGCGTGGTTACGGTTACCGTTTGATGAATTTGAACGGCGTGTTCAGAGAAGGCTCGAAGGATTGAACTTGGTTGAGCAACTTCGCGTCCCCTCAGTCTTCACCAATGTTCCCTGCGAGTCGCCTTTCAACTTTGTTGGGCGGGATGAAGCGCTTGGGGCCCTTGGCTATGCCTGGGCGAACGCACGAATGTCCTGTGTCAATCTCCATGGATTCGGCGGGATAGGGAAGTCGGCATTAGTCGATGCATGGCTTGCAGGAATGATGAATCGAAGCTATTGCGGGGCGGATCTCGTTTTTTTATGGTCGTTTTCGCGGTCGCAAGAATTGAACGTAGCAATAAATGAGGCGCAGTTCCTAGACGCAGCAATGACGTGGTTAGGGCTTTCGAAGAACCCTTACGCATCGGCAACACAGAAAGCCACGGCCATCATCGGGGAGATTGGTTCAAAACGCACACTGATCGTTATCGATGGGCTAGACCTGTTGCAGAGGGTTGAGCGAGGACGGGGGATACTCGACGCAGCCGGAATCCAACATCTGATTAATGAGCGCACAAGAGACGGAGCCGGTTTGCTAGTAACAAGTTCGCGACTTCCAGCAAAGTACCTATCAAACCGGAGGGCAGGGGGCGTGCTCGATCTATCGCTCTCGGGCATGGGTCTGGCAGAAGCAATGGAGTTTTTCGAGAATGAAGGAATTAGCACTGACCCGATTATCGCTGAAGAACTCGCGGAGCAGTTTGGCGGACATCCACTAGCCCTAAAATTTGTTTCCGAACTCAGTGCTTCAAGAATCGAGCGGGGATTGGATGGAGGGTTGGACGCAGGTTTTATCGGTCGATCGCTTTTTGGTCATACTCCCAGAACAAATAAATTGATTAAGTTAGTAAGCGATATTCATTTGATAGCCCAACAAAGCGTGGCCTGGTGCCTGCAAGACAGCGCAAAAAAAGTGCTAAATACTCTGGCGCTTATAGGCCATGGCCTTACGTTATTAGAACTCATTGTGCTGCTCGAAAAATACTATGCGCTTAGGCCAAAAACCACGCAGCGTGTTGTTCGGGAATTAACGGAAGCCCACCTCGTGACAATCAGCGTCTTGGATAAAATGGCGTCTCACGCATCTAAAAGCAAAGCGCCGATACCTGAGACCGAGCCTCTTCTGCGCTTACAGCCGTTAGTTGCCGACGCTTGCAATGTTGCGCTTGAACAGTCCGAACCCTCGGAATGTAAGGGTCGCCGCAGCGATTTATTTGATGGGCTAGTTGCTCTCGCTGAGGTTCCTGGCATCACGATCGAAGACAGAACGAGATTGTTCCTGTTAGCGGTAAAGCAAGGCGTGAAAGCCGAACGATTTGAAGAGGCCTATGATATTTACTTTCAGCGATTAAAACAGGATAGCGCGGTGCTTGGCGCGGAAAGCAAAAGAGCTGAAAAGCGCACTCTCGCGGTCTTTTTTGAGCGCCATTGGGATACTCCACTGCGCCAGTTCTCTGCGCTGGCCAGGATGCGATTAAATGCTAGCGCAGCAACTAACCTCATGGCGTTGGGTTTAACAGCTGCTGCGTCGGCCCCGGCCTTTGCCAGTGTGAGATGGTTTATTAGTCAAGGGTACAACAAAGACGCATTCCAGATCGCAGGTCCGTTAATGTCGATGCTAATTGCAACTGGGAAACTAGGAGTGGCGCAGGATCTTATGAACGAATTGGCGCCCCTGGACGACATCGAAACAGATAGGGCGTTGCGTTCCGCAGCGTTTAGTTTTAGTGGGTTAGTCGCTTTTCTGCAGGGTCAGAAGGAATTGGCTCTCCAAGCCTTCGAAGAATCTGAAGCGATTCTCCAAACAGAGAAAATCGGGGCGCCTTTGTTCCCTACAGTGAGTTCTCATTACTGCGTGTTCTTGCTGGAAATGAATCAGACCCAACAGGCTTTAGCCCGCAGCCTACAAACCTTGGCATGGCGCGAGGCGGGAGATTGGCAGACAAAGGTTGATGGCC
>LICD01000244.1 GCA_001438145.1 OM182 bacterium BACL3 MAG-120619-bin3 | reverse complement strand
AGGACCCTCCATGAGCAACCTTATTAACGCAAGCCAACTCCAAGACTACGTCGGCAAAGAAGTCGGCCTTACAGATTGGATAGAAGTAGATCAAGAACGCATTAATCAATTTGCCGATGCAACGGGCGATCATCAATACATTCACCTCGACGCAGAGCGTGCCGCGCAAACTCCCTTTGGCACAACGATCGCGCACGGCTTTCTAACGCTATCATTACTGAGCATGCTCAGCGGCATGGGCGGCGGACTGAAGCTCGAAAACACGGTGATGGGCATCAACTATGGCCTAGACAAGGTTCGCTTCCTCAATCCAGTCAAGTCCGGCGCGAAAATACGCGCACGCTTTGTACTCGCCAGCGCAGAAGAGAAGAAGCCTGGAAACTACTTGCTCAAGCACAACGTGACCGTCGAAATTGACGGCGAAGACAAACCCGCCTTGATCGCCGAATGGCTAGGCATGACTGTCGTAGGTTAGAGGAGAGAGAAAACAATGAAGAAAAGTCTATTCGCCATCCTGCCCTTCTTGGGCGCCTGCGCGGGCCAACCGCCCACCAACATTGGCATCCAAAACGGACAGCTCACGGCGTGCCCGGATTCCCCCAACTGCGTCTCGAGCTTTGAGACAAGCGAGCAACATGGCATTGCACCTCTCGAGGCAAGCCTCGAGCAAGTGCAGCGCGTGCTGCTTGAGTTAGACGAAGCCAACATCGTCGATGAGCAGGAAAACTATTTATACGCTGAGTTTACTAGCAGCCTGATGGGTTATGTCGACGACGTAGAATTTATGAGCGATGCTGCCTCGGGCATGACACATGTCCGCTCGGCGTCACGCCTCGGCTACAGCGACCTCGGTGCAAACCGCAAGCGAATCGAAGCGATCCGCGCCGCGATTAAATAGCCTAATCGAAGCCCATTGCTCGCGCACCGAAGGTTTTCTTCAGCGCGGGTATAAGGTCTATCGAGAGCAACCCTGCTTTGCGCAGCCACACTTTGGTCTGCGCATCGCTCGAGAAGAGTTTGGTGAGACCGTCGGTCACCGAAATCATCAAACTCTGATCGGCTTCACGCGCGGCGAGATAACGCTGCAGCGTCGCCATCGAACCTACGCCTTCGTCCTGAATATCACTAAGCGCCTCGACCAACGCCTCAATATCTCTCAACGACAGATTCATGCCCTGCCCCGCGACTGGGTGCAGCGTGTG
Organism: OM182 bacterium BACL3 MAG-120619-bin3; assembly: GCA_001438145.1. Classification (GTDB taxonomy): domain Bacteria; phylum Pseudomonadota; class Gammaproteobacteria; order Pseudomonadales; family Pseudohongiellaceae; genus UBA9145. Next base: position 1,512 of record LICD01000244.1, on the reverse strand, counting down.
CGCAACATTGCCCAGCAAAACGAGGCCCGGGCGAATCTGCTCCTGCGCCACGCGCAAACTCAACGGGTAGAGTGCGCGCGACCCGATGCGCTTTAAGCGTCCAAGTCGCCCGCCAAATTTTTCCTGCAGGCGCGCGAGTAGCTCTGCATCATCGAGCGCTGCGTAGTATTCGGACTCGTCGGCGCCTAGCGTCCACACCAGCGAGGCACGCGGCTCTCCCTCAACCGGCAGAAGCGGCAGCATTGCAAGCGGCCCGGAGTTGGTAAAGCGCTCGAAGGCAACGCCTTTATGCGACTGGCTCAGACCAACATTGGCGATAAGTGCATGCTGCCCATAGTCTTCGTTGCTGCGCATGATGCCGAGCTGATCGCAGAGCGATGAACCCCCACCCTCAGCGATCACCAGCAGCTTCGCAGCCACGCGGCTCGGGTCACAGCTGGCGTCGGCTTGGCCGCTGTCGAGTTCGATATCCATGCCCGTTGCCGACGGCGTCGCCGAGATTACGCGAGCGGGCGCGAGCATTGCACAGTGAGCGAGCTGTGCAAGCGTCGAATTTAGTGCTGCGCCAAACGCGGCATTTTCGACAACATACCCTAGCGCTGGGACACCGAAATCGGCGCTGTCGAGTTTCGTTGCACCGAAGCGTCCTTGATCGGAAACATGGATTTGCTTGATAGGACAGACACCGGCACTCAACTGCGGCCAAAGGCCAAAACGCTCGAGAATGAGCTTCGAGCTCGATGACAGCGCTGTCGAACGACTATCGAAGCTCGCCTTCTCCCGCTCATTGCTTCCTGCTTTGTTACTTTTATGAGCAGGCATTTGCGCATCGACAATCAGCACCGACAGAGCGCTGGTCGGGCCCCACGCAGCCAGCGCGCAGGCAAGGGTTGTGCCGACCATCCCGCCGCCCACGATAACGATGTCGTATTCTTGCTTCAGGTCTTCGCGCTGCATACTTGTCGCTCGTCGCTTTTTGCTTCGTAGTGTTTCATTCGCTTACTTAATACTTTTGCCCGTGCTTGCAGTTAACCAGTCGACCAATCGCATAATCGACACAGACTAGCAGCGATTAGGCTGCACGTTTTTGCTTGGCCAGCGCCATAAACGTTTCGATTTCGGCAACGGTTTTCGGAATGCCGGTGGTCAACACGCGATTGCCGTTTTTAGTCACAAGCACGTCGTCTTCGATCCGCACGCCAATGCCTCGCCACTTTTTCGGCACGCGCTTATTATCCGGCGCGATATAAATGCCAGGCTCGATCGTCGTCACCATCCCCGGCTCGAGTAAACGCCATTTCTCGTCGATTTTGTAATCACCCACATCGTGCACGTCGATGCCGATCCAATGCCCAACTCTGTGCATATAGAAATCGCGATAGGCCTCCGCCTTTATCGCCTTGGCGAGAGTTCCCTCGATGAGGCCAAGCTTGATCAGCCCCTGCGTGATGACCCTGACCGACGCATTATGCGGCGCATCCCAAGGCGCACCCGGCTGCACGGCATCGATTG
>LICD01000243.1 GCA_001438145.1 OM182 bacterium BACL3 MAG-120619-bin3 | reverse complement strand
ACGGCAAGCGTCGTCACCGTTCAGGCGTTATCGCCGAACTCGGCGGCTCCTTGTCATCTGGTTCGCAAGGTGCGGACATCAGCGCGATTCCTTCAATGGCAATCAAGCAAGTTGAAGTTCTCCGCGACGGCGCTGCAGCACTCTATGGCTCAGACGCGATCGCTGGCGTAATCGGCTTCCAGCTGAATGATTCTGCTGAAGGAATGTCTCTCGAGGTTCGCACCGGCGAGTCTGGCGAAGGCGATGGCGGTCTTACTCAGGTTCAGGGCAACATTGGTATGCCACTAGGCGATGACGGCTTCCTGAATATCACAGGCTCTTGGATGGAACAGGACGCTACAAGCCGAACACTCCAGCGCACCGATGCGGCGACCCTAATTTCGAGCGGTAACGCGGCACAAAAGGCTAGCGTTGAGAACCCTGCTCAAATCTATGGCGCTCCAGAGCAAATTGACAACTACAACTTGTTCTTCAACTCCGGCATCAAAGTAAGCGACGACCTCGAAGTTTACGCGTTCGGTAACTACGGCGCGCGTGAGACTATAGGTGGCTTCTTCTACCGCAATCCGAACAATCGTGGCGGCGTTTACACCAACGGTTCTACCAGAGCCGTCGTTGACACAAACATTCGCAACCGTGCGACTGGCGTCACGTCTAACTGCCCTGCTCTAAAGAGCCCTGGCTCAGGCAGTAATGGTGTTCCATTGGATCAAGCCAAGGTCGCAGCAGACGCACTGGCGCTGGCTAACCTGCCAAGCAACTGCTGGGTCATGAACCAAGTCGTTCCTGGTGGCTACACGCCCGCATTTGGCGCTCAGCTGAAGGATGCGAGCATAGTTGGTGGCTTCCGTGGTGACATCACGTCCAACCTTAGCTACGACGTGAGTGCAAGCTATGGCCGCAACGCGGTAAGCTTCATGATCGATAATACGTGGAATCCTTCAAACGGCCCTGACGGTTTTGTTAATGGCGAACTCCAGCGAAAGTTTGACCTGGGGCAGAACGTACAGTCAGAGACAAACTTCAACCTCGACATGAACTACACCATGCCGGTTGATGGCTTTGCCTCAGACCTTAACATTGCCTTTGGTGGTGAGTGGCGCGACGAGCGATTCGAAACAATCGTTGGTGAGAAGAACTCTTGGGTCGCTGGTCGCTTTGCGTTCCAAAACGTTGACAATTCTAACACTTACAGCGATGGCGTAACGAAACTGCCTAACCTAAGCATCGGCGCGCACGGCTTCGCGGGCTTCAGCCCTGAGCAAGCCGGCTACTGGGGTCGTTCAAACTACGCGGTCTATACAGACCTCGAAGCTGACATCACTGACTCGTTCACTGCTGGTATAGCCGTTCGTTACGAAGATTTCGAAAGCTTCGGCGACACGACTAACTTTAAGGTTTCTGGTCGCTATCGCCTCACAGACTCTTTGGCAGTTCGTGCGTCATACAACACTGGTTTCCGCGCCCCGACTCCTGGTCAGGAAAACGTAACAAAGCTTTCAACTATTACTGTTGACGGTGAGTTGCAGCAGCGTGGTCAGATCCCACCAACCAATCCAATCGCTGGTGCTCTTGGCGCTCAGGCCCTCAAGCCTGAAGATTCAAAGAACTACTCGCTTGGTATGGTTTGGGATGTTACTGGTGACATCAATGTAACCGTTGACTACTTTAACATTGAGATAAAAGACCGCATCGCGGCGACTGGAACTATCGATATTTCTAGCCGCAGCGCTATCGCAGGTGTTGGTTGTCCTGATGCCTTGGCAGCCGGAAGAAACCTCGCTCTCTGTTTGCAGGAAGCGGGCGTGCCAGGCGCGGCTGACTTAAGCTCTGTCTCGTTCTACACCAACGACTTCTCGACCACCACGCAAGGCGTCGACTTGGTTGCTACGTGGAACCTTGATTTCGGCGACATGGGTAACGGCACACTAAACGCCGCATGGAACTGGACAGAGACCGAAGTTGATAACGCAGGCCAAGAAGTTAACCGCAACCGTGTTGTAGGTCTGGAAAACCAGAACCCACAAAACCGTGGTGTGTTCACTTACAACCACTTCCTGAACGACTTCCGCTTCCTCGCGCGTCTGCGTACGTACGATGACTGGATCGATTCTTCATGGAGTGGCGACACAACACCTCGTGGACCACAAGGTCTTGGTTACACAATCAACTGCGGCTTCAACACTGATAACTGCTACAGTGGCGAAAACGTAGTCGACCTCGAAGCTGCTTATACTTGGAACAGCAACTACACCTTCGTAATTGGTGCGAACAATGCGTTCGACCAAGATGCAGCACTCGACCAGACTAACTTCGATGGCACTGTCGGCAACGGCAGTCTGTACGCAGGTAGCACACCATGGGGCACAGAAGGTGCATTCTACTACGCACGAGTTCGCGTAGACTTCTAAGTCGCTTAGCCCTGACTCTTCGGGGCTAGCAACAAAGAAACAGAAAGGGAGACACGGAAACGTGTCTCCCTTTTTTATTTTGTATTGCCCCAAGCACTTCCCATAATCGCACCGCTCTCTTTGCAGGACTCGCGTCCAAAACTCTTCAGAGTGATTTAGTGTTACGCCCCTCCCTGCGCAATGGCTAACTCCCCTAATCTAAGCGAGAATCAGGCATTAGTTCTTTTGGGGAAACTCTGACCATGCGACTCTTTTTGCTTTCACTTTCATTCCTTTTAAATCCGCTCTTTTTACACCCCCTCGGTTTGCGCCCGTTCGCTTTAAGCTCGCCCATTCTCAGCTCTCGCTTCGCGGTTAGATGGCTCG
>LICD01000242.1 GCA_001438145.1 OM182 bacterium BACL3 MAG-120619-bin3 | reverse complement strand
GAATTATATAATCTCAACTCGCCAGACGAGCAGATTGAAAAAATTAATCTCTTCACGCTGCTTACTCATACATCTGGTCTTCCATCTAACCATGTGTATCCTCTCAATCAATCCTCTCCAGTCATCGTAAAGCTTGATCGTTTGTTATCTGGCTTAGAAACGCAGAAGTTATTATTTCCACCTAATACACGTGAACATTACTCAAATCTAGGCCTGAATATAGCTGGAATTGTTTTAGAGCGACTAACCGGCATGAGTTACAGTGACTATGTGCAACAAAAGGTGCTCTCACCAATTGGGATGAATAATTCTACATTCAGTACAGAACCATCAGGGGACCTGGTAACAGGGTACACGCGCTTGTTAGATGCAGGTCGACAACCTAATACCCTCCCAGAAATAGGTGCTGCGATAGGTCTCCCTTCAGCGGGATTAAAAACAAGCGTAAATGATCTTGCTCAATTTCTGATTTGGAATTTTTCTACTCTCAAAGGCCAAAATCATCAAGTATTGGATCTCGACACTCTTTCTTACATGCAGCGAATACATTGGGCGCAGTTAGATATCGTTCTTCCGTCATTCCTGCAGGGAGCTGTTAATACATTGTCCAATTCCTTAGACATTGGCGGTGTTGGATTGGGTTTTTTTCGTCAAGGGAATCTCGTCATGCATGGTGGCGGCTTTTACGGGTATTTATCTGAAATTGTCATAGATAGAGAAAATGAAATTGGGGTTATTGTACTTGCGAATAGTAGCGATGCTCCAGTAAGTTTTAATTCGCAACACAGCATTTCAACTAATTTACTCGAAATTATTGCTCCAGGTTTTACTGTTAATAAAGCAGAACAAATCGCAGAATATTCTGATTACAGAAACATTTATACAGAAAATAACTTTTTCAAATACATCGCAATACCAAGACAGGAAGGTATAGACCTCTACGATTTACTGTCACCAAATCCTATGACCAGTCCAGTGAAATTGATCCCAACAAATAATAAGGACAGATTTATCGCCCCAGAACACAAAGGAGTCTATCAAAGAGAGTTTGAAGTGTTGTTCCTTAGAGATTTAAACGATCAAGTTACTTCTATGCAATTACAAGTAGTTACCCTCAATGCGACATTATGAAGTGGGCTATACTCGCGGAAGGTCCAGCAGGCTCCTATGAAACTGCGTGATCAACAAATATGTGTATCCGTATTGCTCCCCAATAAAGCCTATTTTACACCACCACCAATACTACCCCTCGATAGCCCAACACCGCCCACCAAAGCCCGCGTATTTACTGGGCTGCAGCTATGCTTGAATCGCTAACTAAGGCCTACCTACAGGGGTATTGATTCTGCGGTTTTTTAGCGAGATGGTCTTCGTTAGCCGCAATAGCATGCTCATTGCTAGTGCGTAGATGACAGGTATTGCTCTTTTATTGGGCGCTTTGGTGAATGATTCCCATATTTCTATCGCACTACGGATGAATAAAACCCTTTCAATCAGTTATTTAGTGTCTCCTAAAATACTTGGCATGCTCTTCGCATTCTCAAAAACATAACACAGAGGAATGGCTCGTATGTTTGAGCTTAAAACTCTTCGGAGAGGCGTTATAGCAACCCAACTTTCATTACTATTTTGGAGAATTTACTATGTCACTAATGACAAGAAAACTATATACGTTCAAGCTCTTACTCGTATTAGGAACGATGGCTCTAGCAACTGGTAACGCGAGTGCCGCTCCTTCGCTCGTAATTTTCGATGGATTTGTTGGTTACGACTCCGTTATAGCTTCGAAGCTAGATGAGGCGAAGTCTGAAGTCGACGTGGTGCTGTCGAGCAAGGCTACGTCAGGCGATCTTAATAACATATGCGTGGTATACGCTTTAAGCAAAAATTATATGGATGCAGAATCAATTTGTTCTGAAGCGATCACGAAGGCTAAGGAAGAGAATGTGTCTAGGCAGACACTCAGAACTATGCGTAGTAATTTAAAGATAGTTTCTGAAAAACTGCAGGACTACTCAACTGCATCTGACTAACTAATCCTGCGAGCTTCGAAAAATTAATTTCGAACGCAATTTCTCTTACGTTTATTGAACGGGCAGCTCAACCTTTCTGGGCTGCCTGTTTTTACGTTGCACGAACGACTGACTAACCCCCATAGCCTCCGCAATCTTACGTTGGCTAACCCCGTTATTCAGCATCTCAGCAATCCTCGCTAGATCGTCTTCGCTTAGCTCTTTAGCTGCCTTAGCTTTAGCAGTTCTCTGCACAGCTCGCTTCCACTTCTCTTCCTTGTCCAACACAGGGCCTAACAAGTCTATGTAGTTGCCAATGTCTGGATGACAGCTGCTGTGGCCGAGCAAGGTAAAGCCGTAGTTCCTGTTAATGTTATGAGCGTCACCGTCAATAAAGACCTTCTCGGCGGACTTGTCTCCTGCAATAACAGTGGCTACACCGTATTCAGACCTGACCAGTGCAACAGGTTTGTTCTTAACGTAGTCTTTAACTAGGATGTATTCCTTCATGGCGTGCTCCAGAGCTAAAACGCAGACAGCAGAAAGCCCACAGAGTTACACCGTGTGTTAGAGATGCTGACGCGTTAGTGAGATTGAAGTATGGAAGTGACGGAGATAGAGCAGTAGTGCTTATGCTCTAAACTGTACAGTTAATGTAGCACAATTTGCAATAAAAGTCAATAAAAACAAGTAACTAAGTGTTACTAATGATTTCGCCGCACACTGGCATAAACATAATTTATTCTTGGTCTAAGTACTCTATCAGCGAAACTTCTCGATGATTCATTAGCACCGTTAACAGGGGATACATCA
>LICD01000241.1 GCA_001438145.1 OM182 bacterium BACL3 MAG-120619-bin3 | reverse complement strand
GCCGTTTCATCGACGGTGAGTTGATCTCGAAATAAATTGAGATCAAGAGACTCCTCGGCATAGAGCGCCCGACGAAAATGCCGTTCGTCGACTGGCGACTTCAGCATAGCGCCTGCTGTTCTGCCAAAGCCGATGTTGATTGATGACACCGCGTTAGCTTTGGCAAGGAGTGTGGGGCCAATTTCATAGTGTGAGATTGGCGTGTCAACCTCCTCTGCTCGCTCCCCATCCATCACCATAAATAACAGGCGTCGTTGCAGTGGGTTAGCCGCTAGTTGCGACCAATGGCTATTGCGCATCGCGAGATGGTCGGAGAACACAGCGATCACCGTATTGTCCAAATCGACAATTTCACTTAACGAGTCGATAAACGCACCAATCTGAAAATCAGTGCAAGACAAGGCAGTATCCATCGGGTTGCCCCCTGCGAATTGGGGACAGCTCGCTGCTGGGTAACCATCGGGGTGGTGAGTATCGAGTGTTAACAGTGAAAGGAGATACGGCTGCTGACTCGCTTCAAAAATCTCAATTTCGGCCAGCGCGAACGCGAAGAGATCGTCATCGTGAATTCCCCAAGGGGAGAGTTCCAACGCCTCTTGGGTCTGTGCAAGGATCTCTTCCCGCCCTAAAACCCGATCGAAACCGTGAGTGCGCAAAAAATCACCCTTTCCTGCAAACGCGCTATTCGCTCCGCCCAATGCAAGTGTCTGATACCCTAACTCTTTGGCCACATCACCTAGGCATTTGGCCGACTCGTAGGGCCGCTCGCTCGCCGCGAGCCGAGTATTACCGCTGAACGGCGTGTTAACTTGCACGGAAAAGCCGCATTGGCTCGCGACCATTCCTGCAATCGTCCATCCCGTGCCCGGCCTCTGCCGCACATCGGTATAGACGGTTGCCTCGGTTTTTAACTTGGTCAGCTCGGGCAGCAAATTTTCATTGAAAAGTCTCGTGTTGAAATAGGTTGCCTCAAGAGACTCTGCATAAATAAGGATAATATTTTTGGGCGTGCTCCCTTCGATAGCGGTATAGGAGGTACTAGCCACACGCGGCGCAGATGAATACGCTGCACGCTCTGCGAGATAACCCGCAAGATCCAACGCAGGATAGGATAGCGCCGCTGCAATAAGCAGAAGAACCGAGACAACGGCCGAATTAATGAGAGGCGCGCTAGGTTGTTCTCGGTTAACGCCTTTCTCTTGAGAGACGCCCGAATCACGCGAATCAAGCGGCCGCGAAAACCACCAGATGAATAACGGCACAACCGCAAGTGCAGAAAACTGGGTGATCATCTGCAGCCGGTTTGTGCTCCACGCGACACCCAAACTGCTTGGGGTTATGTGAAAGAATAGCTGATCGTTGAAGCCCGTGCCTTGTGTGTAAAAAGAAACCGCCAGAAGCCAGTTCAGCACAATAACAATAAAACCAAACACGCTTAAACTTGCCCTAGGTAGCCAGTGACGCAGCTGCCCGCGAAATCCAATAAACGCGAACAGACCGGCCAGAAGCAAACTTGAGAGAAGCCAATGCCAGCTCGCACCCAGCCCCACTACTGACCATAAGGCAGGCCATGTAAATATGACGAGCCAAACGCTCTGGCCGAGGAATCTACGCCACCCCGGCGCATTCATCCTTTACGCTCTCTTTGCTGGCTCATGCCCCCCGCCTTGTTACTGTCACTCTGACACTCCTTTCACAAATAATTCACAAAACTGTAATATACATAACAGCAAACATTGCAAATCAAAGCAAACTATTCACTCTTTCTATTCGCTGTTTACGAACTCTTGCTCAGTGCTCTTGTTAAGTGCTCTTACTAAGTGCTCTTGCTAAGTGTTCTGGCTCTAGGAATAGAAAGGCAGTTAAGGTATTTTCATTCACCTACTCTTCCAAAAGCGGCTTTTTCCGTGAAATCAGTGAGCGCGAGTAAGTGATTAAAGCTAAACGGCAGACGTGCCAGCAATGCGCTAAACCTCTTTCTACCTGTTATTGCCACCTCCTAGAGAAAAAAGCGAACGCGTGGCCTGTGTGTCTCATTCAACATTTAAATGAATCTAGCCATGCAAAAGGCACAGCACGAATTGCCCAGCTCTCGCTCAAAAACCTCAGAACGATTCAGCTCGGTGATCGCGAGCCCTTCACACCGCCCGAAAATGACAGTGACTTCTGGTGCAATCCGGTGCTCATTTATCCAAACTCCGAAAACAGAGACATTGCCGAATTAGTTGGGACATCGCCTCGCCCTCTTGTAGTGCTGGACGGTACCTGGCGCAAAAGCAAAGCGATGCTATTGAGTTCTCCCTATCTGCAATCGCTGCCAAAATACAGTTTCGAGACAGAGCGACCCTCAAGATACAGAATACGCAAGGCATCTTCGCCCGACTTCCTTTCAACTCTGGAATCCATAGTAGCGATACTCGAGACTCTAGAAGGTACCGGAAACGATTATGCCCAGATGCTGGAAGTAATGGATTGGATGGTGACTACGCAGCTCGGTTTTATCAACTCGACTAACCCATAGCCTTAGTCAAACCGCGGCCTGTCATTTATCGAACGCAAAGCCACATTGACCGAGCAAGCTTGGCCCGTGCTACTCTAGGAATAGATAATCCCTTTCATAAATCCACCTTGATTAAGAGAACCCCCTTATGAATTCGAGCCTGAAATTAAGACGTTTTTCTACACTTCTACTTTGCGGGCTATTCGTGAGCCCAATGGCATGGAGTCAGCTCTATTCTGCCGACGAAGGCCGCATCATCTATGGGCATCATCACATCAACACACAGGATCTCGAATCCCAGCAACGGTTCTGGCTCGAAGGACTAGGAG
>LICD01000240.1 GCA_001438145.1 OM182 bacterium BACL3 MAG-120619-bin3 | reverse complement strand
AGGCGGTGCGGTGCCACTCAGCGTGCTCGAGACCATGGTTGATCAGTGGATTGCTCGAGTACAGATGGGGTAGCAGTGGCAGGTTGACCATCTCCTGGGTTTGTACCACTCGTAAAATGAGAAATTCATTCTAAACTGCTCTTGCAAATTTAGGGCAGCAATTCGATTCGCGGGGTTTGCTTAGGCATTTGATACAGCGTAAACGGCTTAGATTAAAAGGAATGTCAGATAGTGACCCACTTTGCCTTCTCCTAATTGACCTACTGAACGGAAAACCGAAATCGTGCTTGTTCGATGCTATTCCCGGCCCTGTCAGTGAATGTCCCAGGACTGATTGTAAGTTCGTATTCGCGCCCTTCAATTAACCTGAAGGTGCGATACTTAGACTCGACGTAGTCATCTGGGCCGGGATGAACCTGCAATACCATCGTATTACCCTCTAGTTTCAAAGCGCTAGTGGACGTAGAGGGTGAACGACTAGTGTTATATCCTAGGGACGAATAGCCATCTATTTGCATTAGGGTCACTAGCCCTGTTCCAAAGCTCATTAAATCATCGAACTCAATTTTCAAAACATCTGAACTGCCAGTTCTTTCGACTCGAACGTAAATATCACCAGTCGAGATAGCTTTGGGTGGGATTTTATCTTTAGGGTCATTCAAGGGCTCAAAAACTACACCCATCGGATTGTTTGAGGGGCCGGCCTTATATTGAATCCACGACCCATCATAAAGTTCTTGATAGGTGTGGCATAAACGTTTTTTTCTGCCGAACTGAGATTCTTCGAAGCACTCGTAATCACTTTCGGGTCCCAGTTTGAGCAAGTATTTTAGATTCGGGTCTGTCGCGTTTTTTAGATCAACAATCTCTGTCGGATCTTCAGTAATTGCTGTCTCGGGGAGCCAATCATGCATAAAGATGCGATTCCACGCGGGGTACTGGTCTGCTGCTCCATACGACATGACGCCGTAATTAAAGTCGAACCCACCCGTGATATCAGTGTCATGCCCATAGTGTCCCAGTGTATGAATAAACTCATGCACTATCGTGGAAGTACTACTTTCAAACTTTTCGTCGTCTGATAACTCAGAAATGAACCCGGAATCACTAGCATCCGCATAGAAACAATTAATCCTAGGGTCTTCTAATTCATTGCCGTCTTTGTCTAACACGTAAAAAAAGTTTCCGTTGGACCACCTTGAAGAGCAAGGCGACATTAAGCCTCCCCACCAGGTCACTGTGCCTGGAGTCGATAGAATGAATCCGATAGAGCGGAAATCGTTGGGTTCCAATGTTGCCGGCAAGGTCCTATAACGTTCAAAAAAAGGCCCGGAGCTTATGCCAAACGGGTGATAACCGTAAGCGAGCACTCTATCCCACACCCATGCGTCCAAATGAAGTGCGCCCAGTTCAGTCTCGCCCCATCCATATTTCGCGCCTTTTTCTGAGGTGATAAGCCATTGCTTTAACGATTCCAGAACCGAGATTTCTTCAGCGCTAAAACTTTCAGGGGAGGCCAGGAAGCTATTGATGCTCCTAATGTCTTGCAGAGAAGAAAAGTAAACGCCAGATTCCTCAACTATGCCGCCATCAAATAATTCGTAGGTCGATACTTCTCCAAAGCTTAATTTCGAGAGGTAATCTATAGACTTTTCAGCGACCCCGGAGAAACTTTCGGTAGTCGGATAGTAAGTATCGCCACCATACCCTACTAAAACTAAAGCTATGTCCTTTTGGGTTTTGCTCTTTCTAATAGGGAAGTTGTTCACGACTTCGAACTGAAGGGTTTCGGGGTCTCTAAGCTGCATTGTCAATTGATAAGGGATTGAAGCTACCTCAACCACGTCCCGATAAGTGTTGCTTTGAATATCATAAATGCCGGAACATTCTATTGCCTCGCCGCTTTCTGTTGATGAGTTGCTATTATTTACGGCTGAGCTTTCGATATATGAGATTAGAGGGGGATTTACAGAATCTAACCGGAAAGTTAAGCCAAGCGAGAAGTTACCTGAAAACGATGTGTATACGCCGTCAGAGACAAAGCTGGCACAAGTCGAAATGGTATTCTCAATCTCAGAATAGATACCAATTGTGTTCGGGAGGTGATAATCATCAGAAGGGCTTGTACCGATTCGATTTTGCGCATTGGCCGATTGAGCAAATGTAAACATCAATAGTAAAAAAAGGGTTCGCATAGCTTTTTCCAAATTCTTCTGGGTATTCGACGAACTCTAGGCGCCAGCGGTGGCGGCTAAATGTCTAGAACGTAGTTTAAAGGTAAAAAGGGTGTCGAGTCATTGAGAGTATAATTGAGAGTAAAATAGACTGACCGAGAAGAGTTAACCGACAGAGGAAAGTACTTGGCTTACGAGCTCTGCTTAATATGACTTGTAGTTTCCCCAATAATCTCGAAGCCGCTGCTTAGCCAGCCCGCGAGCTGTACTATTTGCGTGAATAACATAGCAAAACCGCTATCGCGCCGACTGTACCTCCGGTTGATCATGACATCAAGGTCATTGCAATATGGTGGGAGTGAGTGTCCCACAGGATATTTAGTAGGGAAGGGAATTGATCGTAAGCTATTGAATTAAATGGTGGGCCCACCAGGACTCGAACCTGGGACAAACGGATTATGAGGCAGTACAACTGGGGGCCTTCTGAATCTGTAAAATGAAGAATTCTAAGAATTTCTTTCAGGTCAAACTCTCAAGGCCGACTGAAACCGAACCTCTTCCGAGCCTGGCTGGGATCGGTTGGCTCACCGAACTGCGCAAGAGGCAGATTTCAAACGGGTTTCAGTGACCGAACACCGAACCAAATCCGAAACGGATTGGAACGTGGCTTTCTTGATCAG
>LICD01000239.1 GCA_001438145.1 OM182 bacterium BACL3 MAG-120619-bin3 | reverse complement strand
CTGATCAAGGTCAATCCTCTAGCCAACACCAGTTCTATGGAGGTATGGCAGCTCATTCGTTCGCTAGAAATTCCGTATAACGAATTACATGACCAAGGATTTGCGAGCATAGGCTGCGAGCCCTGTTCGAGGCCCGTTGGACCCGGGCAACATGAGCGCGAGGGCCGCTGGTGGTGGGAAGAGGCGACACAAAAAGAATGCGGGTTACATATCCCTATCAAGCAACTCTAGCTTAGAGATCGGGCAGCTTGACGTCGGCGTAATGCGCTTCGATTTCATCTTGCGTGTTCTCGTTTATCTGACGCTGTAAATTAACTGCGCTTATATGGGGCGCGAACATTTCTATGAAGCCCGCCATATAGCCTCGCAGATGACTCCCACGTCTAAACGCAATTTTCGTCACACTCGGCTCAAAAAGATGAGAAGCATCCAGGGCGATGAGATCTGCATCTTGTTTCTCATCGAACGCCATACGCGCCACGATACCGACGCCGAGCTCGAGGCGAACATAGGTTTTGATGACGTCGGCATCTGCGGCCGTAAATACTACGTTGGCAGTCAGCGACTCTTGCGTAAACGCCTCATCGAGTTTAGATCGACCCGTGAAGCCAAAGTTATAGGTGACTAAGGGGTACTCGCTAAGCTTCTTAAGGGTTAAGCGTTTAACCGAAGCGAGCGGATGCCCCTTCGGCACTATCACGGCACGGTTCCATCGATAACAGGGCAGCATAGTCAGTTCTTCGAACAGTTCTAAGGCCTCGGTTGCAATAGCGATATCGGCCGTGCCATCAGCTGCAGCTTGGGCAATCTGCACAGGTGTGCCCTGATGCATATGCAATGAGACGTTGGGATAGCGAGCGCGGAAAGTCTTAATAACAGAGGGCAGCACGTAGCGGCATTGCGTGTGAGTCGTGGCAATAGAAAGCGCCCCTTTACTTTCATCGCGCAACTCATCGGCCATCGATTTAATGTTTTGTATGCGGCTCAGCACATCGCCGCTAGCGTCGAGAATTCGCTGCCCAGCTCTCGTTACTGCGACGAGCTGCTTACCACGGCGCTCGAATATCTGAATACCCAATTCATCTTCCAGCGCCCTAATTTGCTTACTTACACCAGGCTGCGAGGTAAACAGCGCATTGGCTGCCTCGGATACATTAAGGCCTTGACGATTGACTTCCCAGATATAACGCAGCTGTTGTAATTTCAATTTGTAACCACCTAATACTCTAAACCAATCAAACGCGAAGCCTGAATAAGACCCGCTACGCGCCGAAACCCATAGACCGCAAAAGAATAAAACTATAACAATTAATTCCTTTATGGAATATACGCGCGAGGCTATTCTGCTGCACCTAACGCACCGCTATAGTCAAAAATAATAACCCAAGGACAGAATATGGATATCGCAACCCTTGTGGTTGACGCCGGTGACACGCTCGATGGAATGCTGCTCAGCGGGCTGACAGCTGGCTTTTTCCCAGCGCTTGCTCATGTCGCCGCGGGCGCCGCAGTCGGCTTCGCAATCGGGGTTACCGGTGTAGGAGGAGGATCACTCATGACCCCTCTCCTTCTCCTATTTGGCTATGCGCCGGCTGTCGCAATCGGCACAGACTTACTTTATGCCGCGCTCACCAAAACGAGCGGCGTAATCGCGCATCACAAGAAAAAATCAATTGACTGGGGAGTGGTGAAAATACTTGCAGCGGGAAGTTTACCCGCAGCACTGATGACGCATTGGGCCCTGTCTGGCGGTTATCTGGTCAGCCTGCAGCAAAGCGAAGCCCTGTTGACTGCAAGCCTCGGTATCATGCTGATTCTCACCGCCTTCATGCTTTTGGCGCGAAATAAGCTCCGCGCGAGCGCAGCATTAGGTAAGCCAAGTTTCATCATGGGTGTCGTGAATCGAAATCGCGCTACCGCGACTTTTACGATGGGATTAATACTCGGTACTTGTGTCACTCTCTCATCGGTGGGAGCAGGCGCGTTCGCCGCAGCGATTCTCATGACGATTTACGCCGAGACCAGCAGCGTGAGGATTGTGGGCACAGACATTGCGCACGCAGTGCCACTCACCCTCGTCGCAGGGCTCGGCTACCTTGTGGCAGGCCAGGTTGATCTTGAGTTACTTGCAGGGCTCCTGCTCGGCTCGCTACCAGCAATTCAATTGGGCGCAAAAGTCGCGCATAAAATGCCCGAACGGTTTTTACGTGGCGCACTCACCATGTTGCTCGGCGGTCTTGGAATCGGCTATCTCGTCAGCGGCACGCGCTAGAACAGCTAGTCGACATCGTTCGCGACTCCTGAGGGTACATGGCCTGTAGCAACATGATTACGTGCAGAGTCGCAGTGGCCTTGCTGATCATCGAAAAACACATCTGCATCGAAGGCGCGAAGGAACTCACCTTTGTCTAAACCGCCGAGAAACAGTGACTCGTCGATGCGAATATTCCAGTGCCTTAGTGTCTTAACGACGCGCTCATGTGCCGGAGCCGCCCGCGCCGTAACCAAACAGGTGCGCAGCGGCGACTCACCGATAGGAAAGGCCATCTGGATTTGCTGAAGCGCTGCAAGAACCGGCTTGAATGGCCCGCCGCTTAGCGGCTCGTCTACCGCCGCAACCTCATTGCGGGTAAACGCTTCAAGCCCATCCTTCTTATAGATACGTTCCGAATCATCCGAAAACAACACCGCGTCGCCGTCGAACGCAATTTTGAGCGTAGCACTCTCAGCGGCAGCTTTGTTGGAAGGTAGAATGGTCGCAGCAGCAACACCAGACTCTAGTGCGCGCCTCACATCTGCGCCATCGGTGGAGAGAAATAGATGACTATTAAAGGCTGATATATACCGGTAAGGGCTTTCGCCGCCG
>LICD01000238.1 GCA_001438145.1 OM182 bacterium BACL3 MAG-120619-bin3 | reverse complement strand
CTCAACGCTAGCGCGGCCGCCAATAGAGTACAGAGCGCCTGCTTTAAATACTGATTCGAGGCGCTTTGTGTGCAGCGGCCTCGGGTTATTTGGGTGTTCAACGTGGAGCGCATGACTGTCTCCCCTCATGACTTAACTGGTGAACTTGTCGAACACCAGGCAAGCATTGGTGCCGCCAAAGCCAAAACTGTTGGACATGACACGATTGAGCTTAATGTCATTAATACGCTCAACGGCGATTGGCAGCCCTTCCGCCTCGGGGTCGAGCGTGTCGACGTTTGCCGAAGCTGCGATAAAGTCGTTTTCCATCATCAGTAGGCTATAAATAGCCTCCTGTGCCCCAGCGGCGCCGAGGGAATGGCCACTGAGTGATTTGGTCGAATTGAGTGTTGGCACCGCGTCACCGAAGACATTTTTAATCGCACGCAACTCCGATACGTCGCCGGCTGGTGTGCTCGTGCCATGAGTGTTGATGTAATCGACTGACCCTTCGAGGCCGTGCATGGCCATTTGCATGGCGCGCGCGCCACCCTCACCCGAAGGCGAGACCATGTCATAGCCGTCGGAGGTCGCGCCATAGCCTGTGAGCTCTGCGTAGATTTTGGCGCCGCGGGCCTTGGCATGCTCGAGCTCTTCAATCACCAAGACAGCACCGCCGCCGGCAATGACGAAGCCGTCGCGGGCCGCGTCGAAGGCGCGTGACGCTTTTTCGGGGGTTTCATTGTAGTTGGTAGAAAGCGCGCCCATCGCATCAAACATATGCGACATGGTCCAGTGTTCGGCTTCGCCACCGCCAGCAAACACGACGTCTTGTTTGCCTAGCTGAATTAGCTCGGCTGCATGGCCGATGCAGTGGGCGCTTGTCGCGCACGCCGATGAGATCGTGTAATTCACCCCTTTAATCTTAAACGGCGTAGCAAGACAGGCCGACACCGTGCTGCTCATTGTACGCGTGATGCGGTAAGGGCCGACGCGGCGCAAGCCTTTCTCACGCATGATGTCGGTTGACTCTAGTTGCTGCTCCGACGAGCCGCCACCAGAGCCGACTACGAGTCCTGTGCGAAAGTGGGAGACTTGTTCTTCGCTCAGACCCGAGTCTTCGACTGCTTCTTTCATCGACAGATAGGCATAGGCAGCGGCATCGCCCATGAAACGATAGAGTTTTCGATCGATAAGCTCTTCGGCGTTGATATCTACGCTGCCGCTGATATGGCTGCGCATACCGATATCGACATAACTCTGATTGTGCTTAATGCCGCTGCGGCCTTGCTGAAGTGAGTCGAGAACCGCCTCTTTGTTATTGCCTAGGCAAGAAACGATACCGATACCAGTTACCACAACGCGACGCATATATTCACCAATCTCTCTAAAGGTGGAAATTCAGCCGTTGGCGGAACCCACTCGTTTCGATAATTTATTATTTCTGTTTCGCTAGCTGCCCCTCTTAAACGAGGCAGTTAGACGGGGTAGTATAGCTATCTAGAACGTAGCGCCGGGCTGGAATAAGCCAACCTTTAGGCTTTTTGTCGAGTAGATTTCGCGCCCATCGACGGCGACTGTGCCATTGGCAATGCCCATGGTCAGCCTGCGATCGATCGTGCGTGTGATATCAAGCTCGTAAGTCACGAGCTTCGAGGTGGGCAAAACTTCGCCGCTGAATTTAACCTCGCCCACGCCAAGCGCCCTGCCTTTGCCTTCGCGGCCGCTCCAGCAGAGCCAGAATCCGACAAGCTGCCAAAGGGCGTCGAGGCCGAGGCAGCCTGGCATGACGGGGTCGCCAGGAAAGTGGCAGTCGAAGAACCAAAGGTCGGGGCGGATGTCCAATTCGGCAATAATTTTACCGCGGCCGAATTCACCTCCGTCTTCGTTGATCACAGTGATGCGATCCAGCATGAGCATGTTATCGACAGGCAAAACGCCTTTGCCTGGGCCAAAGAGGCGGCCGTAGCCACATTCGACAAGCTCTTCGAGTGAGTAGGCGTTCTTAGGTTCGAACACGAATGGGGCATTGGACATGATTTCGGTGCTTTCCTTCTGGCGCCCTTGGGGGCTTAATTTTCACGGATGATGTTATCGCGACAGGTCTAAATAATCGACTGAAATTCGTGAGCCTTGAAAACGCGTTGGTTTTGGCCCCTCACTAGTTTAAATTCGCATATTTTGCAGCTATTTTTCGTCGCAATGTCTTTGCCGTGCCGCTGTTTATCGGTGAATCGATTTATTTGCTAGAATACACGCTTAGAAAAAAGCGGCGCTTCGCAAGCCGCAACAGGGTAGACAAATCCGTGCTTGAAAATAAAACTTCGTTTGGTTCCTCCGCCGCGGTGTCCGCGCAGCTAATCCCTGTAGTGATTTCCGGCGGTGTGGGTTCGCGTCTGTGGCCAGTCTCGAGAGCACTGCTGCCAAAACAGTATATTGAGATACCTGGCATACACGGCTCGCTCTTTCAAAACACGCTCGAGCGCCTCAAAGGCCTCGAAGAGGTAGGCAAGCCGATAGTTGTGTGCAGCGAAGATCATCGGTTTGTCGTCGCCGAGCAGCTGCGTCAGATCGAAGTCGAGGCACGCTTGCTGCTCGAACCTTACGGGCGCAACACGGCGCCAGCTATTGCGCTGGCGGCGATGGAGGCAATGGCATTGGGCGAAGACCCTCTGTTGCTCGTCCTTCCTGCAGATCATCTCATTGAAGACACACAGTCTCTCCTTGCCGCGATCGAGACTGCGCGGAGCCTTGCCTCGGCTTCTCACCTTGTGACCTTTGGTATTCCGCCTCGCGGTCCGGAAACCGGCTATGGCTATCTCAAACAAGGCGAGGAAATAGCGGGTGGGGGTGTCGATGTTGCGCGGTTTATCGAAAAGCCAAATCTTGCTACGGCGCAGCGCTATATCGATGAAGGCGGTTACCTTTGGAACAGTGGCATGTTCTTA
>LICD01000237.1 GCA_001438145.1 OM182 bacterium BACL3 MAG-120619-bin3 | reverse complement strand
CATCAAAATACAATTTCTTTCTTTATCTAACGGCAGAGAATCGAGAATTTTTGCAACAGCACTAGAAAGGCTTGTCTGAGGGCAGAAGCTATCTTTTTCCCCGTTCAGTAGGGAAGCCAGCCGCGCACGAAAAGATTCTATAGCTGCTAACCAATGAGTCCATATTTCACTGTCAGCGTTCCGCCATGCCTGCCAAAAATCGGTGGTCGCAGTGGGCTCCAAAGATCGCAATGGTAGTCCAACGGAATGATTCAGCAAGTAGATGCCATCATGGCTTATGTACTTTTCTGCCCATCTGTCACTGATCACTTTAAGGAGTCCTTAAGGTACTCTATATCAGAGTAGCGCGTTTTAAATTCATTCCCGACATTCAGGGCACAGCGCATATCACAAAGTTTTTTTAACCCTTTTAGTAAAACGGGTAGCGGTGGCCCGCTCGCGGTGATAACGGAGCTGTCAGTCAGGCCCGCGGCAGTCGCAGGCTGGTCAATAAACTTGCTCACGAGTGACTCATGATGCTGTTTCGCTACATTCCCATGAGCCGTACAAACTTCTAGAAAGAGCGTTAAATTACGTACGAACCAATTATTCTTAGAAGACCCTTCTATTTTAGAAGCATGCAAAAAACTATCCAGCAAACTTTGACGACGCATGCAGTCTCTTAGAATCAATTGATCTTCCGGGCGCATAAACAAAAACTTATCCACTAGTAACTGAGAATAATAGGGATCATCTGCCTGGCAAACTCCTAGCAATAGATCAATCACATTTATACCTGCAAAATCCCCAGCATTAGCACCTCGGTATTCATGTAACCCCACTCGGTGGGGTCGGTAGTAGGGTCTAACACAGAAAAAGAAACGATCTATATCAAGTTTTTCGAATAACAACTGATTGAATCGATAAACATCTTCCAAACTCTGCTTAGCGCTTAAGAGAAGATCATAAGTAACCGGATGGGAAACCCCCAGGGGGAGAATTTGGCGCAACGATTCGGATGCCCGAATGAATGCAAAGACGCTTCGAGTGTTATATTCGAGAAATATTTTTTCATCATTAAGATTCGTAAAGGTTTTGTAAACACCATCCACAGCATAGTTATGAGTTTCTAAATGGCAGGAGGCAAATCGTGGGACTACACCAAGAGATGCCCCCAGCTGCATGGCCAGAGCCGAGGCTTCTTGCAATGGTGACCTAGATTCTCTGGAAGGCTCTGTAATATCGTGACGGCGGCATGCTGCCATATAAAAACCGACATTACCTAGCAGATCAAACCCGCTGTCGAATCCTTCGTCAGTATTACCCTCACGCAGCAATTCCACAATGAGGGTCCTTCCTTCATCAACAAGCTGTTGTTTAACACTGGCACCAATACCTTGAGTTGAATGGCGATCTGAGCTTGCAAAATAACTCTCTTCTAAAACCGTATTCATTTCCCTAAAGTCGCTACGTATCCAGTGATCTAGGGCTTGGGATTTCAATGTCATTAGATTGATTTTCTCAGGAGTAATTTTAGGATAAATATTACTATTTGCATTTTATATTCTTTCTGAAGCCTGATATCTGAAGCGGATGGGCAGTATGGTAGTGCTCAAAATACTCAATGGTTCGGACAGGATAGTATGTATACGGGTGCATTGGAACCATCCTGACTTATCGGGGTGTGCCCCTAGGGTGTGGGGTGCTGGCTCTTGTTTCTCAGTGGATATTTTTGTCATTCGTATTCAGCCTATAGCCAAATAGAAATTTGCTAATCTGAGAAAATTTGGGAAATTTTTAAATCCTCGCTCGGAAGTAGCCCATCGTAGGAAAGTTCATAATTTTTTATTATGGAGTAGAACGAATCCACGCTAATTAAAAATACCTCTAAGAACTTAGCTTCCCAATTTTCTAGTGTTGGCTTTGCTAGATTAAAATCCCGAAATATCTTTCTGTGAGCCTCGACCTCACTCAAACCTTGCTTTTGCAGCTCTGCACTGAGAACTAATGTCATGAATACAGAGCCGGAGTAATTAATGTCTGCCTCACGGGAGGCGCTATACGATTCATACGATGAAGGGTTCTCTCTAACTTGCTCCGACAGATTTGGACCCTGTGCCGTAGAGAAATAATCAATGCCATAATGCTCTTGCACATAAATCGATTCGAGCGTTGCAGCTGGCCCCTCCATTAGCCACTTGAATCCCGGGAGGTCGACATGGCTGAGTTGATATACGTGGAAATACTCATGGGGTACTAGGCTGTAACGATGAATATTATTGTATTCAAACTCTGACGCAGAAATTTCGAGACTCATCCAGCGAAAATGACCGCCCTCTCCACCACCGCAAATACATCCGCCACTTACAAAGGGCAGGGGCCGTTCAGCATCACTTTTCCATGCGAATATCGGCATACTGTACCACTCGGGTTTAGCATAGATAGGGATATCTCTTTGGAGATTATTCATGATTATTTCAAATTCATTCTTCCATTCGTTGGGAAGCGATTCATCTAAAACATATCTAAATTTGTAATCCGCAACGCCCGCAGAAATTGACTCAGAAAAACCAGCCCCCAAAACAGAACCTACCTTAATTACAACGTCATTAAGCTCGATAGACGTATCTGGCGTTCTGATGTAAGAGATTTTTAGCTCTTGAGTCGCCATATCATAAAAGTCGACTTCTGCCGGCCAAGGCGATGGATGAATGTAGGGAGGCCAAGCCTTTCCCATGGAGAGTATTTCACCCGCGGTTACTTGGACATTCGTTGCATAGATAGATTCAGTTTGACTAGACCCATCTCCCGCAAGAACACTAGTCAAAGTTATTGTACCGGTGGCAGGGTCATAAATAGCATCAGCATACGCAGAAGTGATGGACAAGAAATGAGCAAAGACAGGTGACACAATCAAGGTGACTAAAAACAGTATGTTTTTCATTGTTATTCTCTTGGGGCTAATCACCCACCT
>LICD01000236.1 GCA_001438145.1 OM182 bacterium BACL3 MAG-120619-bin3 | reverse complement strand
GTTCTCGGTTTGATACATAACGAGAACCTGGCGGAATTTTTCTGCAATCGACACATCGGGATTATCTATCGCCGCGCGCGCAAAAGAGATTCTGTTACCCCGCTCGTCTACATGGAACGGATAATCTAGAGCGATGAATTGCTCTATGCTCGATAGCATCTTGTTCATAAGGAGTGGGATCTCGCGAGTCACGATTTCCACGTTCGCGATTGACTGGTCGAGTAACGCAATATTCTGCTCTTGAATCGAGATCGACTTACGGAAGCCGGCGTTTAATACCAACAAGGCTTCAAGGTTATCGTTCTCGCGTTTGAACTCTTCGTATGATGAGCCGGCAGCGTTAGCAAGTCGGCTGATTTCTTCTTGAGTGGCTGCTGAAGCAGTGTTCTTGCTCCCAATCACGTCCATTGCCTTGTCGAGACTGCTGCTATCGATCAAAAGTGTTTCGATTGGTGCGCTGATCTCAGCCGCGATCTCTTGCGCTTGAGTGATATTCACTACGCAGGTCGCTAATACTGCAATCGCAGTCACACCCAGGTTAGTAATCCGACGGTTTTTCATGTGCCATCCTATTTATTGTTAACTCGATTTCTTGTGAATCGCCAAGCCGTAGGGCTTAGCTGGTAGATAAAGTTGCTCACCCTACGGTGCGAGCAGCTCGACGACCCCTCTATAATTAAACTCATATCCCTTCTGTCAAGATGATCTAAGAACCGATCAAGTGCAGGAGAATATCAGATCGAACCAAACGCTAGAACTCGTCGTTGTTTCTTCGTCAACTTCGTAGATTCGTAGCTCGCTTTGCAAGCCCCTTCTTTTTATCAAAAGTTACTTATCTACCCATTTCTCCTGCAAAGTGAGTAGCAAGGTAACTTGGATAGGAAAGTTAGGGAGAAACGTTGCAGAGTCCCCGAAATTCGGTGCTCTGCGCCAGAATTCGCGTGTAGAGACTAACACACTACAGAAACGAAATAGAACCTTTTGCTCGACAAAAAGTGCAAGAATAAAAGGTTGATTTGATCTCCCTTTTAAGCATGTTCTACTCGGCGAAACAGTATTTGAGCACACATAATAAAAAGGGGCTAAGGCCCCTTTTTATTAACTGCCTGTAAAGACAATTATTACCAGCCTGTTAACTCTTTGAGTCCATTGCCGATTTCAGCAAGACTGCGAACAGTCTTAACGCCAGCGTCCTGAAGCGCTGCGAATTTATCGTCCGCCGTGCCCTTACCACCTGAGATAATTGCTCCGGCATGGCCCATGCGCTTGCCTGGGGGCGCAGTGACGCCAGCAATGTAAGCCACTACAGGCTTAGTCACATTCGCTTTTATGTAAGCGGCGGCTTCTTCTTCTGCAGTGCCGCCGATCTCGCCGATCATAACGATCGCCTCAGTCTTTGGATCTGCTTGGAACATGGCCAAGATATCGATAAAGTTTGATCCCGGTATAGGATCACCACCGATACCGACGCACGATGATTGCCCGAAACCGAAGTCAGTAGTTTGCTTAACGGCTTCGTAAGTCAAGGTGCCCGAACGTGAGACGATGCCTACTTTACCTGGCAGATGGATATGGCCCGGCATGATGCCAATCTTGCACTCGCCAGGTGTAATCACTCCCGGGCAATTTGGACCGATGAGGCGCACGCCAAGTTGATCGCAGCGCTCTTTAGCGATGAGCATGTCGAGCGTCGGAATTCCTTCGGTAATACAAACGATGAGTTTAATACCCGACTCGGCTGCTTCAAGGATAGAGTCTTTGCAAAAGGGGGCCGGCACGTAAATAACAGTAGCATCGGCTTGTGTCGCTGCATAAGCTTCGGCCACTGTATTGAATACAGGGAGCCCCAGATGCGTCTGCCCGCCCTTTCCTGGCGTTACGCCACCAACCATTTTCGTGCCGTACTCGATAGCCTGTTCCGAATGGAACGTGCCCTGCGCGCCAGTGAAGCCTTGGCAAATAACCTTAGTGTTCTTGTCTATTAGAATGCTCATTCTGCACCTCCAGCTGCTGCGACTACTTTTTCGGCAGCGTCGGTCAGACTCGTGGCCGCAATGATGTTAAGACCGCTGTCGCTTAAGACCTTACGACCTAGTTCGGCGTTGTTGCCTTCGAGCCTGACGACTACGGGAACTGCAACGCCAACCTCATGAACAGCACCGATGATACCTTCGGCAATCAGATCGCAGCGAACGATGCCGCCGAAAATATTCACGAGAACAGCCTTAACATTCGTATCCGATAGAATAATCTTAAACGCTTCGGTCACGCGCTCTTTCGTTGCGCCTCCCCCTACGTCGAGGAAATTAGCTGGGCTACCGCCATGAAGCTGGACGATATCCATTGTACCCATAGCGAGTCCGGCACCATTGACCATGCAGCCTATGTTGCCATCGAGCGCCACGTAGTTCAGCTCCCACTCGGCTGCATGTGCTTCGCGTGCATCTTCCTGAGAAGGATCATGCATTTCTCGCAGTTTCGGCTGGCGATACATCGCATTGCTGTCGATATTGATTTTGCCATCGAGGCAATGCAAATTGCCTTCGGCAGTAATGACCAGCGGATTGATTTCGAGCAGCGCTAGATCGAAGTCTTCGAACAGTTTTGCAAGGCCTAGAAACAAACTAGTGAACTGTTTTACCTGACCGCTATTAAGACCAAGTCTGAATGCCAAGTCTCGGCCCTGAAACGGCTGTGCACCTGTCATCGGATCGATTATCGCCTTAAGGATCTTTTCGGGCGTTTCTTCAGCGACCTTCTCGATCTCTACACCGCCCTCAGTCGATGCCATGAAGACAACGCGTCGAGTAGCGCGGTCGACTACGGCGCCAAGATAGAGCTCTTGAGCGATATCAGTGCAAGACTCTACGAGAATCTTGCTAACGGGCTGACCATTGGCATCTGTCTGATAAGTTATTAGGTTTTTGCCAAGCCATTCTTCGGCGAAAGCTTGCGCTTCGGCTGGTGAGTCGACTAAGCGCACGCCACCAGCCTTACCTCGACCGCCAGCGTGTACCTGCGCCTTTAC
>LICD01000235.1 GCA_001438145.1 OM182 bacterium BACL3 MAG-120619-bin3 | reverse complement strand
GGGACAAACGGATTATGAGTCCGCTACTCTAACCAACTGAGTTATAGGCCCGTATACTTCGTTACTTTGCGCTACTCGTCGTTGTGGAAATTATTCTCAGTCAGTCACGTACCTGTAGTACGTTCCTTCCATCGAAAACTCCCGCGCCTCGAACAGCGCAAAACGTTTTCGTCTACCGCGTCGCTCGAACATCCTTGCGGCGTCTAACGAAGAGAGGCGCATTATAATGCGCCTCTCGGTTTGGTGCTATAGCTGGCTGAGGTTAACTACTCGTCTAGGAAGCTACGTAGGTGGTCGGAGCGAGTAGGGTGACGCAGCTTGCGCAGAGCCTTGGCTTCGATCTGGCGGATGCGTTCGCGGGTTACGTCGAACTGCTTGCCTACTTCTTCTAGCGTGTGGTCGGTATTCATGTCGATGCCGAAACGCATGCGGAGCACCTTGGCTTCGCGCTGTGTGAGGCTGCCTAGGACATCCTTGGTCGCTTCGCGTAGACCTTCTTCGATTGACGAATCTACCGGTGAATCGACTGTCGAGTCTTCGATGAAATCGCCG
This sequence comes from OM182 bacterium BACL3 MAG-120619-bin3, assembly GCA_001438145.1. Taxonomy (GTDB): domain Bacteria; phylum Pseudomonadota; class Gammaproteobacteria; order Pseudomonadales; family Pseudohongiellaceae; genus UBA9145. The sequence goes on along the minus strand of LICD01000235.1, from coordinate 2,485 downwards.
AGATGCGAGTCTTCGTCGTCACCAATTGGGGTTTCCATCGAGATAGGCTCTTTGGCGATTTTGAGAACGCGGCGGACTTTTTCTTCGCTCATGTCCATGCGCTCGCCTAATTCTTCTGGCGTTGGCTCGCGGCCTTTCTCGTGAACCATTTGGCGCGAGATGCGGTTGAGCTTGTTGATTGTTTCGATCATGTGCACCGGAATACGAATAGTGCGCGCTTGGTCGGCGATCGAACGAGTGATGGCCTGACGGATCCACCAGGTGGCATAGGTCGAGAACTTATAGCCGCGGCGGTATTCGAATTTATCTACGGCCTTCATGAGGCCGATGTTGCCTTCCTGAATGAGATCGAGGAATTGCAGGCCGCGGTTGGTGTATTTTTTGGCGATCGAGATGACGAGACGCAGGTTTGCCTCGACCATCTCTTTCTTCGCTCGGCGTGATTTCGCCTCGCCAATCGACATCTGTCGATTGATGTCTTTGATCGTCGCGATGTCTAGCCCGGCTTCTTCCTCGAGCAAGCGTAACTTCTTCTGAGCACGTAAAATTTCGACCTTCACATTGCCCATAAGCTCAGAGTAAGGTTTTTTGCGGCGAACCATGTTCGCAACCCAGCGCTCATTCGTCTCGTTGCCAGGGAAGCTTTCGATGAAATCTTTGCGTGGCATTTTTGTGCCGCGAACACACAGGCTCATGATGTGGCGCTCGTGGCGGCGCACACGTGTGAGCACTGCGCGTATGTGGCTAAGTAGAGGCTCAAACTGACGCGGCGTGAGCTTGAACGACTTGAATAACTCGCCGAGCTTCTCGAGCTCTTTCTGTGCTTTATCGTCATCGCGGCCGTGTTTAGCGACCGAATTGCTGGTGCGGGTGAATTGCTTGCGCAATGCGGTGAAGCGTAGCTTGGCTTCCTCTGGGTCTGGGCCAACCGTCGCTTCTTCATCATCGTCGTTGAGGTCGTCTTTGGCGCTGGCTGGTGCGCCAACGGGGATCTCTTCGTCGCTAACGTCTAGGTAGCCAGTTATTAGTTCGTTGAGGCGGCGCTCTTCCGAGTCGACCAGCGCGTATTCGTTAAGCACGTGTTCGACAGTGCCCGGAAAGTAGGCCATCGCCTTCATAAGCTCGCGCAGACCTTCTTCGATGCGCTTGGCGATGACGATCTCACCTTCGCGCGTGAGAAGTTCTACCGTGCCCATTTCGCGCATGTACATGCGGACAGGGTCGGTGGTGCGGCCGGCCTCGTTCTCAACGGCGGCAAGGGCGGCTGCGGCTTCAGCAGCTGCTACGTCGTCCGCACCTGAGTCGCCGTCGTCGTTAAGCAATAGCGCGTCGGCATCGGGGGCTGTTTCGAATACCTTAATGCCCATGTCGTTAATCATCTGAATGATGTCTTCGACCTGGTCTGGATCAGAGATCGACTCGGGGAGGTGATCATTAACCTCTGAATAGGTTAAATAACCTTGCTCTTTGCCTTTGGCAATGAGGATCTTGAGATTGGATTGTTTCGGTAGCAAATCGGCCATGAAATCTCGTCTCGCCGGGTGCAAGCCTGGCAGTTAGGTTAGGGTTTACCTTCGATCGTCTGAGTGCTTCGTTGAGCTGTTTGCCGGGGCAAGCCGGACATTATAATCGCAAGCAGGCGTTTTGGATAGTTATACAGGCGTAGTAGGCTATTTTACGCGTTGTTTCATCGTGCAGATCAGACGCGCTCGTCACCTTTTTAACTCCGGTTATCGTCGCCTAGGCTGTCGCTATGATCGTCGCCGAATTCCATAAACGGAGGAGGCTCGGTTAGTGGGGCCGAGCGGGCCCATTCGTCGGACTCTGCAGCGCTTACCTCGCCAGCGCCAGCACGCGGGTCAGTCTCTGCAGCGTCGTCCTCAATAAATACGTCAATAACAGGCGTACTTTGAAGGAGTTCGCTTCTTTTACGCGCTAATTCCTCGCGCATCTTCGCAATTTTTTGCTCTTGCTCGATCTTGAGAAGAAGCCTGTCCACGATCTCGGCAAACTCGTTGCCAGTACCTTCGACAGGAGTAATTTTCTCCTGCCTTAAGAGTTGAGTCAGTTCGCTGTAAAACTCGGTTCCGGCGCAGTAGCCTAGCAGTGCATAAGTATCGATATGGGGATCGTTGCGCACCATTTCAATGAGTTTGGCGAGTACGGTGGTGGTCGTGTCGCTACTCTGAGCAAGCGGGACGATATCGCATTCGCTGTCGAGCGCAATTTCGGGGTTGCCGAGCAGCAGCTGAATAGCCTTAAGACTCGATGGCGCTCGCTTGATCAGGGGCGCGGCGGCGATGCGAGGTTGGTTTTGCCAGCTGCGTTGTCCAGTGCCGCGATAGCCAGTTTGTCCGCCTGACCGCGCATCTTTCTGCGGGTTATAGCCGTAGCCCGCGTCGCCTTGCTGGGGGTTCGAGTAGCCCCCGGCATGCTCGTGTGGCTCGGACCGGCTGCCGCTATCGCCATAACCTTGATAAGGCCG
>LICD01000234.1 GCA_001438145.1 OM182 bacterium BACL3 MAG-120619-bin3 | reverse complement strand
GCGATGAGTTGGGGGTCCGGCGTAACGACAACCTCGATCTGCTGACCGAGCTGCGCGCCTACGTGTTCGAGTGCTTTGGCAACCGAGTGGAGATTACCCATGCCATAGTCGATGACGGCGATTTTGTTCATAGCGTTTGTTTCGAGCCTAACTGGGCAGTGCCTGATTATGAGTGCTTAATTAAAAGTGCCTAATTGAAAGTGCCTAATTAAAAGTGCCTAATTAAAAATGCCTTGTTAAAAGCGCCTGTGAATTGGTGTGCGCCCAGCAAAAACTTGCGCAATAAGTGTCACCGGGGGCTCAGACTAGAGTGAGCCCTTAGTCGAAGGCACAACGCCAACCGACCGTGGATCGAGTTCGACAGCCATACGCACAGCACGGCCAAAGGCCTTGAAAATAGTCTCGATCTGGTGATGCGCATTCTTGCCACGTAGATTATCGATATGTAGCGTCATGAGGGCGTGATTGACAAAGCCTTGGAAGAATTCGTGAAACAGGTCGACGTCGAAATTGCCTACCGTTCCTTTCACAAATTTGACGTGATATTCCAGCCCCGGGCGCCCTGAAAAATCGACAACCACGCGGGAAAGCGCCTCATCGAGAGGCACATAAGCATGGCCATAGCGGCGAATGCCCGTTTTATCGAGCGCCTTCGCGAACGCCTGACCCAAGGTAATGCCGATATCTTCGACAGTGTGGTGAGCGTCGATCTGGAGATCGCCAACAGCCTTAACCTCGATATCGATGAGCCCATGTCTCGCTATCTGATCTAGCATATGGTCGAGAAAAGGCAGACCGGTATCGCAGTTCAATTTTCCGGTGCCATCGAGATTAACGGCGACGCTGATCTGCGTTTCGTTAGTGTTGCGTTCGATGCTCGCTTGACGCTGGGTGTTATCGCTCATAGTCATGCTCATGATAGTGGCGTTGAATAAGTTTAGGCTGCGCAAGGGCAACCAGATTAGATCTGTTTAAGCAGCCTTCGCTGAATGACGCTTTGAAATAGCCCTTGTTAGGCTCCGCATTATAGGGCTCGGCCTAGACTATTGAAAGCAGTGCGGAAATGCGCTCGACATGGTATGCAGCACCTTGGGGAATCCGGTAGACTCAGGCTCTCGAGACAAATCCGCGCCCTCAATGAAGAAAAATCAGTTAGTCAGAATCCTAGTTATAGGCTTTGTGGCCGTTGCGCTCGCCGCGGCGCTCCTCACTGTGCCACTTACCTTTATCGGTAAGAATCGCTTTAAGGCGTCACTCGAGGCGCTAGCCCGGGAGAGCCTCGGCCTTGAACTTAGTGTAGCCGGCGACATTGGTCTTGGTTTTTTCCCTCGCTTCGAATTTCTGATTGAAGATCTTAGGCTGAAAAATCCAGAGTTCCCGCAGGAACTCGCCTCCGCTCGCAGCGCGGTGATCAGCGTTGATATTTGGGAATTTGCCGACAACCGCCTGCGTGTTAACGAGATTATTCTCCGCGGCCTTCACGTAAACCATCGAGTCGAAGCCGACGGCCGCAATATCTGGCTCTCGCCCCTACTCCGCGACTCTTTCGATGGCAGCTCTGATCAAACCGAGCGCCGCAGAGAGGAGTCAGACGAGGAACTAGCACGAAGGGAGCACCTCTCGATCGGCCGCATTGTGATCGAAGACAGCACAATCGACTTCCAAGACGTCACCCGAGGCAGCAATTACTCTCTGCGCGGTGTCACTCTCGACATTCTCGAAGCTAACGACAACAGTGCAGCCTTTACCGCCGAAGGCATGGCGACCTATGCCACTTATAGCACCGCGCACGCCGACGAAATTCTCGTGCCATTAAATGTCGGTGCCGAACTCGCCTTCGATTCGAGCGCACAGCAGGCGTCTATTCATGAGCTCAGGCTCGGAATAGCGCCGATGCTCGCCACAGTAACCGCCGACATAGATTGGCAAGACGGTTCACTTAACATGCGAGGCACCGCTCAAGCTGCGCGCTTCGACCTCAACGACTTTTTAAGCGGTTTAGAACCAACGTCTATTGCCGAAGCCGAACAACCTGGCGCGCCGATATCTGCAGCACTCACTGCGTCGCCAACCTCATTTAGTTTCGGCTTTGTGCTCGACAATTCTGGCCTAACCATACCCGACTTCGATGCGACACTTGGTAACGCGACGATCGACGCAGACCTCAGGCTCCTCGCTGTTACCGCGTCTCAAGCCGAGAACCTAAATTATTCAGTACGTGCCTCAACGCTGGATTTGAGCTTTCTCGATAGACAGCGCATCGCATTTTGGCAGCCGGTGCTACTAGACCTAGTCGCCAGCGGCGACGGAAATACCACCGGCTCGATAGATGTCGAAGGAATCACTGGCGCGGCGCACAACCTTGGCGAACTGCAGCTTTTCGTTAGCACCGAAGGCAATGTGCAGAATATCGAGCTGCAGCCTGTTTCGCTCTGGGGAGGCGAGATTGAAGGCGTGTTGCGCCTCGAGAGGCCCCCTGGTGGCGAAAAATTAATTGAGCTCGATGCGAGCCTGCGCCGACTAGACCTCGCCGCTTTCTCGACCTTTGTAATGCCAGAGGACTTTCCGGCCTCCTACCCTGTCCTTCCCCTTACGTCGACGTTCGACGGCAAGCTCAGCGCAGACATAGCGCTCGTCGCGGCGGGTGACGACTGGGCTAGCATCGCAAATTCGATCTTCGGCGACATCACCTATGATTTAAGTAACAACACAGTAGATATCAGCTTAGTGAAGCAGGTCTTCAGCTCCATCGCAGCGCTCAGTCCCGCTGGCGGCTCTACTGAAGCATGGCCCGACCGTCTCAGCTTTGAACAATTGAGTGGTTTTGTCATCTTAACCTCTGGAATCGATGCGCCTCATCGGGTTAATTTGCTGATGGACAATCTAGAAATCGAGGGCAGCGGCGCTATTGATAGCGCCAGCGGCGACTTCGATTACCGCCTCGCGTTTACGTTATTAGACGATGCCCGCGTCGAACCGTTGCAAATCAATGACGCACATCGCGGCAAGCCATGGCCGGTCAACTGTGTTGCCAATCTTGGCGCAGCCGCGAGTCAATTCTG
>LICD01000233.1 GCA_001438145.1 OM182 bacterium BACL3 MAG-120619-bin3 | reverse complement strand
ATCAATACCCTGGTGGGTGAGGGTTCGACGACGCCGATCACGCTGATTCTGAATTGGAACCCTGAGGCGGTGCAGTAAAATTTGTTCCTAAGTGTTTTATTTAGAGGGCTGAGGCCGGGATTGCTAAGGAGCGACTACGCAGTTATTGGGACAACTAGCGGCAGGTGTCAAAAGCCCAGAATAGGCCATCGTTCGTCTGGAATAGTATGTAAGGGCGCTGAGGAGTCCCTTTCTGTGCAAGTGGGGGTCCCCCGGGGGTGGGGTCTGGGTATGGTCATTTTGAGGTTTTAGGGGTGGGGTCTGAGTCCGCTTGACACGCGGGGTTATAATACAGGTCATTCCACACCACACAGAGGGCCTAAATATGCAGATCAAGCGGCTACTGGAACGTTCGGCTTGAATTTGGATCGTTGGAGTAAGAAAGCAGATGGCAGTGGCGCCGCAGAATTGCTATTGGCGCGACCGGGATCGCTTGTTTTACAAACTGTCTACTCGCCCGATGGACGTTGGATGGTTTTTCGTCAGCGACCCTTCGGCTCCACGCAGTATAGCGGGGACATCTATGCATTGGATACCAGCGTAAGCGACGAGCCTATCCCCCTGCTGGTTAGTGAGTATTACTACCATTCCATTGCAGTATCACCAGACGGCCGATGGCTCTCCTATGTCTCCAGAGAGTCGGGAAGGGACGAAGTCTTTGTCAGCCCCTTCCCAAATTCGGATGCCGGTCGTTGGCAAGTATCGAGCGATGGCGGCACAGAACCGCTTTGGGCCCATAGCGGCAAAGAGCTCTTCTATCGCAATGGTGCAGATGAGCTTGTTGCTGTTCAGTTAAGCGACAGCGATACCTTTGCGTGGGATAGCCAAGATGTTCTATTTTCCATGTCAGACTACCGCAGCAGTAGCCTACACCAGGCCTATGCTGTCAGCCCCGACGATCAACGATTCGTGGCTATAAAATTGGAAGCCGTTGAAGATACCGAGTTGATCCTTGTCGATAATTGGACGGAGCTTCTCAAGTAGAACAATAAATGGGGTCAGAGTAAAAATACAGTAGTCTTCTAACGTCCGCTCTTGGCCGTAAGCGGACGGTTTAAACATGGTCTGCCCTAGTTTTGCATGCATGAGCGGCGGCATACATCAGAATGGATGAGTTCTAGCCTACTTCAGGACACTGGCCGGAAACTAACTTGGAGTGACATATAGATGAAGAAATACAGACTAGCATCACTAACCTTTCTCACCATCAGCTTATTCAGTGTCGCTGCCAACGGGCAAGACTACCAGACGCGCATTGAGCAAGGCCTGGCTGACCCAGATATTGACGTGTCCGAACTTTCCATTGATGAACTACTCGAGCGCTTTAATGTGCCGGGTGTAAGTATTGCCGTGATTCGCGATTTTGACATTCATTGGGCTAAAGGCTATGGCATAGCCGACGTTGAGAGTGGGGCAGCGGTGAATACGGAAACCCTGTTTCAAGCCGCTTCTATCAGCAAGCCGGTGAACGCTATGGCGTTACTAAAAGCTGCCGAAGAAGGCAGGTTCTCCATCGATGAGGATGTAAACAATTTATTGTCTTCGTGGCAAATCCCTGAGTCAGAGCACACAGAATCAGCATTCGTCACGCCACGCATGCTTGCTAGTCACACATCAGGCCTGGGTGATGGCTTAGGGTTCCCGGGATACGAGCCGCAGATAGCACTGCCAAGCTTGCCGCAAATTTTCGATGGTGCAGAACAATCCAATGTCGGCGTGGTTCGCATGGCCCGGCCACCGATGACCGCTTACCATTATTCTGGCGGTGGCGTGACGATATTGCAGCAACTGCTCCTGGACACCTATGACAAGCCTTATGCTGAACTGCTACAAGACATGGTGTTGGAGCCAATCGGAATGTCCTCGAGTACCTTTCAGCAGCCACTACCAGTTGATCGAGATCGCAATGCAGCACGTGCCCATGGTATTTCAGGGGCAACGATGGGACCAAAATGGCACGTCTATCCGGAACTAGCAGCGGCGGGTCTGTGGACGACTTCGACAGATCTCGCAAAGTTCGCCATTGAGGTGCAACTCTCTTATCAGAATCATTCTAATAAAGTGCTGACTCAGGCCTCGACAAGTGAGATGTTAAGCCCGGTAGGAGTCGGTCCGTTTGCGGTAGGGTTTTCTCTCTCAAAACGCGGTGAAGGTTGGTATTTTGACCACGGGGGATCAAACTGGGGGTTCCAGGCTCAGTTAACAGCACACAAGGTCAATGGTTATGGCTATGCCATTATGACCAATGGTTTTATGGGGGGACAACTGATCGCCGAATTATCGCGCCGCATCGAAGCCAGCTATGCTTTCGACTCTCTAGCTGAGCCAGTGCGTAGGTAGTTATGAGAATAGAGCAGGATGAATAGAGTCAGTGTAAAGATTCAGTAACGCTAACGTCCGCTGTTGGCCGGAAGCTGCCATTAAGGTTAACTAATTCGAAGCCACTATCCATCCAACAGTGTCCGTTCAAACGGACATTCCGCATAAGCATCTAATCAGACAGCACTAGACAGCTTCTAAGCTATGGAAAGGTTGTTAGTACTTGTTATTGGTGTATAGAGTAATTATGGGAAGTGGGGCTGTTAAATAGCTTCTGAAAGTGACCCGCTATACGGAAAGGCACTGGTTTATGAGTGGGTTGGCAGATGTGGTGTTAGGTGAGCTTGAGAAAAGGGCTTTGGCGTAAATGAATAAAAAAAAGGGGCAGAATAAACTGCCCATATGTACAAGCTAGTTGAAGATGATCTCTTGCTGGACAATAAGTGCCCGGTTTAAGTAATAACACAGCAGATAGGAAGGTGTGCTAAATCCTGTTCATCATGTCCTCCACTTGCCGCCAGTCACAACCGCAGGCATCTATAATCTCGCATAACTTTTCATCGCTATGGCTTGCTATGTGAGGAAAGTGCCTTTTAACTGCCCGTAGGTAGAATTTCTTATCCTTGCCATTCAGCTCAAGCTTGATACTTCGGCTGATGATCCCTTCATCAATACTGCCTTTGTGGTTAGTAGTGATGTAGAAGACATTCCATATT
>LICD01000232.1 GCA_001438145.1 OM182 bacterium BACL3 MAG-120619-bin3 | reverse complement strand
CGATAGGCCACGGGCGACTTTAGCCCAGAGCAGAGGCGACACCATGAAACCGACTACTCGGTCGAGAAAGCGGCGTGCTTGCTGCGCCTCGACATAGCGCATGTCTAATTCACCCGGCTTAGAGAAAGCCTCTTGAATCGCGCGCTGGGTAATCTCGTTAAAAACCACCCGCTTGTAGCGACTTTCGTCACCGCCAATAGATTCCTTTAGATGCCAGGCTATCGCCTCTCCCTCGCGGTCCAAATCCGTCGCGAGATAGATTGTGTCGGCGGTCTTTGCCAGCTTTTGCAGCTCCGATACCACCTTCTCTTTACCCGGCAAGACTTCATACCTTGCGGCCCAATCGTGGTCTGGGTCGATACCCATACGCTTGACGAGCTGCTCTTTTGCCTTCTTCTTTTTATAGGCAACTTTTTCGTCGGGCGCGAGTTTACGAGTCTTTGCGGCGGCGGCGGCACGCGCTTTGGGATCAACGGGCTTCGCTGACCCTGAGGTCGGAAGATCGCGGATATGCCCCACGCTCGATTTGACGATAAAGTCGGAACCGAGGTACTTATTAATAGTTTTCGCCTTCGCTGGCGATTCGACTATTACTAATGATTTGGACATAAACGCAACTCTTAGGGCAGTAGGCCGAGGCCGGAAGTGCGCGAGTATATAAGGAAGGGTTGTGGGTCGGTCAAGTGTTTACGCAAATTAGCGTGTAACCGATGAACAGAAACTTAGGCTATCTATCGCAATAAATGCGCTAAATAGCCTGCGATGACGGGGCTTCCCGAGTTAGTGGATACACCAAATTTGTTCAAGCAACATCAACGGTCCAGCCAAATTCATCTTCGGCTTCGCCTTTTTGAATACCGACAAGCAGATCATAGAGCTGCTGCATAACGGGACCAACGTGCTCTGGATCACCAATATCATGCCAATCACCATCGAACCAGATCTTACCAACCGGTGATAGAACCGCTGCGGTGCCACACGCCGCCGCTTCGCTAAATTGAGCGATCTCTTTGCGCAATTCAATCGGCCGCTCCTCAACCGTGAGACCGAGCTTTTTCTCAGCAAGCGTCATAATCGAGCGACGAGTAATGCTCGGCAAGATCGCGTCAGACTTCGGCGTCACCACCGTGCCGTCTTGCAAGACAACAACAATATTGGCAGATCCAGCCTCGTCTATGAAGCGCCGCTCTTTTGAGTCAAGGTAGAGTGCCTCGTTGGCGCCAAGCTCTTGCGCTCGCTTAGTGGCGAGCAAGCCACCCGCATAGTTGGCCCCTGCCTTGTAGCTTCCTGTTCCACTTGGGGCTGCCCGATCCATCTCTGAAACCGCTAATTTGATCGTTCCGAGCCCTGCCGTTTTATAGTACGGACCAACCGGCGACACGAATACCCTAAACTCGTAAGACTGAGCAGGCTTAAGGCCAAGGTTTTCCCCTACGCCGATAAGCATCGGGCGGATATAAAGAGACGCGCCTGATCCATAGGGAGGCACCCAAGAAGCATTCGCCCTGACCGTGTCACGCACTGCGCGCACAAACATCTCTTCTGGGACGTGGGGCATGAGTAGACGCTCGGCAGTTCGCCCCATCCTCTGCGCGTTGAGATCGGGCCTGAACAAAAGAATACGGCCGTCTGGCGCCGTTTGCGCTTTCATCCCCTCGAAACACTGTTGCGCGTAGTGTATAGAGGGAGCACCTTCGTGGATCGCGATAAATTCATCGCTAATCATCTCACCTTCGTTCCAGGCGCCATCACGCCAAACGGCGCGAAAGCGAAAATCTGTTTTCTTGTATTGGAATCCTAACTCTGACCAATTAAGGGACTGCTTTTGATCGCTTGCGTTCACGCTTAATTCCTATTCTTTGTCTGTTTATTATCGACATATTATCAGCTATCAATCAGCCAAACGCTAGCCACCCCAGCGATCGAATTGGCACACGCTTGATACGTAAAGCAGGTTTCGTGCAGCACTCCCCTAAGCTACACTAGCCTCACAATTGGGCCACGGTCGAGTCCAAGCCATGACGTTGATTGAGCGCACACAATGAACCACCCCTTTTCCTCCCTCGTCGATATCGGCGCCAATCTTACGCATGACTCTTTCGATACCGACTTTGATCAAGTGATCGAGCGCGCACAGGCAGCGGGCGTGAAGACGATTATGCTTACCGGCACCGATCTCAGCACCTCGCAACAGGCAGCGCAGTACAGCAAGCAACAACCCACTGTGTTTCGCAGTACGGCAGGCTTCCACCCCCATGTAGCAAATCAATGGGATTCTGAGGCAAGCGCAGTTATTCGTGAATTAGTCGGCCGCGACGAGGTCGTCGCAATAGGTGAATGTGGCCTCGATTTCAATCGAGATTTCTCACCGCGCGAGACCCAACTGCAGGTTTTCGAAGAACACCTTAAGATTGCTGAGTTTGCACAAAAGCCCCTCTTTCTGCATCAGAGAGAAGCACATGAGCCCTTCTTTGCATTGCTCGAAAGATACCGAGATAGAATCAAAGGTGGCGTGGTGCACTGCTTTACTGATAGCAAAGCAGCTCTGGATGACTATTTGGCCTTAGATATGTACATCGGCATTACCGGCTGGGTATGCGATGAGAGGCGAGGCGCAGAACTGCAGGAAATCGTTAAATACATTCCACCGGACAGGCTATTGATAGAAACCGATGCACCTTATTTACTGCCTCGCACTCTCAGACCAAAACCAAAATCACGACGCAACGAGCCTTGTCATCTTGTTGAAGTCGTCAGAATGCTCGCACAGTGTACGGGTCGGGAAGCCGAACAAATAGCAGAAGAATCGACGCGCAACGCGCATAGGCTTTTCGGCTTGCCTATAGGGAGTACAGGCACTTGATCCTCGCGCTAAGTCGTCTCGCCTGCCTTATAGACGTCAACTGCTCCAGCCAGAAAGTGAACTAGCTGCTCTTCACCGAAAGGCCAGCCTAACTCTACGCCATCGCAGACTCTTTTAAATACCGGTATTCGAATCCCGTAGGTCTCAACAAGCGCTGCATCGTCAGCAATATCTATGACATCAACTGCCAATTCGATGCGTTGGGAGTGCGCAACCGA
>LICD01000231.1 GCA_001438145.1 OM182 bacterium BACL3 MAG-120619-bin3 | reverse complement strand
ACCCGTAAATTCCACAACCGCACTGAAGGCCTGCCTTCCGATACCAGGTGCGACCTCCCAAGGATCTTCGTCTCGCAGCAGCGCTGCGCTTTCGGCTAGCGCCTCTGCATTCGCCTCACTACTCGCTACCGTGCCATCGCCCACACGAGATTCGTTCATTAATGGAACCTCGAGCGGATAGTCTTGTGGATCGAACTCGGCAGCATTTCTTCGCCTGTCGCTCGCGCGAGCATTGAGCTCTACTTGTGCGACCGACGCAGGTCTGCGGTAAACATAGATAGTATAGAAATCGCTTGTCTCATTGCTTAGCCAAGGCGAGAGCTCGGTTAGATTCTCGAACGGAATCACCTCGCCAATTTCGCCACGATTGCTAAACGTATCTACCGCGCGAACCCCTCTCAGTTCTTCGATTAGGTCAGGTGTTAGTCCTGGAAGCAGAAGCATCGCCTCACGCGTCGCGAGATTGAGGTTTACTTGCCGGCTATTACCGTAAATCGTGAACGCGGCGTCGAGATCGATACCTTCGAATAATTCGGCGAAGCCGCGAATATGGTGCAGCTCATAAATGCTGTCTAGCTCGGGATTATTGCGAGGCAGATACGGCGGATCAAGCGCTTCGTAGAATTCGCGTTCGGCGCCATTGATCCCTTCGAGATCGTTCAGATCAGTCCAGTCTGTCCACGCCGCGAGCAGGTCTTGCACCTCCTCGGCATCGGCTTCTTCGCCAGTGATATCCTGCAGACGTTTCTCTATAAGAAGCTGCATGCTTGCTCGCGGAATGCGATTAAGATTAATCATGCCACTGTGATTGATAATGCGCACCACCATGTCGTCGGGTGTTGGGTAGCTCAATCGAAGTGGTCGTCCATCAAAGCGCAGCGAGCGATCCAGCAACTCGCCTTCGCTATTGGTCTCGATCGGCGCGTCTAGAGGTGATGACATCCGCTCGAGTAGAATGTCCATCTCGGCGCTGTTGAGTGCGCTCATCATCTGCGTGTAATCATCGGCAGCCAACTGATTATTAAACGCAGTGCGTGCCGAGAGGCGTACTTTGCTTGCCATGGCGGTAACGAGAATCGTTAGTAATACTGCGGTCCAGAGAACGATCAGTAATACCGAGCCGCTTTGCTGCTGCCTTTTTCTCATTGCCCTAGCCCCGCGCCAAGCGAGTTGGGCATTATGCTGCGGTGGCGCCACGCTTTGATCGGCGCGATAAGCTCATAGTCGCTACCCTCAGCGCCGGTTGCGCGAAAAAGAATGTGAACCGCCAAGGGTAGCGCCCCCTGCTCACTGCCGAGCCATTCGTCGGTCCATTCCCGCGTCAGGGCATTAGGCTCGCGAAGATAGCTAATCTCGAGGTCGTAGCCGGGTAAGATAATCCTTGTCTCTACGTTATCAAGTCGCGCGCTGGGGTCATCGCTAAACGCTGGCGCTGTTCGCACGCCAATGCCTTCACCTATTCCTTCATCTGAGACCGCGTCGATCGACCACGCGGTCAGTCCGGCCAGACGCTGCGGCGACACGGTGCTTACCCAACTCAGGCGGTCGTCTTCACCGTCGAAATAAACCTCTCTCAGCAGCGTCTCCGTGCTGTTAAAGCTATGGGGGAACGCCGCGATAAGAGCCCGTTCGATTTGCAGTATCGCAAGGGATTCATCGAGCTTCGCATCGAGTCTCTCGGTATTGTCATTCCAGTCGCGTGCGACGACATACATACCGGTACTGAGTAGAGTCAAAAGCAGGGCGGTCAGCGCGAGAGCGAGCAGCACCTCGATGAGTGTAAAGCCGCGCTGTGGGTTTTTAGCTCGAGGCTCTTTAAATCGTCGGATTTCCGGACTCATAATCCACCCGCGCCTGGTTGCAAACGTATCCAGCGGGTCGCAACCGCTTCGACGTCACCGTCCTCCGACACAAGTTCGAGTGCGCGCAGTGTGTACTGCAATGACTGCGTCTGCCGGTCGGGTGCCTCGATGTCGTCTAGCTCTCTTACCTCGTAATAGTCGTCGTCGAGTATGGCCTCTAGGTCGGCATACTCATTATCGAGCAGGGCGAAATTCCACGCGGCACGCTGCTGTATCGCGCGCACTAGCGCGTCTTCGGCGCGCCAAGAGAGCTGCTTGCTGCCGCCGACTAATGAGAACAGGCCACCGAGGAGAAATCCGGTGATCGTCAGCGCGACGATCACCTCGATCAGAGTGAAGCCCTGCTGATTTTTGCGGTGCTTGCGGGGTGTGTTTTGTTTGCCTCGGTTACCGTTCATCTTCGCGGCTCACAGTAATGCGTCCCGTAAACGAATCGATGGCAACCCATGCGCGCTGAGTTTCCTGGCTAAGCCTTAGTCTGCCACCGGTTGTTCCGCCCTCGGGATAGAAGCTCACCACCAAGGAATCGATTGGCTCATAGTCGGCCTCGCGTCGATCGTCCGCGCTAAACGCAAGGCTTATCGAATCGCTAAACCACAGGTTTTCCGCGTGGGGCTGAATTGTGTCTGCATCGGTAGTCTGCACATCCTGAGCGCGCAGTTCGATACTGGACACCTGCCCGGAGACTATCGCATTACGCCGTGCATAGTTAAGCTGAGCGCCAAGATCGCGCAGCTGCGCATCGAAGTTGCGCGAGTCGAGGCTGGTAAGGTTTGGCGCGACCAACGCGGCCGCCAATGCAACGATACCCATCACTAAAATGAGCTCGAGCAGCGTAAAGCCGCGTTGAGAACTGGCGCTAGAGAGAGATGTCGGCGTCATCGCCTTCGCCGCCACGATCGCCATCCGCGCCATAGGAGAGTAGCGTAAACTCACGGCCGTTCGACTCGTAAGCATAAGGGTTATCCCATGGATCATTCGGTACGCCGCGGCGCAGGTAAGGACCGTTCCAGCGCGCGCCATTGGTATCGTCTTCTTCCAGACCCTCGAGAGAATCGGGGTATTCGCCGACGTCGAGGCGATAGGTATCTAACGCGCCTTCTAATGTCGAGATTTCGGACAGCGCGACGTCGCGCATAGCCCCCGCCTGCTGATTAAAAATATTGGGCGCGACCATAATCGCGAGCATAGCGATAATCGCCATCACGACAAGTATCTCGATCAGCGTGAAACCCTGC
>LICD01000230.1 GCA_001438145.1 OM182 bacterium BACL3 MAG-120619-bin3 | reverse complement strand
CGTGATTCCCTTCGGTGCGATCGGTGCGATTTTCGGTCACTTCATCATGGGAGCAGACTTAGTTTTCTTCTCGGTGCTCGGAATCATTGCGCTGAGCGGTGTGGTAGTGAACGCAAGCCTTGTACTCGTGGTCTCGGTCAATCGCTTGCGAGAAGAAGGGATGGGGATGGTGGATGCCGTGTCGACTGCTGGCGCGCTGCGCTTTCGTCCTATTTTCTTAACCTCGCTTACGACGTTCATAGGTCTCGTGCCGTTAATGATTACGGCGAATCCCGCGACATTCTTCGTCGTGCCAATGGCGATTTCCCTCGCGTGGGGCGTGCTTTTCGCTACTGTGATAACGCTTTTCCTCGTGCCTTGTCTGTATTTGATTCTGCACGATTTTATCGGGCATACCGATTCTGAGGAAGAGCGCGCGAAGGCATACAAGCACACACCAAAGGTCGTGGTCGAAAATTAATTCGACGTCATCACCTGTGGGCATTGCATCACAATGCCCACAGGTAATAGTCTAGGCGCCAGCAAACCCTCTAATTTACTCACCCCATTGGATTCGACTATGACGCGCTTCCATTCGCTACAGCAAAAGTCCTCACTCATTTCCATGGCAGCTTCGGCCGCTAAAACTCTGGCAATCGCAGGTGTGCTTATCATGAGTTCTGTCGCAAGCAATGCGCAAGTAAACCGCATAGATATCATTCGCCCAGATGCGCCGAGTTTGGCGGCTTATGGTGATTTTGATATTGGTGTGCGGACACTCACACTCACCGATGTGGGTCGCGTCGATGTGCTTAATACTCAACGCGGAGCGGAGGCGACAATCTATGATCGCAGCCTAACCATCGAAGTGTGGTATCCAGCGCAACTTACGAGCGGCCAGTCACGAGGGGGAGAGTATCGTGCGATTACCCGAAACCCTGAGATTACGGCGACGCTTTCGGGTCAGGCGGTGCGCGACGCAGCGCCCGACACAAGCGCCGGTGCGTTTCCATTAGTGGTTATCTCGCACGGCTACCCGGGCAACCGCTACCTGATGAGCCACCTCGGCGAAAATCTCGCCAGCAAAGGCTATGTGGCTGTCTCCATCGATCATAAAGACAGCACCTATGACGACGCACAGGCGTTTTCTAGCACCCTTTACAATCGTCCGCTAGATCAGCGTTTCGTAATCGAGGCCATGGCGCAACTTTCTGCTGATGCGGGCAGTATCCTTGCCGGTATGCTTGATGCGAACAATACCGGAGTCGTCGGCTATTCGATGGGCGGCTACGGGCTCGTAAACAATTTAGGGGGTGGTTATAGCGACGAGATCGTTCCTTCTTTTATGTCGCCACCTAATGAGCTGCTTGCGCTGCATGCAACGGGCAATCCCAACTACCGTGACAATCTTGACTCGCGGATCAAGGCAGGCTTTGCGATCGCGCCTTGGGGAATGGAGCGAGGCTTTTGGCGTGAGCAAGACCTAGCAGGCATCGAAGTCCCAACGTTTTACCTCGCAGGCGACAACGATACTGTCGCAGGTTATGAAAACGGCGTCCGCGCAATTTACGAAGCCGCAGTAAATAGCGATCGCTATCTGCTCACTTACAAAAACGCGGGCCACAATGCTGGCGCGCCATATCCAGTGCCACGTGAAATACTAGACAGCGAGACAGGTGAAGGCGCGAGTCACTATACCGATCCCGTGTGGGATAGTGTGCGGATGAATAATGTCATGGATCATTTTGTGACGGCCTATTTCAACTATCACCTCAAAGGTGATGCATCGATGTTGGACTATCTCGATGTCCACCCTGATGGCGCCACGGCAACCTATTCGGTTAAAAACGGTGTGCCTGATGCAGCTCACACTTACTGGCCCGGATTCGAAGAAGGATCGGCTGTCGGTCTGAAGCTCGAAAAACTGGCGCGGGGCGAATAGCAGTCCCGCTATTTTTCGACAGAGTACACCAGGTCCACGCTTTGCTGAGTGCCTGATTCTGCTTTGAGCTTTAGGCGATCATTTAGCGTGTAGTCGAGATTTACTTTCGAGCTATTGTCGAAAATTCCGACCCCGTAGCGCGCGAACAAATTGGGGGTTAGGTACTTCCCGACTGTCAGCACACTGTTGTTCAGTGTGTCCTTGGTATCAATTGCGAGTTCGTCGAGGCCAAGACTGCTTCTAATCTGATTCGTGAGGCCGCTGTTTCTTTCCAGACCAAGTGACGCGAGCGTGCCGAGCAGCGCGCCTTGGTCGCGCTGGCCTATCGATGCAAACGGACGACCCGTTGCGAGCATCGCGAGAATGTCAGTCTCGCTAAGATTCGGCGATGAGAAAAGCGTGCTATTCATGTTCTTAAGGGTTCCACCCATCTGCACGCCTACAGTCTGTTCATTTATCTCCCGAACTGCACGCACATCGATACCCGGATTATCAAGCGCGCCTAGGAACACGAAACGGCCTGATTTCCCTCTTCAGACGCGCGCGCTCATGGGAAGTTACTCGTCAATTCGCATTCTTGACCTCTAGGGCTGAACTAGCGCTGAATTTTTCTACTGCACTTGTGTGCTCGAACCCGGATTTCTGAATGCTTGGGCTAGGAGTTGCAAGCAAGATGCCAATATCTATAAGACTGATATTGTTGGCTTTTTATATAGGTGAATTTCGCCGCAAGCGAATTCGACCAATATTCTGTGGTTTTGACCAGCGGGGAAGAATGAAACTAAAGAGTTTCTACAAGCTCTACAAAAACAGGAAAGAGGGATGCCATAAGTAGAATAGCCATGCTCCAGTTAAACCAGCGTATTGCTCGGGGGCTGCGAAGAATGCGTTGAAGAGATGCGCCGAGCCAAAGCCAGAGCCAGATACACGGTGCGCCAATGAAGAAAAACAGCGAAGTGATTAATACCACCTCTCCAAGATAATCGTTGCCGATGCTTGTGTAAGTCACGATCGCCCCGACAGCCATAACCCAGGCCTTTGGGTTAACCCATTGGAAGGCAGCAGCTTGGAGAAAGGTGAACGGCTTGCCTACGCTCACCGCATCGCTGGACACCGGCGCTGTGGCGATTTTGTAGGCGAGATAGGTTAGGTAGGCGGCGCCCACGATTTTGAGCACGGTGTGC
>LICD01000229.1 GCA_001438145.1 OM182 bacterium BACL3 MAG-120619-bin3 | reverse complement strand
GGGTGCTGCCCACGCGCAAGTAACGCAGCTTTTCTATCACGAAGTGCTAAGGCAATACGAACAGGGCGCAGTTGCTTACGAAGATGGCGACTACGAATCTGCCTACGCCGACCTTAGCCTCGCAGCGCAGCGCGGAGTAAAAGACGCACAATACCTGCTCGGCTTTATGTATCTGCAGGGCGAATACGCGCCTCGTTCAATACCTGTTGGACTGGCTTGGTTAGGTACTGCACTCGAGGTCGAGAATAAAGACTGGCTGTCGCTCTATACTAAACTCTACGGCACATTAAACTCTGCGCAGCAGGCGTTTATCGATAATAAAGTAGATGCCTATATCGAGCTCTACGGAATGGATACGCAGCGAATCGTTTGCGATAACAAGGCAAGGGTTGGCAGCAGAAGAAAAGTCAGGCAATGCATTAAGACCGAAGACGTGAACACGCCGCTGTATTCTCTCGAAATGATGCCCGAAGGCTTTGTCCCGCCTTTCTCTTGCGAGGGCGATTTCCCCTGCCTCGCGGGCGAGACAAGGGTCTACTCAGATCATGATGAACTGAATCCGGACAATTTCTAGTCGAGATTTTGCTCGGCTCTTGATGCTCGGCTCTTAATGCTCAACTATTAATATTCGGCTGTTAAACAGGCGTCTACGCAACCCGCGTCTGGGCATCGCTCTCAGTGCATCCGAATTGCAACACACCATCACTAAACAGGCTGCGCTTGAGGATTTTTCGATCTAGCAGATAGTCTTGCGTGTTATGCCAAGGCGCATGCTCGCCCTGTTTCGGAAACTCATGAATTCCGCGTTGCATATATCCAGGGTTAAATCCCGAAATAGTTGGCTGCGGAGCCATCGACGCTTCTTCCGGCCGCAGCTCTGGCACACAGAAACTCGCCCCCTGACGGTCCATCTGTTGCAGCATGTCACAGACAAAAACCGAGTTAAGATCGGCGCGCAGTGTCCACGACGCATTAATATATCCGAAGGTCTGAATCAGATTAGGCACGCCCGAAAACATCATGCCCTGATAATAGAAGCGCTTACTGAGATCAAGCTTTACCTCATCGAGGAAAAATTCGACGCCACCCATAAACTGCATGTTAAGCCCGGTTGCGCTCACCACTATATCCGCTTCGATCAATTTACCCGACGACAGTAAAATGCCGTTCTCGACAAACGTATCGATGGTATCGGTCACCACCTCTGCCGCGCCACTTTTCACTGCTGACAAAAAATCATCATCGGGAATGAGACAAAGACGCTCCTCCCAAGGGTTATAGCGAGGCGTAAAATGCGTATCGATATCGTAGTCATCGCCGAGCGATTTGCGCACGCTATCGAGCAGCAGTTTTTTTGTCTTCTCAGGATTGTTGCGTGCGCCTTTATAGGTCGCATTTTGAAAGTAAATGTTCTTCCATCGGGTTAATGCGTATGCCAGTTTGCTTGGCAGCACCGCTCCAAGGAAATTGGCGACAGCATCTTTCGCCGGCCGCGAGAACATATACGTTGGCGAGCGTTGAATCATCGTCACATGCGCAGCCTTATCGACCATATTCGGTACGATTGTCACCGCGGTTGCGCCACTCCCGATCACTGCGACTTTCTTGCCAGCGTAGTCTAGATTTTCTGGCCATTTCTGCGGATGAATGAGCTCTCCCTTAAAGTCCGCGAGCCCTGCGAAGTCGGGCGTATATCCCTGCGCATAATTATAATAGCCACTGCACATGAAGAGTACGCGTGTTTCGATGTCGACCGTCTCTCCCGCGCTGTTTCGCGCGGCGACACACCACACATCGCGCGCGCTGTCCCAGTTTGCTGAGACGACTTGGTGGCCGAATCTAATCTTGTCTTTAACCCCGTACTCAGCGACTGCTTCCTTCAGATAATCGCGAATAGACTCACCGTCGGAGATAGACTTAGGGTTTGCCCATGGTTTAAAACTAAAGCCAAAAGTATGCATGTCGCTGTCGGAGCGAATACCCGGATAGCGAAATAGATCCCATGTGCCACCGACATTATCGCGGCCCTCTAGCACAGCGTAGCTCTTGTTCGCGCATCGCTTCTCTAGGTGACAGGCTGCGCTGATGCCGGATATGCCGGCTCCTACAATTAAGACATCTAACATGGCATTACTCTCTGAATTTAATTCATCCCCAAGACTAACCAAGATAAGGGGTTTAGGCAAAGACTCCCGCGGTGCTAAATCCTATCGCGCGCGGTAATATTCAGACTTCTTGACCCCAAACAAACACGGCTGCAGACGACTGGCGCGCCTCAGAGGATACTATGCGTTACAAAATACTAACCCCAGCTGCTCTTTTACCTTGCGCCGCACTCGCTCTAACGCTTTACAGCACAGGCGCATCAGCTCAGACGGATGCGGCTTCATTTGCCTGTTCAACCACCAAACCCCACCACGAAATCGTGCTCGCAGGCACTATTTCACGCCAAGACTTTGAATCCTATGTCGAGCTCCCCTTCGCCGTACCGACAGGCGTAAAGCGAATCGGGGTCGAATTCGACTATGACAGAGGCGAGCGGACAACCATAGATTTAGGCCTACTCGACCCACACGGTTTTCGCGGTTGGAGCGGTGGCAATAAACGTCGTTTCTTCGTGAGCGCCAATGCCGCTACCCCGTCTTACAACACGGGAGCGATTGACGCCGGAACCTGGAAACTACTTTTAGGTGTGCCCAATGTGCGCGAAGGAATAAGCGCGGGGTACACGGCAACAATCACCCTCAATTGCGGTGGCGCACCCGAGCCTCCCCCGCAGAAAGACAGCGATGCCGACTGGTATGTTGGCGACCTTCACGCACACAGCGGACACAGCGACGGAAGCTGCAATAATAGTGCTGGGGAATCAGTCGCGTGCCCCGCTTTTGTGAGTGCTCAGATCGCAGCCCAGCGCGGACTCGATTTCATTGCACTGACCGAGCACAACGCCGTCTCTGGGCATGCCGCGCTGTCGGAACTACGCGCATTTTTTCCGTCTACCCTTTTTCTCACTGGCCGCGAGGTCACCACTTTTTTTGGCCATGCCAATGCTTTCGGCACAACTGAGTTCATCGACTTCCGGCTCCAGTCCGCAACCGAGATCGGAAGAGCACA
>LICD01000228.1 GCA_001438145.1 OM182 bacterium BACL3 MAG-120619-bin3 | reverse complement strand
GGCTGCCCTTCTATGAGACCGACCTCGTTAATTTTGGCTACGAAGAGGAGGTGGTTATTCCAGTCGCTATCACTCTGCCTTCGGGCTATAGCGAGGCGAGCGCAACGATAGCTACCACGGCTTTCTGGAATGTGTGCGAGCAGATTTGCATCCCCGGAGAACAGCGCCTTGAACTCACTCTTCCGGTGGCGCAAAGCATTCAGCTAGACGCCGTTGCTGAGAAGTTTTTCGCCGATGCGCGGGCGCAGCTGCCCATTGCCGACCACGATATAGAGCAGAGTGTCGTTGCAGCAGGTGAACGGGTCAGCCTTGGGTTCAGCTCGGAGCAGGGCTTGTTCGAAGGCTTTACCGATGCCTATTTTTTCCCCGAAAAGCGCCGCGTTATCAAGCCTGGGCCACTGCGCGATGTCACACTCAGCGCCAATTTACTGCAGATTACCCACTCGCAGCCCCGGCGTATGGTCGAAGACCTGAGCGAGGTCTATGGTGTTCTCGTGCTCGAAGATGCGCAGGGTGATCGCGTAGCTTATGATTTCTCTAGTCCTGCCATCGAATTGAGTGAATTCTCAATGATGCCTTTGGCGGCAGCCAGCCAGCAGAATCAGGCGGGCGGTGGTCTGCTTCTTTATGTCGCTTTCGCTTTTCTTGGCGGTCTCATTCTTAATCTAATGCCGTGTGTGTTCCCCGTGCTGTCGATGAAGGCGCTTAGCCTCGCTAAGAATTCGGGCGCCACTGCACACAAGCAACGCATGGATGGCTTGGCTTATACGGCGGGCGTTCTGGTGGCGTTTATGGCACTCGCCACCGTATTGATCGTACTTCGAGCAGGCGGCGAGCGCATCGGTTGGGCGTTCCAGTTTCAGCAGCCGTGGTTTTTGGCGCTTATAGTCTATGTGTTTTTCATGCTCGCTCTGAGCCTATCGGGTGTGTTCGAAATTGGTACGAGTCTCATGGGCATGGGCGGAAATCTTGCGCAGAAAGAAGGCTATAAAGGATCTTTCTTCACCGGCGTTCTCGCGACGACAGTGGCGACTCCCTGCACAGCGCCGTTTATGGGGCCTGCACTAGGCTTTGCTCTGACCCAGCCCTGGGCGCTGGCGATGGTTGTGTTTGTCGCCCTTGGACTCGGTATGGCAGCGCCGATTCTATTGCTGTCGTATGTGCCAGTGCTAACGCGATTTTTACCCAAGCCTGGGCAGTGGATGGAGACCTTTAAGCAGTTTATGGCTTTCCCACTCTACGCCTCTGCGCTCTTCTTCCTGTGGGTGCTCGGCAATCAGGTCGGTATTATGGGTATGACGCTCGTGCTCGGTGCGTGTGTCGTACTGGCCTTTGCGGCATGGTTATACCAGAAGCGCTTTACGATGGGGCCGATTGCTTTAAGCCTCAATTACGTCACTGCTGCTGTCGCGATTGGCTTTGCGCTCTATCTCATGCAAACGCCGTTCTTGCAGACTCAGGCGCGGGAAGCGAGCGTTGCCGAATACGACGAAGAGGGCAATCTCGTTCTGGGCGCTGATAATTTCGAACCTTTTTCGGCGGCAAGGCTTGCAGAGCTGCGCGCTGCAGGTAAGCCTGTCTTTATCAACATGACCGCCGATTGGTGTATCACCTGCCTCGCCAATGAACAGACATCGCTTAGTGGCGACTCGGTCAAAAAAGCGCTAGTCGACAACGACATTACCTATTTGAAGGGTGATTGGACGAACGAAGATCCAGAAATCACAGAGGTACTCGAGCGATTCAATCGACCTTCGGTGCCACTTTACCTCTTGTATCCAAGAGAAGGTGAGCCTACGATTTTGCCGCAGATTCTTACGCAGGCAACGCTCGTCGATGCCTTCGACGGTGTCTAAATAGCGGCCCAGCTCTCAACTGGCGCGTGAATTATTTATCCCGCGCTGAGCGGTAACTCGCAAGGACTACAGTGACATTGTCCCTGCCGCCATTGCGGTTAGCATGATTGATCAGCGTGCGGCAGGTGAATGCAAGATCGCCCTTACAGTCTGCGAGTGTGTCGCTAATCTGCCAGTCGGCAACCAAATCGCTTAAACCATCGGTGCAGAATAATAAGAGATCGCCTTCTTGCATTGTGCAGCTGATTTTGTCGCTGTCGATAGCAGCCTTTATGCCAAGTGCACGGGTAACCACGTGGCCTACGCCAGTCGAGCGCGACGTGCGTTCTGTATAGAAACCATCATCGATGAGGTCTTGCAGAAGGCTGTGGTCATGCGTGAGTTGTTCAAGGCTCCCTCGCCTGAACAAATAAAGTCTGGAGTCGCCGATATGGGCAATGTTTAGCTGATCGTCGAGGAGGTGAGCGGCGATGGCAGTTGTGCCCATCCCTGCGTTTTCAGGTACCGCTGCCTGCGCGAAAATCGCGGCATTTGCTTCGGTCAGTGCAACATGCAAGCACTCTGCAGCCGAATGATTTGAGTTGCTTTGTGCTGCGGCAAAGTCCGCCGGAATGCGCTCTACCGCTATCTGGGCTGCTAATTCGCCCGCGCGATGGCCACCCATGCCGTCGGCTATCACAATGAGCGAAGACTCGGCGTCGATATAGAATCTATCCTGATTGGTTTTTCGCTTGCGCCCAGTGTCGCTTTCCGCGGCGAGACAGAAATGCCCGCACGTGACTGCCAAGTCGTCGCTCATTTCTGATACGGCAGCGTCGTTTCTGGCTACGCTATTGTTACCCTTGCTGCGCAAAGACGCTTTTCCTTTCGCGTTGATTTGAGGCCTAGCATTCTAAGGTGAGGAGACTGGCCAGTAAACGGTTGATTGCGGAGTGTTTGGTGTTCGTGAGAGTGTGGTAATCTCACGATTTGGCCAGTCCACTTAGCCAGTCCATTTAGCCAGTCCAACTAAGGAGAGCAGGACATGAAGATTCCAAGTTTCGCGATGACACTCCTCGCGGTCGTCCTCGTGTTCTATCTTCTGATCGTCGGTGAGGCACTCCTGCTGCCCTTGGTGATAGCCATTGCGATTTGGTATCTGATCAATACATTGGCGGCGATGTTCGGTCGGCTGCAATTGAAAGAGCGCGAACTCCCTCGCTCGGTTTGTTTGGGATTGTCATTTTTGACTTTCGCTCTAACCCTTTGGGGAATAGGCGGGTTTCTCGGCGGTAGGCTCGAAGAGGTGATGCA
>LICD01000227.1 GCA_001438145.1 OM182 bacterium BACL3 MAG-120619-bin3 | reverse complement strand
TGGGGGTACCTATGGGGGTCCAATTTCGACCGCCATTGGTAAAAGCTGGCACTGCTCATACCGTATTCCCGGCAGAGGTCCGCAACTAACGTTCCCGCTTCGGCTTGCTTAAGAATGGCTACTATCTGGCTGTCAGTGAATCGAGACTTCTTCATAAATCACTCCTCGTGATGTCCACATAAAAGTCTCTACTCAAAACCTCGACTACTTTCTGGGGGGATTACACTACCAAATCCGCACGCGGTCTTCCGGCGCGAGATAGAGCGCATCTTCGGGCTGCACATCGAACGCCTCATACCATTCGTCGAAGTTGCGAACCACGCCGTTAACGCGGAACTCCGATGGGGAATGCGGGTCGGAGGTGAGGCGCTGGATCAGCGCGTCTTCGCGGTACTTTCGCTGCCATACCTGCGCCCAGCTCAGGAAGAAGCGTTGATCGCCAGTGAGTCCGTCGATGACCGGAGCCTCTTCGCCGCCGAGTGATAATTTATAGGCGCGATAGGCAAGTGAGAGACCGCCGACGTCACCTATGTTTTCACCGAGGGTGAAATTGCCGTCAACGAAATAACCCGGGACCGGCTCGAACTGATCATATTGGGCGGCGAGCGCGGTGGTTAGTTTTTCGAAGTTGGCGCGGTCGTCATCGGTCCACCAATTACGCTGTACGCCGAGCGAATCTGATTTAGAGCCTTGGTCGTCGAAGCCGTGGCCCATCTCGTGGCCGATTACTGCGCCGATGCCGCCGTAGTTCACGGCCATGTCGGCAGCAGGGTCGAAGAATGGCGGCTGCAGGATTCCTGCAGGGAACACGATCTCATTAAAAGACGAGTTGTAATAAGCGTTAACCGTTTGCGGCGTCATGCCCCATTCTTCGCGGTTCGTTGGTTTGCCCAAGCGGCCGATTTCGTCCGCATAGTTGAACTCACGCAGGCTACGAGCATTTGCGAATAGGTCGTCGCGGCTGATCTCGATAGACGACAGGTCACGCCACTCGTCGGGGTAGGCGATTTTCGGGCGGAACGACTCCAGCTTGAGTCTCGCCTCGTTTTTGGTCTCCTCGCCCATCCAGTCGAGGCTTGCGATGCTGGTGGCGAGCGCCGTGCGCAAATTCTCAACGAGTCCTTGCATCTGCTGCTTCGCAGCCTCTGGGAAATGCTTCTGCACATAGATCTGGCCGACTGCTTCGCCTAGGCTGTTAAGTGATCCGACGCGCTCGACTCCGCGCTCCCAGCGCTGACGCTGTTCTGGTACGCCGTTAAGTACGGTGGAATAGAAATGAAAATTCTCGTTGTCGATCTCCTGAGACAACACACTCGCGAGGTTAGAGATGTGCTGATAGCTCATGTAGCTAACCCAGTCCTCGACCGCTACGCTGTCGAGTAACGCAATGATTGGCGCCATTGCAGTGGGATAAGAAACGTTGAGGTCTTCGATCTCGCTTATGCCTGCCGCAGCCCAGTATGCGTCCCAGTCCATGTTCGGATAGGCTGCTTTAAATTCTGTGTAGGTCATTGGGTTAAAGGTGAGGTCGC
The DNA here is from genome assembly GCA_001438145.1 of OM182 bacterium BACL3 MAG-120619-bin3. Taxonomy (GTDB): domain Bacteria; phylum Pseudomonadota; class Gammaproteobacteria; order Pseudomonadales; family Pseudohongiellaceae; genus UBA9145. Next base: position 1,650 of record LICD01000227.1, on the reverse strand, counting down.
GGTTACGGCGATCGGCGCGCGGCCAAAGATTTTCGGCAAACGCTGTCTCGAGAGCCAACACCGCTTGTGCTTTCTCGGCGGCGTTTTCAATGCCGGCGAAGCCCAGCATGCGCTCGATATGCGCGACGTATTCGCTTCGCGCGCTGACATACTGCTCAGTGTCGAGAAGATAGTAGTCGCGGTCGGGCAGGCCTATGCCGCCAAGGCTTAGCACCAATTGATGACGATCTGGGTCGCGGCGATCGGCGCCAACATACCAGCCAAAGGGGCTTGCTGTGGCATCGAGTTGAGAGCGCCCGAGTGCCGCTATTAATGCCGCACGTGAGTCGATTGCCGAAAGTTGTGCAAGTTTTTCACGCAGCGGGCCGATGCCACGCTCATCGAGCACCTCTGTATTCATGTAGCTAAGATAGTAGTCGCTAATCTTCTGCTCAATGGTGTCAGCGGCGGGCTCAGCAGCCGAAAGCTCTTCGATAATGGTGTTTACGCGTTCGTCCGAACGATCGCCCAGTACCGAGAAAGACCCATAGTTGCTGCGGTCGGCGGGTAGCTCAAATTCATCGAGCCACTTGCCGTTCGCAAAGCGAAAGAAGTCATCGCCGGGCTTTGTATTAGGGTCTTGCTGGCTAAGATCGATGCCAAAGTCACCGAGCTCTGGTTTGGCGTTAGCCAGAACCGTTTCGGGTGTGTCGCTGCTTGAAGCTACGGGCGCCGATTCATCGCTGCAGGCGACGACGCCAAGACTGAGGGCAATAATTGCAGGCAATAACTTCATTTTGGTATTCATCGAATTCTCCGATAGGGCTGAATCAGGCGCCGAGGCATAGCGTTTAGGAGCCGTATCTTGGACGGCCGCGGAGAGTATAACGCAATATTTCAAGGTGCAAAAAAAAGCGCCTGCGCAGTCTTGAGACTCGGCAGACGCTTTTATTGATCTAGCAATTAATCAAAATGCTCTATTGAAGTTGCCACAGTACTCTTGCGTAGATGCGGCGACCGCGCCCATCAAAAACAACAGTGTCATAGTCTCGCCCGCCCACTTCTCGGTAAGGGATATCTTCATTGAACATATCTAATACGCCCAGGGAGAAGTTAGTGCTGCCTACTCGGCCACCCCAATCCTTTGAGTATCGGTATTGGAAGTCCCATGTATTGTAGCTGTCGATTTTTTCATCGAGCATGCTTCGCGTGAAATCAGAGCCTGCCTCATAAGCAGTCTGATAAGCGAGGTCGCGATACGAGCCAATATGCCGATTTATCAAGCTGACGCCGTGGTTATCTCGCTGCCAAGACATAGTCAGGGTTCCCTTATTATCAGGAAGAGACCTCACAATGTTACCGTCTCCTGTTGTTCCTGCCGCATCGAATACGTAGGTATCCAACAAACCACGCTCAAGCCCAGGTACGTTAGCCAGTGTGTACTGACGCACATGAGTGAAGTCAACGCGTGCGCTAAAGAGGCCCATGTCATTCGACCAGTTGTAACCAAGTTTTACATCAGCACCGTCAGCCGTGATCGTTCCAGCATTAATCGCACTTAGTGTAGTTGTAATCAGGTCTGCCGTTGTAACTCCAAACGCCCTCTGGATACCGGGTACAACATAAGTACGTGGGTCGACTACGCAGTTGAGGCGCTCTTTGGAGTCCACG
>LICD01000226.1 GCA_001438145.1 OM182 bacterium BACL3 MAG-120619-bin3 | reverse complement strand
TTATAAGTTCTCAGTCGAGCGGCAATACGAAAGACCAAAGCGGTCGGACGCTCCAGCGTATTGGGTTGTCGGCAACGCAGAAACCAATCGACCTTGTTGCAAACTATTTAGTGGGCAATGCGACAGGGCAATCCGAATGCGACTCGAGTTCTCTGGGTGAGGTTGAGGTTGAGGTTGAGGGTGCGGACTCGCGCTGGCCGAAGGCAGACTGCGCGATTGTCGATTCGGGGTTTAGGCGCGAACTGGACATCCGTATCGAGGTACCTAAGTCGCCGCTTTCGGCGCTGATGAGCAACGAGGTGTGGGACGAGCTCTATGGCCGTCTCGTTGAGCTAATCGAGAGCCACGATACGACGCTGGTATTCGTGAACACGCGCAGACTCTCCGAGCGGCTTGCCCTCGCGCTTGCCGAGCGCCTCGGCGACGATGTTGTCTGTTCGCATCACGGCAGCATGAGTAAAGATCACCGGCACAACGCCGAGCAGCGGCTTAAGGCGGGTAGCCTTAAGGTGCTGGTCGCAACGGCGTCGATGGAACTCGGCATTGATGTAGGCTCGGTCGATCTCGTGGTGCAATTCTCTTCACCTAAAAGCATTGCGACATTTTTGCAGAGAGTGGGTCGTAGTGGCCACTCGATCAATGGCACGCCGAAAGGCATTTTGTTTCCGCTCACGCGCGACGACCTTATCGAAGCCAGTGCGCTGGTGCACAGCATTCGCCGAGGCCAGCTTGACGCCATTGTTATGCCCGAAAAGCCGCTCGATATCCTGGCGCAGCAAATAGTCGCCGAGGTGTCGGCACAGGTTCACGATCGCGGACGAGACGGTGACACCGCCGGCGATGAGCCCGGCCAAAGAGCGAGTCGTAGAGATAAAAGCAAAAAGCTATCCGCGCCAGACGCGCCAGAAGACGACCTCTGGGCTCAAGGCGCTGATGACTGTGGTGATGTGCCTGCTAATAAACAGCCGGTTGATAAACTGTCCGTTCAAAATCAGCCCAGTAAGGAAATATTCCAACCCCTGGCAACGGCCCTAGCCGCGATGCGGACAAGCGGCTCGACGAGGCTCAGCTCATCCGCAAAGCCAGCCCCAACACCTGCCTCACCAGAGGTGCGCAAAGCAGCACTCGCTGCCGCTCGAGCTGGGCTGCGCGGCACAGAGGCTGAGCCGGCGAGCGTGAAGAGCGATGTGTACCCAAAAGAGACTGAGGAGATTGAAGAGACTCAAGAGACTCAAGAGACTCAAGAGATTGAAGAGATTGAAGAGATTAAAGAGAAAGAGTCCTTTGAACCAATGACGCCTCTGGATAGCTGGTGTATCGACGAGCTTTACGCACTGGTTATCAAGGCTTTCCCATTTAGGGAATTAACCAAAGAAGAATTTGAAGAGACGCTACGCATGGTTGCCGATGGCTACACCAGCCGTCGGGGACGGCGCGGCGCCCATCTGCATTACGACGCGATTAACCGGCGGCTCAGGCCACGGCGCGGCGCTAATCTTATCGCACTGACTAACGGTGGCGCGATTCCAGATATGTTCGATTATCAGGTTGTGCTTGACCCCGAAGACACGGTGGTCGGCAGCCTAAACGAGGACTTCGCGCTCGATTCGATGGCGGGCGATGTGTTTACGCTGGGCACTCACGCTTGGCAGATTTTGCGGGTGGACGGGCTTAAGGTACGCGTGAGAGATGCCCAAGGCATGAACCCTACTGTGCCTTTCTGGTTCGGCGAAGGGCCAGGTCGCACGGTCGAGCTGTCGCAGTCGGTGTCTAATTTTAGGCAGCAAATAGGCGACCTAATACTCGACGAGTCTGCAGACGCGGCGATGCAATGGTGTATTAACGCCGTCGGCTTGCCGCACTCGGCTGCGTCGCAAGTGGTGGAATACCTGCACGCAGGAATGGCCGCGCTGGGCGCGATGCCAACTCGCGACACGATAATCATGGAACGCTTTTTCGATGAAGTGGGCGACATGCACGTCGTAATCCATTCGCCCTTTGGAAGTCGCATCAACCGCGGCTGGGGTCTCGCGTTGCGCAAGCGCTTCTGTAAGTCTTTCAATTTCGAGCTGCAGGCAGCAGCAAATGAAGACAGCATCGTGATATCGCTGGGGTCGGTGCATAGCTTTCCGCTCGACGAAGTATTTCGCTATCTTCAGTCTACAACGGTGCGCGACGTGCTCGTGCAGGCACTGCTCGATTCGCCCATGTTTGAGGTGCGCTGGCGCTGGAACGCGACACGATCACTGGCGATTCAACGCAATCGTAGCGGCAAACGCGTGCCACCTCAGTTTCAGCGTATGGACGCCGAAGATCTAATCGCTCACGTGTTCCCCGATCAAATCGCCTGCGCCGAGAATCTCACCGGTCGCCGCGATGTGCCGACACATCCGCTCGTCGATCAAACCATTCACGACTGCCTCACCGAGGCGATGGATATCGACGCGCTGATAGAGCTTGTGGGTAAGATCGAGCGCGAGGAACTCACGCTAATCGCCAAAGACCTGCGCGAGCCATCGCCGTTTGCGCAGGAGATTATTAATGCACGACCCTATGCTTTCTTAGACGACGCGCCAGCCGAGGAGCGGCGAACGAATGCGATTCGAAATCGAAGCTGGGCCGACCCTGCCGAGGCGCGCGACTATTCTCTGCTGGATGCCTCTGCTATCGCGCGCGTGCGCGAAGAAGCTTGGCCGCTCGTGCATAACGCCGAAGAACTTCACGATGCCCTACAGACTCTCGGCTATATCACCGCTGCTGAGTTTGCCGATAATGGCTTCGAGAAATGGCGTGAAAGGCTTGTACTCGAAGGAAGGCTTCATCAGCTAGTGCAGCATCCCCAAGAGCTTCTCTTCGCCACCGAAGACTTGCCAAAATTTAGGGCGCTGTTCCCAGAGTGCTGCGCGCAATTCGATACGCCTTCTTTCCTCGAGGGTGTGTGCTTCGAGCCCGAAGAGGCCCTGCGCGATCTCGTGCGCTCGCGCTTAGAGGGTTTGGGGCCGGTGACAGCGCAGCGGTTAGCCGACGAAGTCTCACTGCCCTGCGTAAAAATAGACGCGGCACTGCTTGCACTCGAAGTCGAAGGTTTCGTGTTCCAAGGCAAGTTTACGCCGCGTGCTGAACAGGCAGGCGACGGGCCGGTCGAATGGTGTGAGCGGCGTCTCCTGCAGCGTATCCATCGTTACACGATCGACTCACACC
>LICD01000225.1 GCA_001438145.1 OM182 bacterium BACL3 MAG-120619-bin3 | reverse complement strand
CGTCGCTTTTACTATTTACCATACCGCGCCGACGGACGACCCGAATCGGCAATTTGAGTATGCAACTACGGGGTCGTCGTATAAGGCGGTGTACGAGTTCCATCCCGATGGAGTAAGGGCCGCGAGCTACTTACACTACGGGCAAAGCCACAATCCAGAATCACCGCACTTTTTTGATCAGGCAACACTCCTGTCGGAAAGGCGCTTCAAACCGGCGTGGTTTCACTGGGATGATGTGGTGGCAAATACGAAACGCGCTTATAGCCCGGGTGAGTGAGCGAAACGGCTTGCAGTAAGAATGTGTTCTTCGCAGTAGCAAGTCTCCCTCGTGAGTTTTCCATTTCTTAAGCTGAATGGAAAACTCACGAGGTTATGGACCGATATTTTTAGACAGGGTTACCGCGTCGCGTTAATCCTTCAAACTGTAAGCAATCACATACCCACCCGGCACGTCACCTGCTTCGGCATTCTCATCAACGGCATTTTCAAGCTGCAGCGCACCGCCGCCATCTGCGACGGTAACGATGACATATTGCTTACCAGTAGTTGGGCTCACATAGCTCATGGGCGTGCCCGTCGATGAGCCTGGCAGACTGTCGGTCCACACCTCTTCACCGGTTAACACATCAATCGCACGCGCAGTGCTGTCAACGACGCCCGCATTAAAGATGACACCGCCGCCGGTAACGATAGAGCCTGCGTTGTAGAACATACCCATCGGCAGAGGCAGACGGCTAGGAATGCCCAAAGGCCCCTGCTCTTTCGCTGTACCTAATGGTCGTCGCCATAGAAGCTCTTTTGAGGCGAGGTCGACTACCGCCATCTCGCCGTAGGGCGGCTCGATGCAGGGCGCGAAGATTGGCGAGAGGAAAAAGAAAGAGTAGACCGCGTAAGGGGTACCCGCCTGCGCACCGCCGATACCGAATACTTCGTTTTCCTTCACTTCGTCTCTAGGAATTAGGCGCACAACCGACGGGTTGTTCATGGTGTTGACCACCATTAGGTTATTCACCTCATCGACCGCCACACTCCCCCAGTTCATGCCACCAGCAACGCCCGGGTAGTAAAGCGAACCATAGCCTGTAGTGGGCGGCGTTAATGGGCCTTCATAACGCATGCGCTTAAACTGGAGTCTGCAGGCAGCCTGATCGAATGGCGTAATGCCCCACATGTCCGCCTCGGTAAGACGCTTAGCGAACGACGGCATACCGACCGAGAACGGCTGCGTTGGGCTTGTGAAATCTTCAGGAATGTCAGTTTGCGGCGTAGGCAGTTCGGCAACTTCGGCCAACGGCTCGCCGGTCTCTCTATCGAGCAGGAAAAGCTCCGCACGCTTGGTCGGCACGACGACTGCTTTGCGAATTACCCCGTCGACAGGAATGTCGACAAGCGTCGGCTGCGACGGCACGTCATAGTCCCAGATGTCATGATGCGTGGTTTGGAAGCTCCAACGAACGCGACCCGTGCGCGCGTCCAGCGCCACGATTGAACTTGCGTATTTGTCCATCGCTTCGGTGCGGTGGCCGCCAAAATAGTCTGGCGTGCCATTGCCTGTCGGCACATAGATAAGCCCGAGTTCTTCGTCGGCACTTGTTAGACTCCACACGTTTGGCGTGCCGCGCGTGTAATTTTCGCCTGGCTCGGGTAGGCCGGTTCGATCTTCGCGCCCCATGTCCCAAGCCCACACCAGTTCACCGGTCTGCGGATTAAATCCGCGCACGACACCCGAGGGCTCCTCGGTCATTTGGTTGTCGAGCACCCAGCCGCCCAGCACCAACACATCGTTTGAGATAGTCGGCGGAGAGGTCACGAAATAAAAGCCCGGAATCACCTCGCCCATGCCGGCTAGGAGGCTGATCTGGCCATCAACGCCAAAGTCACTGCACGGAATGCCCGTATTCTTATCGACAGCAATTAATCGCGCATCGGTAGTGGCGGTGAGAATGCGTTCTGCACACTCGGTCTCGGGATCCGCCTCGGGGCTTTCATAATAAGTCACGCCGCGGCAGGTATCCCAGAAGCCAATTTTCGGCGACTGTAAGTCAGGATCGAACCGCCAGCGCTCTTCGCCTGTGTCCGGATCTAGCGCCAAAATAATGTTTTGGCCGGTGCATAAGAAGAGGCCATCATCGATCTGAATCGGCGTGCCTTTGAACGCGCCAGGCACACCGGTGCGAATTTCCCAAGAGCGCTCTAACTGGCCGATATTATCCAGATTGATCTGCGCGCTTGCCGCATACCGCGTGCCAGACTTAGAGGAGCCGTAATTAGCCCAGTCGCCCGTTGCATTGTTTACAGTGCCTGTGCCCAGCGCCGTCGGCGTACCCACCTCGTAGCCGCCGCTGAAAAGCAGCGCAACACCAAGCACGGCTAAACTGGCTACTGCGGCCTGAGTTGCCCTTAGCGAAAACAAAGGCGCAGGCTCGGCCTGCAATAGCCCTCTGCGCACCCTTGGCAATAAAAACCACAGGCCCAACACGCTGAACATAGCGACACGCGGCATGAGAGCCCATGCATCTAAGCCCGATTCATAAAGCGCCCATAAATAGGTGAACAGCAAGAACGCGCCGTAAAGCGCTGCGCCACGGCTGTCGCCGCGAAACAGAAGCACTCCGGTAGCGACAAGCACGACGCCAGCAAAAGCGTAGTAGAGCGAACCGCCGGCACCTATGAGCAATACGCCCATCCACAATAAAAGAGCCCCTATAAGGCCCATAACGAGCGAAAGGAGTCGTGGTTTAGGATACTGGAAAGAATTATTCAAGGCGTGCTCCTAAGCATGTGCATGTATTAGAGAAGACAGCAGCAGTCGTGCACTTCCTTTATTTTCGGGATTAATTAGCTGCGTGCAGAGAATAATATGTATAGACGCCCGATGGAACTGATTATGTAGAGGAGTAAAAGCGACTGTGCTCCAAGCACCTGAGCACAATCAAAGAGAATTCCTAATCTCTTATTGAAGCACTCGTTCAATTGCTTGGGAAAGGTTAGGATGGCCCTCCCCTCGGCTATGGCAACGATTCACATGAACCTACTTCATCTCTCCGACATGCACTTCGGACCTCGCCACTGGCTAGGGAACAATAAAAAATTATTAGAGAAAATTAACAGCTACGATGTTGATATTGTTCTGAATACCGGAGATAGCACGACAGATGCGTTAGAAAATGAGTTCGAGGAAGCTGGCCAATTTCTCCAGGGAATAGATTGCACAAATGTCATCTCGATACCGGGAAA
>LICD01000224.1 GCA_001438145.1 OM182 bacterium BACL3 MAG-120619-bin3 | reverse complement strand
TAAACGCTTGCGTCCTTCGAAGGGAAAAGGCTTGGTCACAACCGCGACTGTTAGGATTCCTAGCTCGCGCGCCACTTCGGCAACAATTGGTGCCGCGCCAGTTCCTGTGCCCCCGCCCATACCTGCCGTGATAAAAACCATGTCGGCGCCCGCAAGGATCGCCGCAATTTCATCTCTATCTTCTAACGCCGCCTGTCGACCTATTTCAGGATTCGCTCCTGCGCCGAGGCCTTTAGTTACACCCGAACCCATTTGTAGAATGGTTTTTGCGTCGATGTTGCTCAGCGCCTGCGAGTCGGTATTCGCGCAGATAAACTCTACACCCTCGACCTGATTGCTAATCATATGGTGTACCGCGTTACCGCCACCACCGCCAACGCCGATCACTTTTATCTCGGCTGTCTGCGCAACGTTTTCGACTAGTTCGAACATAGTGCCCCCTAAAATTAAGTTATTCTTGCGCGCCTGCGCGCTAATTATCGCCTTGAAACCAACTCTTAACCCGGCTAACCAAGGTTATACGCGGCTCTCCCTTGGTTATAATCCCACCCTGCTCTTGGAACTGCTTCAGCCCGTATAACAACAGCCCAACACCCGTCGAGTAGATGGGGTTTCGAACTATATCGGCAAGGCCCGCAACATTATGAGGCGCGCCAATACGAACCGGTGCGTGGAAAATCTCTTCCGCCAAATCCACCACACCTTCCATCTTGCTGGTCCCGCCGGTTAATACGATTCCTGCTGCCAGCATGTCTTGAAAACCACTGCGCTGCAGCTCTTGCTGCACCAGTGTGAAAAGCTCGACATAGCGTGGCTCGACGACTTCGGCGAGCGCTTGCCGCGACAGTTCGCGGGGTGGCCTGTCACCTACGCTGGGCACCTTAATACTGTCGGCACCATTGGCCAATTGCGTGAGGGCGCAGGCGTATTTAACTTTAATCTCGTCGGCGTCGTCGGTCGGCGTCCTCAGAGCCATCGCGATATCGTTCGTGACCTGATCGCCTGCAATGGGGATAACACCAGTATGGCGAATCGAGCCCTCTGTAAAGATAGCGATGTCGCTTGTTCCGCCGCCGATATCGACGAGACACACACCAAGCTCTTTCTCATCTTCAGTGAGCACCGAATACGCGGAGGCAAGTTGCTCCAAAATGATTTCATCCACTGCCAAATTACAGCGCTTGATGCACTTCTCTATGTTCTGAACGGCGTTAATCGCGCATGTAACCAGATGAACCTTCGCTTCGAGTCTGACGCCGGACATGCCGAGCGGCTCTTTCACGCCTTCCTGTGCATCGATGAGGTATTCTTGGGGGAGGATGTGTAAAACCTTCTGATCGGCAGGAATTGCCACTGCCTGTGCCGCGTCGATGACTCGTTCGATATCTGCGCGCTCGACCTCGCCGTCACGTATGGCCACTATGCCATGTGAGTTCATGCTCCGAATGTGGCTGCCTGCTATGCCGGCGTAAACCGAATGAATCTGGCACCCGGCCATCATTTCTGCTTCCGCGATAGCATGCTGTATCGACTCAACGGTCGACTCAATATTAACCACCGTGCCTTTCTTTAGGCCACGCGAGCGATGGCTACCTATGCCAATTATATTGAGACTGCCATCGTCTACGATCTCACCAACGATCGCTACAACCTTGGACGTCCCGATGTCGAGACCTACGATCATGTTGTCGCTCGCTGCCGCTTTCATACTCTCTCAATCCTTCCCGCCCCACACCAAGTGCGCAGGCTTGTCATTATCGTTGTGCCACGTCGCTCAAAGGAGCGAGTTTAAGCGCGCGTTTTTTTACTGCGATGCCATTTCCATACCGAAGGTCTACCGAGGCGAACTGCGCCGTTTCCGCTCGGTCCTGCTGCGCGTAAAAGCGGGCAAACCGCTGCGTTCTAGCGAGCACATCATGCCGTCCAACCTCAACTTGCATCGCGTTGACCTGCAGACTCCAGCTCTCTCTATGGCTCAGCTTAAGCCCTTTGAGCCTGAGCCCGGCCGGAGACAGAATCTGGCTTAGCTGTTTGTATTGCTGCATCACTGCCGCCTGGCTTCCCTCAGGCCCTTCAAGATTCGGAAGGCCAGTGAATTCTTCAGTATTATTAGGCGAGAATAGCTCTCCATACTGATTCAGCAATTCCACTGCACCCCACTTTGCTATCGGCACTTCCTCCTTTAGGTGTAGCGACAACGTGTCGGGCCATACGCGTCTCACATCAACGCTGGCAACCCAAGGCAGCGCTTTAAGATCGCGGCTAGCGCCGTTTATATCGAAGTCGAAAAAGCTCGCGCCGATATACTGTTGCAGAATGCCTGTCACGTCGCTTTCGCTCACGCGCTGCCATTGATTCTCTATTCTCACCTTGGAAATTGGCTTGCTGAAAAAACCGGTAAGCTCCGCGCGATAAACGGCGAATGTGTCGAGGGCAACGAAGGCTAATGCCGCAAAGAGAACGCTGAGCGTCACCAGGTAGCGAAGCGGGCCACGCGACCTCACAGGCACAGCGTCAGCGACCTGCGGTTTACGTACCGCGTGAGCGCCCGCACGTGCAGCACCACCGGCCATTACTGTCCTGCGCTCGGCTCTCATTCTCTGCTGCTCCCTTGGTTCTCTGCCAAAATCCGCAGCACTAGCTCATCAAAATCGATACCGAGTTCGGCGGCGGCACGCGGAATCAGACTATGCTCTGTCATCCCGGGAAGTGTATTGACCTCTAAGAGTTGAAAGCAGCCCTTTGAATCGCGCATGACGTCCACCCTTGCGGTGCCGCTACAACCTAGCGCGTGATAGGCCGAGATAACCAGCGCGTCCAACTCTTGAGCGTCTTGCGCTTCAAGGTCGGCCGGACAAATCATCTGCGTTGTCTCGGAGAGATACTTCGCCTCGAAGTCGAACAGCTCGCCACGGGCAACTAACTCAATACTCGGAAGGAGTTCGCCGTCTAGCACCCCAATGGTGTATTCGGGTCCATCGATACAGCTCTCCGCCATAACCCTCGCGCCAACTCGAAGCGCGGCCTCGTAGGCCGACAGCAACTCACTGACGTTACTCGCCTTTGCGATACCTAAACTGGAGCCACCGCTGACAGGCTTAACCACACAAAGACCAAGTCGCTGCGCCACGTCTTGCCAGTCGGTGTGGTCTGAAAGTAACTCGTAGTCTGGTGTTGCGAGGCTCATCTGAAGCCAAATTTGCTTCGCGCGGATTTTGTCCATAGCCAGCGCCGAGGCGAGAACACCCGAGCCGCTGT
>LICD01000223.1 GCA_001438145.1 OM182 bacterium BACL3 MAG-120619-bin3 | reverse complement strand
AGAAACAGCAGTGTTTTGGTGAGCAAAGGCGAGGGACGACCGGGCACGCCGAGCTTGTCTATACCGAGGTGAGCGATAGCCGGATTATCGACTGGCCCGACGCCGTTGGGCACCATCCATATGTGCTCTCCCGTGTTCATGTCGATCGCCGTTATGCGTCCATAGGGAGGCTTGAACAGAGGGAGTCCCTGTGGGCCACCCAGCCAGCGTCTTGCGCCTTTTACATAGCGAAGGTTGGTCACCTCAGGGTCGCCTAATTCGAGGTCAGCAACAAAAGGAGCGGTAATAGAGGGAATATAAAGCAAGCCGGTTTCGGGGTCGAAAGAGGCGCCTTGCAGATCGGCGCCGCCTTGCGAACCGGGCAATTGAATAGTGCCGAGCGTGCCGCCGAGCGATTCGTCGCGGACCGATGGTGGGGTGAATAGCGGGCCTGTCACGTAGAGATTGAAAATTTCGAGCGCTTGCGCCCGAAGCTCGGGCGTAAAGTCGATTAAATTGTCTTCGGTTGCACCTTGTCGATCGAAAGGTGCAGGCCGTGTGGGGTAGGGCTGGGTAGGTGAAGCGATTTCGCCCGGAACAGTCGAGGGGGGCACGGCGCGTTCCTCGATCTCCCAAACGGGCACGCCTGTTTTTCTGTCGAAAACGAAGGCGAACCCCTGTTTGGTAAGCTGTGTCACTGCCTGCACTGGCTCACCATCGACCACAATGTCCATTAAAATCGGTGCTGCGGGCGGGTCGTAGTCCCAAAGTCCGTGGTGAACAGTCTGGTAATGCCAAACCCGCTCGCCGGTTTCGGCATCGACCGCGACCAAGCTTTGGCTAAAGAGATTGTCGCCGAGCCTATGGCCCCCATACATATCGTTGGTCGCCGAGCTGATAGGCATGTAGACCAAGCCAAGCGCGTCGTCGGCGCTAAAGAGTGCCCACATTGGCGCGTGTCCGGTATACGACCAAGACCTGTCCTGCCAGGTTGCTGTGCCAAACTCCCCCTCTTGCGGAATCGTGTGATAGCTCCAACGTAATTCTCCCGTCCGGATGTCGAACGCGCGCACGTCGCCGCGGTAGGCTTCCTTGTTAGAAAAACTGTCGGACATCGCTTGCCCAACGACGATGACATCGCGTACGACCATTGGAACGCCGCCCCAGCGAAAACGTTCGAACTCTGCTGGCATGAGTTGCAGGTCGACTCGGCCTTGGTTGCCGAAGCTATCGATTGCCCCGCCAGTTTCAGCATCGAGTGAATAGAGGTAAGAGCCACGTTGGACTATTACACGAGGCGCGACGATACCCTCGGGATCCTGCCAGTAGGCGATTCCTCGCGTTGGCGCGCCCGGCAAGCCTTCGGCGCCGCCAACAGGGTCTTGAACCCAGACCGTCGCGCCGGTCGCGGCATCAAAGGCTTCGACTAGGCCCACTGCGTTTGGGATAAATGCGATACCGTCAATTACCACGGGGGCTGCGACGTAGTTGCTTGAAAACCGCTGATTGGGGTTAAGCGAGGCGTAGTAAGGATCGAGGGCAGGGCGGCGCCAAGCTATCTCGAGGTCGGCGACATTGCTGGCATCAATATCGGCCAGCGGAGAATATTTGGTGTTGCCGATGTCACCTCCATAGGCCTGCCAATTGCCGTCCCGAGCGCCTAGTATTGCTGCGGCTGTCGACCCAACGGAATCTTGGACCGCGCTAGTTTGCTGGTCGGGATTCAGATCCGTCGAAGGTGAGGTATCAGGCGCGCAGCTGGCAATCAGTGCGAGAGAACAGGTGATCAGGAGAGGAGTAAGCGGGGGAGCAATTCTTCTTAGCTGGAATCTCATAGCGCCGGTCCTTAGTCGAGCGCCCTGCCGAGCGCGTGACCTTGGATTCTAACGCGTTGGCGATAGATTACTAGCTGGCTAGGCGCTGCTTGATACGCTTGATAATCGAACCAAGCATCGGCACATTTTCGTAAACAAAAGCGCCGAGGTCGAAATAATCGCGATGGTAGTAGATGCGGTTATTGCGCACCTTGAGGAAACTTGCGCCTTCGACTCTGATGACTTCGCCGCTTTTCGGGCCGCGTTGGCGGAGAATCATAGTCCACGCGAGGAAAATTTCACCGCCGGTATCGAGCGTTTGATGGAATTTGAAATTGCAGCTATCGACTTTGCTGTAAAGATGTTGGAAGCGCTCAAGAAGCGCCGCTTTGCCTTGAATTCCGTGGGATGGGTCTTCAAAATAAACGTCTTCGCTGTAAAGCGGTGCCAGTTCGGCGGTGTTACCCGTGGCGAGGCTGCAATAGGCGCGCTTGAGCGCGTCGGCCAGATCGGTATTACCGTCGCCTACAGGTGGGCTTGCCTGTGGCGCAAAGGCTGTGTCCTGTTCTGTGTGCTGAGATACTTTCATGGCGTGGATGGGCTCTAAAATTAATGATATCGTGGAAGGGACATACGGACTTCTCGCCTGAGCAGATCACCTTTGATTCAGTGATCCAGAATTTCGGACTCGGCGTTTTACTTTCTATGCATAATTTGTCAGCCACTATTGAACCAATTACGATACGTTCTCCGCAGCGGGATAGACCTCGAGCAGTGACTATTACAGAAAAGACTCCGCTCGAGACCGAGTTGGAGACAGCCGAACGCAAGCTATCTGAAGGACCCACCGACGAACAGCTTCTCCTCGCTGTAGGCGTGTCCCAAGACCGTCAGGCCTTCAATACATTGTTTCAGCGCTTCTCGAAGAAAATTTTCGCGATGGGCATGAAACTTACCAGAAATGAGCAGTTGGCCCACGATTTAGTGCAAGAAGCACTGATGACTGTTTGGACGAAAGCGCCTCTCTATGATTTAGACAGAGGAACCGCTCAAAGCTGGATCTTCACGCTGACACGAAATCGGTGTTTCGACATGCTGCGCAAGAAGAAGCGGCAGCCACAAACTATTAGCTCCGATGACATTTGGCCGCAGGAAGGTGACGCGGATATGTCTTTTGTGCATGAGGAGCAAGGCTCGCAGGCAGTGGAGATTGCGCAAATCGAGCGCTTCTACACTGAGTTGCCAGTTGCACAGCAGGCAGTAATAGAACAAATTTATATTTACGATCGTACACACGAGGAAGCGGCAGCCGAATTAGAGATACCTTTGGGTACACTAAAATCTCGGCTCCGTCTTGGTGTGGCGAAATTAAGAGTACTAATCGGGGTTGAGCAATGACATCTGCTAAATATCATCCTAGCGACGAGGTTTTAAGTGACTTCGCCCAAGGCAAGCTTTCCACTGGGAT
>LICD01000222.1 GCA_001438145.1 OM182 bacterium BACL3 MAG-120619-bin3 | reverse complement strand
CCTTCATCCCGAGTAACCGTATTAGACAGTACGCCGTTCACGTCAAACGCACTTTCGAAACCGTCTCTATACTCCCATCGAGGCTCAAGCTCGGCGCTAAGAAAATAGTTTAGTTTTCGGTTTTGACCGGTGACCGACAGCTTGGCGCCCGGTTGATACTTTCCGTCATGATAGTGGTCGGTGTTTACCTCATAGGCATAAGACTGGCTGCTTTGCGCCTGCTGCAAAACGACGTTAATAATTTGATTGCCGCCTCGCACATCAAGGTCGCCTGAGGTGCCGCGGATGATCTCAATATACTCAACCTCGGTTGCGGGTATCCGAGACAGTTGTGCGTTGCCCTCATTACCTTTGCCCGCAACTCTTCGGCCATTAATTAGCACCTGATTACCACCAGCACCTAGGCCGCGTCGGCTATCGCCTCCGCCACGTGCGAGGTTGATCCCGGGAATACGAGCGAGCATATCGTTCACTGAAAATGGCTGATACTGATCGAAGAACTCAGCCTGGTAAACAACGGTCGACGACTCTTCGTCGCTGTCTGTTGGTTCTTGAGACCACGCTTTCTGGGGCTGCGCAATAATTATAGACGCAGCAGTTGCGATAGCTAGCGGCAGTAATTTCTTTAAAAAATATTTATTTTCAATGGGCTGCATGGCTAGCACTCTAATCTGGAGACAGTGAAGATTACCACAGGCCTGCTCGTCGATTTTATGGGAGATTCATGATTTTTTGTAACAGACCTGAGCCCAAAAACGGGCGTCCGAGGAGCGATCAGTAGGCGCATCGAAGTACGCCTCAGCAGCCATAGTATCTTTCGTGTAAAGCCTGCGCGGGATTGTCCTGAGTGAGGTAAACTTAGTGCCCCGGCCGAGAGAAGTCGGTCAGCCTTTAAGTATCCAAACGCGCGGAAGCAGTAGCATGAAAAGCCTAGATCAAAGCCAACGATTTCTCTTTGATAGACACCCCATACGTGGCCAGTACGTATCGTTAGACGAATCGTGGGCACGCATTGTCTCGCAGTCTGGGCTCGAGGGTCGTGCGCTGACATTGCTTGGAGAGGCACTTGCTGCGATGGTGCTGCTTGTTGATACCCTTAAAATAAAGGGTAGCGTAATTCTTCAGGTTCGTGGCAGCGGACCCCTTGGGTTGCTTGTGGTTGAGGCGAATTCAGAGAACCAGATCCGCGGAATAGCAAGGCAGGTTGGCGAGATCACGGATGGGATGGATCTTGCGCAGATTTTTGGTAGTGAATATTTCGTGATCACGATTAAAACTGATGGTGCCGAGCCGCATCAGGGTATTGCGCCTTTGCAGGGTGCCAATTTTGCAGATGCCCTAGAACATTATTTCGCGACGTCAGATCAATTAGCGACACGCTTCTGGCTCACGTGCGATAAAGACAATGTAAGTGGGATGCTATTGCAGAAGCTACCCGGTAAAGCGGCCGATGAAGACGCATGGAATCGTGTGGTTATGCTCGCCGACACATTGTCAGCGCAAGAGCTAAAGCTGGCGGAGTTGGAGAGCGTTCTTTACCGACTCTTTCACCAAGAAGAGATACGGTTGTTTGACTCAAACCCTCTCGAGTTTTATTGCAGCTGTTCGCGCGAGCGCACAGGTGCGATGCTACTAACCCTCGGTAAACCCGAAGTGTTGGAGGTGTTGGAGCAGGAAGGAGACGTGTCGGTAACCTGTGAGTTCTGCAATCAGCACTATCGTTTCGACAGCATAGACGTCGAACAAGTGTTTCTCAGCTCCGATAAGATAAAGCCTGGCGTAACCGCGCACTAGTTTTCTTCACTGGCAGGCCCTCTATATACAAGAGGGATCCGCCAGCCTCTACCTAAATGGAATGACTATCGAGCTCAAATTCGCTCGCACGATATTCTGAATTTCGATCGCCAACTCTTTGTAAAAGTGACGCTGCGGAGAGGTGCTACGCCAGGCGAGAGCATGATTTCGCATCACGTTTACACCTTCTACGTCGGCGACACGTAAGTCTTTCTCATCGCGTATTTCCGACTTGGCATACAGGGCTGGCAGGAAAGCGATACCCATACCCATCACCACCATTTGACGCAGAGTATCTAGGCTTGTGCCTTCGTAATCGCGACGAACTTCGGCGCCAACTTTCTCGCATAGCTCGGTAATCTGGCGATGGAAAAGGTGGTGCTCGCCGATGGTTAAGACTTGCTCGCCTAAGAGATCCATGCGGTTAATCGTTTTTTTGTTGGCGAGCTTGTGATCGCGCGAAATAACCAATTTGAGGGGTTCTCTAAAGAGAGGCACTACAACGAGGCTGCTCGACATAATAGGTTGGGTGCTCAGAATAAAGTCGTGCTGCGAGTTTAATAGACCGTATTCGAGATCGCTTGGCGCATCTTCTCTGACATAGAGTTTGAGGTCGGTATACTTCGTATGAATGGGCGAGAGGATGTGGGGGAGCAAATAGGGGCCGAGAGTTGGCGTAACCCCCATGCGATAAGTGCCAGCCCCGCCCCCAGCCAGAGAGCCTGCCTGCATAGCAAAGCCCTGTGCCTCCTCGATAATCCTGCGCGCACTGGTTAGCAGCTCGCGGCCCTCGATGGTCAGACTCGTCCCGCTGCGGGTGCGTTCGAATAGTTGTACGTTTAGGAGTTCTTCTAAGCCGGCTACTTGGTTACTGAGTGTCGGTTGGGTGACGTTTAAACGAAGGGCCGCTTGGCGGAAACTTCCATGCTCCGCAATTGAGGCGAAATAACGAATATGCTTTAAGCTTAACTTGTCGATCGACTCCATCTAGAGGCTCCTGTCGAGGTTTGTGAGCGAGATTGATTTTTTATCAGGTACCTTTTATACCTCATTTCTTAGAGATATAGAAAATTACTATCACTAATCTTCAATAAGTGACTAATGCTTATCAAGAAGACCTGCCTATTATTAGACGGAAATCACATAGTTATTAATTTAAGAGATTTATCTTATGGAAAAAGTTATTTCCGGTTTGGTGCAGTTCAAGTCCTTGCCTTTTGAAGACAGAAAAGCATTGTTCGCAGAACTCGCGAATGGGCAAAGCCCCGAAGTCTTGTTCATTACCTGCGCCGATTCGCGCATTGATCCCAACTTGGTCACACAGACTCAGCCTGGCGATCTATTCATCATTCGCAATGCAGGTAATATCGTGCCCCCTCACACACGTGTCGCGGGTGGTGTCACTGCGTCTATCGAGTACGCTGTAGCCGTGCTCGGCATCAAGCACATCGTGGTGTGTGGTCATTCAGACTGTGGCGCAATGAAAGGCGCGCTCAA
>LICD01000221.1 GCA_001438145.1 OM182 bacterium BACL3 MAG-120619-bin3 | reverse complement strand
AAAGTGGCGTTTTGAAGTGCTCTCGGTAACTGCGAATAAACAGCACTAATGCGACGAATAGTCCGGTACACAGTCCCACCTCGATCAACCCTTGAATAAGCTGCTCTGCGCGGAAAGCGACAAGCACGCCGTGTATAAAATAGAGGAGAACGACGAAACTCATCCAGCCGTAAGTGCGTGCGCGCGTAGTCTGTAGCCCGCGTGCGAACAGGAGTAGCGGAAACACTTGGATAAAACTGATCGCTGTATTCCCGAGGCTTAGTCCGCCAAGCATGAGTGGCGTGCTAATGACAAAAAAACCAATGAGACTGTAGTAGAACGAGAGCACGCCGAGACGGCTAAGTGCGACGTTACGCGGCAGGATTACTGTATCGTTCATGTTAATTCCCGGAATCGAGTTGGAGTGCCAGGCGCGCGACTCGCTTGCCTAGCGCGATGCATAAGGCAGCTTCGTCTTCACTTAATGGCGCCTTTCCCTCTGCACCGGTGACATGGCTCGCGCCGTAGGGCGTGCCGCCTGTGGTTGTCGTGCTGAGCGCTGCTTCGGAGTAGGGAATACCGCAATAGATCATGCCATGATGAAGTAGCGGTAACGCCATGCTTAGTTGTGTGCTTTCTTGCCCACCATGCAGCGAAGAGGTTGACGTAAAAGTCGCAAAGGGTTTATCTATGAGCGCGCCCGAACTCCACAGTGCGCCAGTGCTGTCGATGAAATATTTTAGCGCGGCGGCCATATTGCCAAAACGCGTCGGGCTACCCAAAATTAGTCCTGAGCAATGACGCAAGTCGTCTTCGCTGCAATAGGTTGCGCCGCTCGCTGGGACTTGTGGCTCGCTCGCCTCGGTAGTGGCAGAAACCGACGGAACGGTTCGAAGACGCGCCTCTATGCGCCGTCCATTAAGCTCGAGTTGCTCGACTCCTCGAGCTAGCGTCTGCGCCATCTTCTCTGTTGCGCCATAGCGACTGTAAAAGAGAACGAGGATGTAGGGTGTATTCAAGAATTTTCTCCTGCAGCCAAACTCGATACAAAGCCCGCTACCGTCTCCGACGCCAAGAGTTGCTTGTCGGCCTCACCGCGGCGTTTGTATTCCACGACGCCATCGGCGAGTGAACGGGGTGATATAACGAGTCTATGAGGAATACCGATTAGCTCTGAGTCAGCAAACTTAACACCTGGGCTAGTCTTTTTGTCTCTGTCATCGAGCAGAACTTCGATGCCGAGTCCTTGGGCGAGTTGATAAATCTCCTCTGAGACCGTGCGGACCAGCTCGGATTTATGCGCGTCTACTTGAACAATCACGAGACTGTAAGGGGCAATGTTTTCAGGCCAAATGATGCCGTGCTCGTCATGATTCTGTTCGATGCAGGCGGCGACGACGCGGGTAACGCCGATGCCATAACAACCCATCGACATCACGACACTTTTACCATTCTCATCTAGCGCCGTTGCTTTAAGTGCCGCGCTGTATTTGTCACCAAGTTGGAATATGTGACCCACTTCGATGCCGCGCTTTACGGCCAGGGTTCCCTTGCCGTCGGGGCTTATGTCGCCTTCTTGGACGCAGCGGATATCGGCGACCTCGTCATAGCGGGTCTCGTCATCCCAGTTTGCATCGATAAAATGTGTGTCCTCTTTATTAGCCCCACAAACGAAGTTTACGAGTCCTAACACGCTAGGGTCTGCATAACTGAATGCGCATTTACTGCTTGGGCCTATCGCGCCCGGCTTGCATCCAAGCGTTGCTTCGATGACTTCATCATCCGCAAACTCGAGAGGGCTAAATACGCGGGCAAGTTTAGCCGTTTTGGTTTCGTTCAACGTTTGATCGCCCCTCAAATAAAGCGCGATTAACTCGCCGCTCTTTTCTCCCTCGGCGTCGCAACCCTGGACGACAAGGGTTTTAACGCAGGCTGTAGCGTTGATAGAGAGGTGGGTGCAGAGGTCCTCAATCGAATGTGCGTCTCCGGTCGCAACTTCATGCTTTGCTCTGCGGGAGGTCTCTTGCGGCAGAGGGGGGAGAGTGCCGGTTGCCATCTCCATATTCGCGGCATAGTTTCCGTCGCTACTGAACACTATTTCGTCTTCGCCCGAATCGGCTAGCACGTGAAACTCATGCGAGGTGTTGCCGCCGATATTACCTGAGTCAGCCGCAACGGGCCTAAAATCCAGTCCGAGACGGGAGAAAATGGCGCTGTAAGTCGCATGCATGACTTGATATGTCTGATCGAGAGACTCTTGATTCATATGAAAAGAGTACGCGTCTTTCATCGTGAATTCGCGCGCACGCATAACGCCAAACCGTGGGCGACGTTCGTCGCGGAATTTGGTCTGTATTTGGTACAAATTCGCAGGGAGTTGGCGGTAGCTATTAATTTCATTGCGGACGAGGTCAGTAATAACCTCTTCATGGGTTGGGCCTAGGCAAAAATCGCGGTCATGCCTGTCTTTGAAACGCAGCAGTTCGGGACCCATTGTCTGCCAGCGGCCGGTTTCAAGCCAAAGCTCGGCGGGCTGTACAATAGGCATCGACACCTCCATCGCACCCGCCTTGTCCATCTCCTCGCGCACTACTTCGGTGACCTTACGCAGCACTCTGAGGCCTAGTGGCAGCCATGTGTAGAGTCCTGTTGCCAGTTTGCGGATAAGGCCTGCTCGAATCATGAGTTGGTGGCTGGCAGTTTCTGCGTCCGAGGGGGTTTCTTTCACGGTCGCAAGAAGGTATTGACTGGCGCGCATCGCGGGGTATTCCTTGTTAATGATGGGGTGTTGCTAGAGTAGAATCTTAAAACAAAAAGGCAGCCCTCGGGCTGCCTTCGTAGCGACTGTCTCGCCGCCTCTGCGCTCGTGTGGTTACACAAGCGGCGGCTTAGAGCAAATCACTAGACTGCGAAGTCTTTGAGCTTCTTAAGAGGAAGCACTTTGACGCGAGTCGTCGCAGGCTTCTTAGGAATATCCATAAGTTCACCTGGCTTGAAAGGGTTGGGTACGTTCTTGCGCGCTGGGCGAGCAGGGCGAACCACAGATTTGATCTTTAGAAGGCCTGGGAGAGTGAACTCACCGACGGCGCGCTTCTTAACATGACGTTCGATCAACACAGTTAACTCTTCAATAACTGCCGCAACGTCTTTCTTGCTTATGTCAGTGTTGCTTGCAATTTCGTTGAGTATTTCAGTTTTCGTATACTTCTTTTGGATTGCTGGAGCCTTGCGTGCAACGGGTGCAGCTTTCGCTTTCGCAGCAGCTTTTTTAGGAGATTTTTTAACAGCCATGCCCACTCTCTTCTGTAAAGTCAGTTAATAGGGGTTATTTTTATAATGAGGGAATTACTG
>LICD01000220.1 GCA_001438145.1 OM182 bacterium BACL3 MAG-120619-bin3 | reverse complement strand
AAAACCGCGTCGGATCGAACACCACCACCTCACCGCTCATAGAAAGCCCTAACGCCTCGCCAACGAGCTGCGCATCGTCCATCAAAACAGGCAGCGAAATGCCCGCGTGCGCCATCGCGGCCGCAATGTCACTGCGGTTGCGCTTTCCCTGCGAGTCGATGAGGAAAAACTCGAACGAGTCACCCGCGTTATCGCGGAGCTCGCTAAATGCTCCAAGCATTGTAGACAGCTGCTTGTCGTCATTCGAATAACTTAGCAGCACTAACGCTTTATGGTCGTCATACCAGCTCATCTGATGGAAATAGCCTTCGGCATCGAGGAGCGAAAAATCGCCAATGCGCGGCGCAGTCTCAGCGGCAATGGTGGCTGTGCTACCTAGCAATAGAAGAGCGAAAGCGGCTGCTTTGCCTGACGCGGTGAATTTATTCATAGCTGTTTTTATCCGACCGGTGGTTGTTTAGGTTTTTATTTAGAGTGTCTATTTAGGGCTTTTATTTAGTGTTTCTCAAGAAATCAGACACATTTTTACCAAAGCTTGGCCGAAAACGCCAGACGCTGCCGAAGGCGAGCAAATAGGATTGCGCTCGCTGAGAAAAATTTAGAGTAGGTCAGCGGAGGGATTATTCCGCCGCTTGCTTCTGCCAAACCAGTAATCTGTTATTGGCAGGCATGTCGATATCGTGCGCCAATTCAAAATTGGTAATGTCTGCGATCGAGCACACCGTTTCAAAGTCACGAATACCGCTCACCGGATTGCGCTCTTTGAGCCAGCCATCGAATTCTTCATTGCTTGGCGAGGTGAACTTGCCTTGGTAATTGAAGGGACCATAAACAATTAACAAAGCGCCTTCGGCGAGCATCTTGCCAGCGCCTAAGAAAAAATTGGTGACCGAACCTGCGCTCATAATGTGCAAGCTGTTGGCACTAAAGAGCGCATCGAAAGGGCCTGCATTGATAGCGGCGTTTTTGCCAAGCCTGTCGTAGATGGCCTTCTCAAAAGCGCCTCTCTCTAGCAAAGACGGCTGAGATGTCTGCGACGAATTTGCTGATTGTGTCAGAGTAGGCGGAACGAATGCCGTCGGCCAAGTGCCGAGCAGCCAGCTTTGCTGGTCAACATCCAGCGCTAGCGCTGGTGGCAGATTGTCAGCTGCAGCTAGCGAAAGACGAGTATTCAGTGAGGCGACATTGTCGGGTATATCGCTAGACTGCCATCGAATGTGAGGCAATGCCGAGGCGAAATACTCCGCGTGCTGGCCAGTGCCGCCAGCTATTTCGAGTACATGCCGCTTGTCTGCGAGAAGTGTCTCGAGCTGGGCGAGTATTGGCTGCTTATTGTTTTCGCAGCTCTGGCTGAAGGGCAGGTCACTTGGTTGAGTCATTGGCTAGTTTACTGTTTGCGTAAAAAAACGGGCATGTTTGGCTTTGATTCTTCGGCGCTATAGCGGTAGCCATTTACGTCGAAAGCGAGAAGTTCTTCGGGGGTTTTTAAGCGATTTTTAATGATGTAAGCGGCCATTTCGCCACGGGCTTTTTTCGCGAAGAAGCTTACAATTTTATATTTACCCGAAGAGAAATCTTTAAACACCGGCGTTATCACCTCTGCATCGAGCACCTTAGGCTTTAACGAATTGAAATACTCGTTTGATGCGAGATTAACAACTACTTTGCTTTTGCCTTTGTGCTCTACGAGTTCGTCGTTAAGAAACTGCGTAAGACGCTCGCCCCAGAACTCGTAAAGTGTTGTAGTTTTTCCGCTGGCAAATTTGCGGCCCATTTCGAGTCGATAGGGCTGCATGAGGTCGAGCGGCTTTAGTACGCCGTACAGACCCGACAAAATGCGCAGGTGTTTTTGCGCAAAAGTGATATCGGCAGCTGAGAAGCTGGCAGCGTCGAGCCCGATATACACGTCGCCGGTAAAGGCAAAGAGCGCTTGTTTGGCATTCTCTAGGTTGAAGGGCGTATGCCAATTAGCGAAGCGCTCGTGGTTTAACTCGCCAAGCTTCACGCTAACACTCATAAGCGATGAAATGTCATCGGGGCTAAGCTTGCGCAGGTCTTTTACCAGCGTCTGCGATTCTTTGAGAAAGCTTGGTGTGGTGAACTTCTTTGTCTTAGCAGGGGTGTCGAAGTCTAATGACTTCGCAGGAGAAACAACAATCAGCATAATAACTTCTCACTAAATTCTCTTAAAATTTTGACCGTATTCGATTTATAAACCTAAACCGAATAGTCGGTGCATGCAAATCGACTGACTTCTGATCGCCTACCTCTCATCGAGATCGATCCACCATTCCATTGGCGTTGTGCCATCCTCGGGGTCGTAGACATTCCCGTAATTCCACATGGCGCCTTCGAATTGCGCGCAGGCATCATTGAGCGCGTCTTCAATAGGCTTAAATCCTATCGACACGTGAATGGTGTAGACCAAGGCGCGCGGATTGCTATGATCGAGCGCGCCGCCTAATTTTTCGATCGTTGGCGTGAGCTGTTGCTCAAGAGGCTCGACGTTTTCTCGACTTAAGACTCTGATGCTGAGATTGCCGCTTCGCTCCAAAAGCTCATACTCGGCGCCCGCTGCGTTCACCACCTTGAGCTTGTCGCCTGCTGCTAAATTGCGGGTGAGCAGAGGCGAGCGCAATAGTCGCACCTCGTCGTTGTCGGCGCTTAGAAGCTCGACTTCGAGAGATTCGAAAACAGGTTGATCGTCGGCGTTAAAGCCGGCCACAAAGGGCAGTTCTACTTTATGTATGCTTTCGGACATGCGTGCTGGCTCGCGCGTGTGAGATCGTCAGTCATAATCGGTTAGTGTATGCTTTTGACGAAAAATTGATTCGAGCCCCTATGATAGAGCGACTCTCACGAATTGCTAGCCATTTGCACGGATTCCGGCTGCTGTTGCTGCTTGTGGCGCTCTGTGCACTCGGTGTCTTGCTCTGGCGTGCCCCGCAGGTCGACGTTATTGAGCAGGACGGCACGGCGATCGCAAGCCTTTTGGTTTTTTGTTGGTCGCTCTTACTGTATGCCGTTGCCGCGCTATTTCGGCATATCCCTCATAAGACTGCCCTGACCGATGGCTTGCTGAGCTGGCTTGGCTCGCGCGTTCAGCGAGGCGTCTTTTGGCTGCTTGGCGTTGCACTCTGTGTGCTTGGCCTTGCGGTGGCATTGCTCAGTTATCAGCTACTACGCGTGATGACTCTGTAGCGGGTCGCGCATTGCCAATCCCCTCTAGCACGCGCTTGTGAGACAATAGCGAGATGCCTGAAAAACAGCCCCCTACTTCGCGCCTAGTCGCGGTTATCGACAATGCCTCCGAGACGCTTGGCCGCGCGGCTGCGTGGCTGAGTTTTGTG
>LICD01000219.1 GCA_001438145.1 OM182 bacterium BACL3 MAG-120619-bin3 | reverse complement strand
ATCGCTATATTTCCATTAGAGAGTTTGATCGGGCTATTTCAGACTTCGAGCAGGCGGCCGGGTTAATGCAAAGTCTACCCCTTCAGGTGGAGCCCGATGGCTTGCCCAATGCCCAGAACATTCCCTTGACGAGCACTCAGGGCAATGTTTGGTATCACCTTGGCCTGGCTTATTATCTGAAACAGGATTGGCCACAGGCGCTGGCCGCCTTTCGCAATGGCTACAACCTCGGCGGTAATGACGACAATCTGGTTTCGACCGGACATTGGATTTACATGATTCTGCGACGCATGGGCGAAGATGCTCAAGCAGTAGACGCGCTGAATGAGATAACAGCTGACATGAATATAATCGAGAACATGAGTTATCATGAACTCTGTCTTCTCTACAAAGCAGATATGGCGATCGAAGACATGATGGCGGCCAATGGTGATGACCCAAGTAACGCCGCGGTTGCCTACGGTATTGCAAATTACTTCTATTACAATGGCGACAGACAACGCTCCGACGAGTTGTTGCAGCGAATAGTGTCCGGCTCCAGTTGGAGTGCCTTTGGTTATATTGCTGCAGAGGCTGATCTTGCCAATCCGCAGCGCTAGACTCTAGCACTTCCCTGGCTGCTCTCTCAGGGCCTGTGCTTAGAAGCGCGCGGAGACTCCTAGGAGCAGTACGCCACCTACGAGTAAAGGCGCCACATATCGCACTATAATTCGCCACGCGTTGAATAAGGGTTCGCTTAGGCCGGTCAACTCATTGCGCATAATTTCTCGCGGTGCCACCCAGCCTGCGAAAACTGCGATTAATATTCCTCCTATAGGCATCATGACCTGACCGGAGAAGAAATCTATTTCTTCATTAATATGGGGGAAGAATACGCTTACGGCCCCAATTATCCAGGCAATAGCCCCAAGAGAGAGAACCGCCGTCTTGCGTTTCACCTGTAATTGCTCTTCAACAACCACCGCGGCAAGCATCAGCATGGCAATGGATGAGGTGAGAGCGCCTAACGCGGCGAGACTAAAAAACAGGCCGCCTACGAGAGAGCCTGAGGGCATTTGCAAGAAGGAGAGCGGCATAGTGCTGAAAATCAATCCCATGCCCATGGCTGGATCCAGGTTGAACTGAAATACGATCGGAAAGATCATGAGGCCCGCCACCATGGCAACAATGGTATCGGATGTGGTGATCACCAGCCCATCATTCGCGATATTTGCTTTCTTGTCCATGAAAGCGCCGAAGGTCAGCATGGCTGCTCCACCGACTACGACGGAGAAAAATGCCTGCCCGAAAGCGGCGAGTATCACTTCCGGACTTAGTTCTTCAAAACGGGGACTGAGCAGATATTCGATAGCTGCACCTGCACTGCCGTTACTGAGGGAATAAACACAGAGCAGCGTTAGCATTACAAAAAACGCCGGCATGGTTACCCGAGAGAAGCCCTCTATGCCCTTATGCAGCCCCCGCAGCACAATCGCAACGGTGATCGCCATAAATAGCGTCTGCCAGAGAAACGCGCGCACCGGGGTCGCATAAATTGCAGGCATGGCACCTTCAACATATCCGCCGCTGAAGCCAGCTACGGCAAAAGCCAAGACGCGCCCAGAGATGACCCCGTAGATGCATAACACCATATAGGTCGCAAACGCCCCAATGCCGCCAACCAGGCCCCACCAAGGCGAGCGACCAGCAGCTCGGGCCATTTCCTTGGTCGAGCCAACGGCAGATAGGCCCATGTGTCGGCCCACCGCGAGCTCACCAATTAATACCGGATAAACAATGCCTATGATGCAAAGCAAATAGACCAGTACGAAAGCCGAACCGCCATTCTCTCCAGCCTGAAAAGGAAATCGCCACAGATTGCCAAGGCCAACTGACGCGCCAATGCCGACCATTAGGAAGGAGAATCGATTGGTCCAGCGGGCAGTTGTTGGTACTGGAGTAGCCATAAGCTGCATCTCTATTATTTTTGTTCTACAGGCACCTGATCGAAGACGCTTCTAGCACTATTTACCCAAGCCCTAGCGAACTTTTTATTGCAGGCATCGCACACTTTACTTTCTTGTTTTCTGACTACTTATTTTGAAAGGCAGTCGATCCGGCTACCTTCAAACGTTATCTCTGGGGGCGAAGGACCCATCGTCAATACTATATAGCAAACGGTCTTACTTTCACGCAGACATTTCCGCGGAGAATATCGTGGCTGATCGTGCTTGTGCGAACTAATCCAAATCGCAGCAGCCCAAGCATAATCGAGGCGGCTTCCTAGACTCAAGATTAACCCTGCACTTACTAAGCTAGCCCGGCCCAGAACGCGCCGCTGTCTCAGCAACTAGCTCTGAATCGATAAAGCAATCGTTCATGATTCTTATGCTAATTCTTACTCTCATTCTAAACATTATCTTTCCTCTATCGGCAAACCCGAGCACGCTAACAGTGTTTATCAATGCACATAGGGTTTGCGATTTTTTCAGAGAGGAAACCTGGTTCGTTGGACGAAGGCGTTTACCGCAGCCAGCAGATTTCGACTACCATCCCGAATAACGAAGACAGATTCTTCTCGTTGTCCTGGCGTAAGATCATGGTGGTCAATTAAGATTACTTCATCGCCGTGCGATGGGATAATTTCGTCATCTAAGGAATAATATTCCGCTTCGGCGATAGCATCGAGCTGTCCGTTATCGAATGCCTGGTAGAGCTCATCGAACGTATCGGTTGTTCGCACGATAACACCTTCAGGTGCGCGGCGATTAACGTCGCGCTCTGCCGCCATGCCTGAAACCACCCCGACAGTGTATCCAATGAAGTCATTGATGTGTGCGTAGCGCTCCCTATCTTTGGGATTGATACGCAGCGCACGGCGTTCATAAAGAAATGGCGTAGAGAAGGTTGCTCCAGCCGACGCACGATCGGGAAAACTCGCGACGTTAGTCGCTACGAGGTCGACTTCATTGCTACTCGCCAGAAGCCAGGATTCATTGAAGGGAACAACTACCCAGGAGATAGTTAGATCGTGCTCGGTAGCAAATAGCTCAACGTATCGCCTAATCCAGAGCTGGGAATCATATTCACTCGAGGGAGTGCCAGTGGTCACCGCGACTCTTAGCACGCCGGGAGTGAGCGTCTGGATTTCTTGGTCTGCGGCACACCCATTCAAAGCGATAAGCATCCAGAAAGTCACTATGCCGGTCACCGCGAATGAAATGCTGCGTAAACGATTCATGGTTCACCTTTTATCAGTAAAGGGGTAGAGTAGCGGAAAAATTCCCTCTAGCCAAAAACTACTGTACTTTACTCCCTATATCAGACAAATTCCTCGGTGAAATAGAAGCAGATACATGGCGGACAAGGATACGCGGCACTCAATTG
>LICD01000218.1 GCA_001438145.1 OM182 bacterium BACL3 MAG-120619-bin3 | reverse complement strand
CATTTTAGTCGCAGGCGCTCAGTTAAGTCTGCCTGCCGAGAGCGCCCACTATCTCGGTACCGTGCTCCGAGCGCGCGAGGGCGACAAGGTGATGCTGTTCAATGCGCGCGACGGCGAGTTTGCTGCGGCAGTGAGCAAAAGCAAGAAAGGCCATGTCGATGTCACTATTGGCGAGTGTGTAAGAGCACCTGAAAATGCGGCTACACTACGCCTGCATTTAGCGCTGGGACTGTCGCGTGGTGATCGAATGGACTACGCGATTCAGAAAGCCACCGAGTTGGGTGTAACCGAAATCACGCCGCTGTTTACCGAGCACGGCGAAGTGCGACTCAAGCCCGATAGGCTGGAAAACAAACTTCGTCATTTCGAAAAGATCGCGATAAATGCTGCTGAACAATGCGGGCGTCTTGACGTACCAGCAATCAATACACCGCTTTCGTTGGACGCGTTTTTGGCGCAGAAAACTAACGCCACACGCTTGCTTCTAGAGCCCGGCGGCGAGCTACGCCTAACGGCGGCCCAAGCACTTTCCGACATCCAATTAATCATCGGCCCCGAAGGCGGTTTCAGCGAGCACGAAGTGTCGCTAGCGCGCGCCTCGAATTGTGAAATCATGCGTTTGGGTCCACGCGTGCTGCGCACCGAAACAGCCCCAGTTGCCGCGCTAGCGATACTGCAATTTCTCTACGGGGATCTCGCCTGAATCACCTAAGAACGCCACCCACAAAAAAGGCCCCTCACGGAGCCTTTTTTAGTAAAGGGGTCTGACCCCTTATTTCGTGAACTCAGGGTAGGCTTCCATTCCGCACTCGGACTGGTCGACGCCTTGGTCTTCCTCTTCTTCGCTGACGCGGATGCCCATGAGCGCTTTAATGGCGAACCAGGCGACTAGGCTTGTTCCGAACACCCAGCCGAAGATCACGAGCGTGCCGACTAGCTGGCCCATGAATGTCGCGTCTGGGTCAGACAGCAGTACTGCGAAGATACCGAAGATTCCAACTGTGCCGTGTACCGAAATCGCGCCGACGGGATCGTCGATCTTAAGCTTGTCGAGGCCGATGATGCTGAATACCACCAACGCACCACCCATCGCGCCGATGATTGTGGCGAGCAGCGGGCTTGGGTCTGCAGGTTCTGCTGTGATAGCAACGAGGCCAGCAAGTGCACCGTTGAGCGCCATCGTCAGATCAGCCTTACCGAACAAAATGCGCGCTACAAACAGTGCCGCGATTAATCCGCCAGCGGCCGCAGCGTTTGTGTTGAGGAAAACGTTGGCCACCTCGTTCGCGACACCTATGCCGCCAAGCTTGAGCGTTGAGCCACCGTTAAATCCGAACCAGCCCATCCAGAGAATAAATGTGCCGAGCGTTGCCATCGGTAGGTTTGCACCGGGAATCGCTTGCGCTGCACCGGTTTTCGCATTGTATTTTCCGCGGCGCGCGCCGAGGAGTAAGACACCAGCAAGGGCTGCTGAGGCACCCGCAAGGTGAACGATGCCCGAGCCCGCATAGTCGCTATAGCTTAGCGCGCCGATGAATGGCACGTCTTTGCCGCCCCAAGTCCAGCCGCCCTCAATAGGGTAGATGAAGCCGGTCATTACTACTGCGAAAGCGAGGAACGCCCAAAGCTTCATGCGCTCGGCAACCGCGCCTGACACAATCGACATGGCTGTCGCGACGAAGACCACTTGGAAAAAGAAGTCCGATGCGCCGGAATAGACCGAGCCGCCATCGAATCCTTCTTCGGCTGAGTCTAGCAGCACCTGCGCGATCGCCGCCTCGTCCATTTGCGCAACGGTTGTCACGCCCGATAAAAAGTATCCACCGTCGTACATGAACTGATAACCACACACCAGATACATCGTGCTTGCGATGGCGAACAGCGCGACGTTTTTCGTGAGAATTTCCGTCGTGTTTTTAGATCGTACTAAGCCAGCCTCGAGCATTGCGAAACCCGCTGCCATCCACATGACGAGCGCGCCGCACACGAGAAAATAGAACGTGTCCATTGCATACTGCAATTCAAAAATTTGGTTTTCCACCTTGCTTCCTCCCAGCGGGCTGAATAAGCGCCGCCCTAATTAATTCGGTTTAGTGCTGCTTTTTTTACAAGCCGCTTAAACTGCTTCTTCGCCGGTCTCGCCGGTGCGTATGCGAATGATTTGCTCGAGGGTTGTCACGAAAATCTTGCCGTCGCCGATCTTGCCGGTATTAGCCGATTGCGTGATTGCCTCGATGGTTTGATCGAGCAAACCGTCACCGATGGCGATCTCGAGCTTCACTTTAGGGAGGAAGTCGACAACGTATTCGGCGCCTCGGTACAGTTCCGTGTGGCCTTTCTGCCGCCCAAAACCTTTAACTTCGGTTACCGTGATGCCCTGCACCCCGATCTCCGACAGTGCCTCTCGCACATCGTCTAACTTAAATGGCTTAATAATCGCCGTGACTAGCTTCATCTTCTCGCTCCTTCTCTTTGTTAGGAGGGCCTCGGTTGCATTTCCGCCTTCCGAAGCCTTTTTGCGTTCCCGCATAAGGGGTTCGATCTAATTTGGCTGCACGCGGTCTAGCTGCGCTTTAGCCTTGTTTCCACTCTTGGTGATAGCAGGGGTCGTGCCAGTTTTGTAAAACTATTTAAAAACAATAGGTTAAAATAGAAAGGAGGGTAAATAGGCGAAATCGAAGTGGCATGAGGATGCTAAGCGTAGGGTATTTGATCCATCTCGGTGCGCTCGACCCAAGGCGAGGCAAGCAATGCACCAACTTAGTGCCAGAGACACCGCCTCTAAGCCAAAGCAGGGGACTCCCCTCCGGACCGGTGCTAGACTTGCGAAAAAGACTGGAAAGGCAATCAAATGACCAACAAGAATTTTCTAGATGACATCAGCGATAAAGTCGCCAGCCTTCTTCCGAAGGCCGAGGCGCTTGGCAGCGAAATGAAAGGTGAGGTTAACGCCAAGATTCAGAGCGCTATTAAAAGCAGCCTCGAATCATTGGATGTTGTAACCCGCGAAGAGTTCGACGCGCAGGCAGCGATGCTGGCGCGCGCTGAAGCGCGAGTGGCGGATTTAGAGGAGCGGATAGAGGCTTTAGAAAAATAGTAAACGAGGGGTGTTAGAGCAGCCCTTCCATCGCGGCGCAGCGGCGGTAGCTCGCCGCTTCTAAGAAGTGTCTTTCGCCTACCTCTGTATCACCGTCGTAGTCGGCGATTGTGCGGGCCATGCGCAGTATTCTGTGAGCGCCGCGCGCGGAGACTTTGAGGTCTTCTAGCAGCTTTACCAACATCGCCTTTTTGGCGTCGGTAAGCTGGCAGGCGTCTTCGAGGGCCGACGCCTTGATATCGCTGTTAAGCGCTCCCTGCCGCTGGCTCTGCATAGTGCG
>LICD01000217.1 GCA_001438145.1 OM182 bacterium BACL3 MAG-120619-bin3 | reverse complement strand
CGGGGGCAGAATGGTGACCTTTTCGATCTAGTGCTAGATAAGGTCAAACGGTCGGCCGCACCCGTAGGCAGGCTCTGGTTCGATGAGCGTAAGCGAGTGCTCGAGAAAGTCTGAATCGCGGGTACTCATGCACTAGCCGATTGGCCAGTCTGCCGCATCGCGCGTGTCTAGCGTCTGAAGAACCGGCCCTGGCGACCAACGCGCGACATAGGAACCTGCGGGGTCATAAGTTTCGGTCTGCTTCTGCAGATTAAAATGGCGACCGCCGCGGGGGTCAACGCCAACACCCGCAATATACTGCCAGTTGCCCCAATTTGAGGCGACATCATAGTCACAGAGCTGATGTTCGAACCATGCCGCGCCATAGCGCCAGTCCATCTCTAGCTCATTGACCAGACAACTTGCGGCAATCTGTCTGCCACGATTTGATAAATAACCTGTGGCCTTGAGCTGTTTCATACAGGCATTCACAAGCGGGTAGGGAGTCGTGCCCTGACACCATTTTTCGAAGCGTTCTGGGTAGAAGCACTTGAAACCGCCGCAGGAGCTAATGCCGCGCAGCGAAAAAAGCTTGGGGCCTATTTGCACCGCAATCCACTGAAAGTACTCGCGCCAGAGGAGCTCTATGTAAAGCCAATAGGTTGAGTCGTTTGCCCCTGCAGTTTGTTCGTAGCTGCGAAGATGACTCAGCGCTCGGCGTGCAGAAAGGCTGCCGCTGTTAAGCCAAGGTGAAAGTTTGGAGCTCGTGTCCCAGCCGTCTAGTTCGTTGCGCGTTTTCTTGTAGCTGCTCGCGTGAGTCGACCCGAAGTAGCTTTTCAAATGCCGCTTAGCTGCCGACTCGCCTCCCTCGAAAAATGGCTCGAGGTGACTATAACCACTGAGGTCGGGAATTTCAGCCTTGCGGAGTTCGGCGAATGAGATGCCTTCGGGCAGTGGCGGCAGAGAGGCCGGTGCGTCGACAGGCAGCAACGTGTCTGTGCGTTCGGCGAGCGTGCGAAACTTCGAATAACTCACGACTCTTTCCTTCGGCAAAGGCGAGCTAGTCCGATCGAATAGCGTATAGGTGTCTTGCGTGTCTATGATGAGATCTGGGCGCCGAGCGGCGAGCCCAGCGAGGGCTGCAGCTTCGTCGGTACCAGGAAGAAAGCTGCACACGACTCTATCGATAGCATGGCGTTCGACGAGTTCGGCCAGACAGCGATCAGGCTCTCCGACGACGAAGAGAATCTCCTGGCCGTAGGTAGCTAGCGCGACGCGCAGATCGGCCAAACATTGGCGAATGAATTGCCAGCGGTGCGCCCCCATCGAAGCGGTGTGGAAGCGATACTGGCTAAACCAGCGCGGCTCGATGCAATACACGCAGAGAAGGCTGTCAGACTTTGCCGCGGCAATCAGCGCGGCATTATCATCAATTCGTAGATCTTTGGTTAGCCAATAAAGTGTTTTGTGCATTGGTCGTCGAGCCTTGTGTCTAATTTGCTGCTAGAGCTTGATAAACGCGAGAGCGTAATTGCTATTGAGTGGAATAACTAACTGGTGCTGAATCGAGTCATAGCACATCGAAGCGGCGCTCGGGATGCCCTCGGCGATTAACGTCGCTTCTTGGCCGGGTAGGATGCGCGACACACTGCCGAACCGCACGCTGCTGACATACTTAGTGCCGTCTTCGAGGATGACTACGCCATCGTTGCCACCCTCAACCGCATATTCAGTGCCGAGCAGTTCACCATTCGGGCTGAAGGTAAGTACGGCGTTGTCTCCGATGTTGACCACAACGACATCGCCGTTGCCGTCGATCGCGACACCGTTAGGGATCGCCAGCGGTGCACCATCGATTAATACAGACACCTCGCCTTCGGCGCTGATTTTATAGAGACGCTCCGGCGGGCGCGTGTTTGACGCATAGATTGTGCCGTCGGCGCTCACCGCGATCCCGTTGAGCAATGTCGCGCCCGGTACAGGAATGTTGCGAAGTGGCCTGCCGCTTTCGAGATCGAATTCACGAACAAAGCCAGAATCCACTGTGTAGAGCGAGCCATTAGCGATGGCACTGCCCAAAGGTTGGTGGAGTTCGAGGCCGTCTCGCGTTACCCCAATCCATTTTGGCGTATGTACGCTGCCATCCGGATTGATTAGTGAGACGAAGCCGTCGTTCTCGGTGCCGTCACCCGGGTTGCCGTTATTCATCGCAAGGATCAGGTTGCGAGTCGGATCGAAAGTGCAGCTTTCTGAGAAGTGAAACGCGCCGTAAACCTTGACGTTGTCCGACATGAGTTTGCGCTCGCCGGCCTCGTTGACTGAACCAATTGGCTCGCCCGCTCGAAACTCTTGCGCGTTTACTGCGCTGACGAGAAGTAGGTTGCTCGCGACTAGGGAGGCGTTGATACCGAGACGCGCCAGCTTAGCGAGAGGTGAAAGTTGCTTAGATGTGGTGATGTTACGCATAGGTCGATTCCTTTCATAAATGACTGGCAGATTTAGCTTTAAGTATACTACGTGCGACAACGCCATGGAGACGGTAGGTTGTTCTATAAGTCGCTCATTATTCCTTGTTAGGAAGTAAGAGGTTGAATTAGCCTTTTGATGGGGTGGCTAGAAGAATTCAGTCAGCAGAGAATGAGATAGATGCGATGAACTGAACGGCAAAAGAGTACGCAAGAGTGACGCAGAGAAACTGAGTGGGAGTAACGAACTAAAAAGGCCGGGTGATTTCCTCACCCGGCCTTTAAAATTTTCTTCGGGCCGATCAGTAAAACCGCTCGGCCCGGGAATAGACTTAGTCGTTTGCAGAAGCCATAGAGCGCTCTTCTCGTGCTTTACGCTCAGCGACGAGTGTCTCGAAGCCCTCATCGTCAAGGTGAGTAATTGCTAACCACGCGTGAGTCATCTCATCACCAGTGCGCGAACCACCCATTACAAACATATCTGGATCTGGGTTGTTGGGGTTCTCAGCTGTGTTGTCATACCACTGCTTCAGGACTATGACTGCGCCCGCAGGGATCAGAGGAGCCGCCTCAGGTGAGTAGAGATGGCTGTGATGCCAAGTCGCACTCCACTTAGAGACCTGGCTCACTTGTTCAGTGCGGCCAGTTTCTGGATAGAAGATCTCAAGCGATGCGGCGTTCATGCGCAGGTGGCCATGTGGCTGAAAGCTGTCGAGGCGCACTGGGTGATCAAACGAGTGGAAACCCTGAGTCATGGCATAGCCATTAGGCGGAACTACTAGGTCGTCTTGATCGCCTAAACGATAAAGCGCCAAGTCTTGCTTGTACTTGAGTGCTTTGCTCTCTTCGTCAGAGTAGAGCCAAAGGCCGATTTCAACAACGTTGTCTTTAATCACACTGCCCGGCGCCATTGCACCTAGGCCACCTGGGAACATG
>LICD01000216.1 GCA_001438145.1 OM182 bacterium BACL3 MAG-120619-bin3 | reverse complement strand
AAACATATTTGGCAAGTTGCAGGTGAGCATTGGTCAATTGTTGGTCTAATACCTAGCGGTCTTCTTTTGCTAGAATGTGAGTCCTGCTGCTTAGCTTCTCCTATCGCTGCAGAGCTATAGGGCAGGATAATCAGTCATAGTAAACATTGAGCAGAGAGAAAGAGACAGCATGCGCAGTAGTCAGCAGCACATTATCGAAAGCGTTAACGGATGGCTTGCGGATGGCCAGCCGGTTTGGGTCTGTACCATTCTCAAAACATGGGGATCATCGCCTCGGCCTATCGGTGCAATGCTTGCTTGCAACAGCGCGGGCGAGTTAGTCGGGTCGCTGTCCGGCGGTTGCATCGAAGAAGATTTTCTCGAGCAGCTAAGAGATGGATCGTTAAAGGCACGATATGACGCCGAAGGCGGTCCGTTTGTTATCGAATACGGGGTTACCGAGGCCGAGCAGGCGCGACTGAAGTTGCCCTGCGGGGGACAGCTTCATGTGTTGCTCGAATACGTTGAGCCGTCGCCCGAAAATAGAGGCGTCTTTGCTGCGCTGGTGCAAGCATTACAGAGTCATTCGAAAGTGAGTCGGCGTGTCGATTTAGTTACTGGTGCGCTCAGTGTTTATAGTCTCGAAACCAGTTCAGTCGCAGACGAGGTGGAAACGGCGGAGGCGGCGAGTGAGTCGGGAGCGGCGCCTGTCGAGCTCGACGAAGGCGTGATGCTGCATCGCCTGAGCCCGGTCTATCGACTGCTGCTGTTAGGCGCCGGAGACGTTGCCCGCTATGTTGCAGAAATGGCGATCGCGCTCGAATACGAAGTCACTTTGTGCGATCCACGACCGAATTACCTCGATCATTGGTCAGTGAGCGGCGTTGAGATTTCGGCAAGCCTGCCAGATGATTTGGTGCGGGCTAAATTCAGCAACCCCTATAGCGGCATCGTCGCCCTTGCTCACGATCCTCGAGTCGACGATATGGCGCTGATGGAAGCACTTAAAACTGACGCGTTTTATGTCGGCGCGATGGGGTCTGAGAGAACCTCGGCCGCAAGACGGGAAAGACTTCCAGAGCTTGGGCTAAGCGAGGCAGAGATTGCCACACTGCATGCGCCGATAGGATTTCAGATAGGCAGCAAAACACCGGCAGAAATCGCGATTGCAGTGATGGCCGAAATTACCGCTGTGCGCCACGGCCGACGAGGCTGACGGCCTCGTTACTCCTGATCAATCCCTAATTCGACGCCCGCTTCCTCGAGCGACTCTAGCCGTCGTGCGCCCGCAAGAATGCCAATGATGCCGTAATTACCCTCGTGGCAGGCGTATTCATAAATTGGCTCGTCGATGCGCGACAGCGGGTATTCGCCCGACCACTGTGCGGTATAAACCGAAGGGTCGTCGACGGTAAATCCGTAGATCAACTTATTATTGCCGTCGCGGCGGAACGTCTCGATCACGGTCAGATTATCTGTTGGCGCGCCTCTATAGAGATGCCAAGGATTATAGTGTTTGGTTTCTACGATAAGCGTATCGCCTTCCCAGCGCCCGATCGAGTCCCCCATCCATTTATTCAGCGCAGGTGAGGCGGCCGATCTTTCGTCGCTGATCTTAATAATGCGCGCGTCGTGCACCATCTCGATGATAATCGTGACATAGCCTGGCGACTGAACGATCTGCATGTGGCTGTTGTACATAACGGGGCTCATTACCGGCCCTGAGCTGTTGCCGAACGAAACAAGACAGCGTTCGCCCAATGAGCGCCCTTCGGGCCCATCGTTGCGGTCGGGCCGGCCTGCGGCGAGTGCTGCCATCGTGTCGTCGAATCCCGCCACGCGTTCTGGTATGCGGCCATTAGCAGGCTCGATTACTGCAGAGGTGCGAAACTCACCATCGATTGTGGGCAAGAACATGCCGCGGTCAGTCCAGAACAGGTCGTAATTGCCTACGGGCGGCAGCGCCTCGGCGGCGGGCGCTGGCCTGTCTGGGTCCAGAGGCTCGTTATCCTCTTCGACTGCCTGCTGCGCCTGTCGTTCGAGTTCGATCGCTTCGGCTTCGGTATACGCGCGCTTGGTGCCGAGTTCAGCAGGGCGTTCGAAAGGCATCACGGTCGCATTTTTCCAATTGCCCTGAAGGTCGGGCACGCCCCATTCGGTAACGCCTGATTGACCCTGTGCAGTGGATGCGATGGTTAACACTGACGCAAGGACAGACAGGAAGCTTAGCGGCGACACGGTGTGGCCGACAGTGCGTGATATTCCGATTGGCTTTGTGCCGGTTGACTTTATAAACGTGGCTAGCATGATCTCTCCAAGGCGACTGACGCATCGATTTCGCGCATACCGGCGCGCATCCTTTAAAACGGTGACTCGACGCCACAGCTGCTGTCGTTATTTTATTGAGAAGAAAAATAAACCAGCGGCTAGGCCAAGGCAAGCGCTTCAACTGCTTTGGTAACCGCTTGTTAGAGCGGCGCTCGGCGCGGCCACGGCGCTGCACCCTCCAGTTGTGCTGCAAGCTTGAGCAGCAGGGCATCTTGGCCCCAGTCGGCACTCATCTGGATGCCAATAGGCAGCCCGGCGCTTGTGCTATGCAGTGGCACCGACATACTGGGTGCGCCCGTGCCATTGTAAAAGGCGGTGAAGCCGCTGTACTGGCTGAATTTAGAGGCGTAATCTTTTAGGTCGTTGCTGTTCATATTGAGCCAGCCGAGTGGCGCAGGCGGCTTGCTGAGTACCGGCGACACGATTATGTCGACTGTCTGGTGGAAAGCGTGCATCGCCAGCTCTAGGCGCCGAAGGCTGTCGCGTGCCTTCACATAGTCAGAGGCGGTGACTTTGGCGCCGCCCTTGGCCATCACCTTGGTCGAGAGTTCGACCGGCGCCTCATTGAGGCTAAGCCCTAGTGAGTCTAGCCGCGGCTGTATGCTTTGTAGTACGTGCGTACCTATGATTTTAGACATGGCACTGGCTGCCCGCGAATGGTCTGCCGGATGAGGCTGTTCTTCGACGCTGTGACCAAGACTTTCAAGTAATTTCCCCGCCGCACGGACGCCTGCGAGCACTTCGGTATCGATCAGCTCACCTGTCGGATGTGTGGTGACAAGCGCTATGCGCAGCTTAGCGGGCGGCGCTTGTTTAAGCGCGTCGGAGAAGCTCGGGTTCGTCCCAACTGTCTGCTGGGCGAGCAGAGGGTTGGCGAATAAATCGTGAGTAGTCAGCGTAATCAAGTCGAGAAAAGCGGCACTGTCGCGAACCGTTTGGCTCACCACATGCCCGACACTGAGCCCGCTCCAGCATTCGGCGAGCGTGCCTTCTATCGTCGTAAGTCCGCGACTTGGCTTGAGACCAAAGAGGCCGCAGTTGGCTGCAGGAATACGGATTGAACCACCGCCGTCGCTGGCGTGTGCGGCGGGGACAATGCCCGCTGCGACGGCAGCAGCAGCGCCA
>LICD01000215.1 GCA_001438145.1 OM182 bacterium BACL3 MAG-120619-bin3 | reverse complement strand
CATGGTTTATGCTAGCTATCAAGTTGCATGTGACTGCGATGCAACAGTCGAGACGGATGAGACAGACGAGACAGACGAGACAGACGAAATAGACGAGGCAGACGAGACACGATCAATGAATTCGACTCAGGTAGACACGAGCCCTGCGCTGCGCCTTTCGCAGGTAGTGGGCAGTTTTAAACTTCCGATGGCGCTGACGCTCGCGATATTCGTGCTCTCGTTTGCCCCACGCATAGCCAGCAACTCGACGCTCATGTATTCGTTTTGGGGCGCATCATTGGTGCTTCTTCTGTGGCAAGGTTTCATGCTCATTCACCTTGCTCGTCGTCCTGCGCTCAAAGATTTCAGCCGCGCCGTTTATTCTCAGCATTATGTTCAAGCGATGGTGCAGTTCAGTGTCTACCTTTATTGGGGCTATTACTGGCGACCGGTCTACGATCACCTCTGGCTGCTTGCCGGGCAAGTGATGTTTGCTTATACCTTCGGCATGTTGCTCGCGTGGTCGCGGCGTCGTAGCTACATGCTCGGATTTGGACCCATTCCTATCATTTTTAGCACCAATCTTTTTCTGTGGTTTCACGACGACTGGTTCTACATGCAGTTCGTTATGATTGCCGTGGGCTTTCTAGGCAAAGAGTTTGTGCGCTGGAATCGCGATGGTCGCAGCGTGCATATCTTTAATCCGTCTGCCTTTAGTCTCGGATTCTTTTCGTTGATCCTTATCACGACCGGCACCACCGACCTGACGTGGGCGCCCGAGATTTCATCGACGCTGACGCTCGCGCCGGGAATCTACACCTATCTGTTTGCGGTCGGTTTAGTCGTCATGTACTTTTTCTCGATCACGCTTGTGTCGGGCGCTGCAGCGATCACCCTGTTTGGCTTTAGCGCGCTGTACGCGGCTATTGCCGGCGTGCCTTACTTTCTTGATTCAGACATTCCCGCGGCGGTGTTTCTCGGGCTGCATCTCCTAATTACAGACCCGTCGACGTCGCCTCGTACCCCTCTCGGAAAAACGCTTTTTGGCGTGCTTTATGGCATCGGCGTGTTTGCGCTGTATACGATTCTCGGTTGGTTTGGTGAGCCTACGCTCTACGACAAATTACTGTGTGTGCCGCTGCTCAATCTCAGCGTGATTGGCATCGACCGCTTAGTGCGCCGCATTAATTCTGACGCGGTGTTAAACCTTTGGAATCCTTCTTGGTTTAGTGGACGCGCTAATGTCGCACACATGATGATTTGGATTTCGGTGTTTGGTCTTATGTCGCTGCTTGGTCGGACTGATGCGCAGCATCCCGGCGACAGTGTGCCGTTTTGGGAGCAGTCTTGTTCGGCGCAGCTGCCCAATGCGTGCGACCGACTCGTAAGCGTTGAGTCGACCTACTGTGGTGACAATGCCGCGTGGGCGTGCAATGAGCTCGGCGCACACTATCGGGAGGGAGCAATAGTTGATCGCGATACAGATCTTGCTTACAGCTATTTCGCCCGCGCCTGTGAGCTCAAGTTTCAGGCAGGTTGTGCAAATTTGCTTCAAGAGCAAACGGCGCTGAGAGCCGAGCCGCTTGAGTTAGATTTACGGCTTATGCTGCGCCAAGGCGGTAAAAATTTGATGGACACGCCGGTGTTCGAACTTTACGCGCGGGCGTGTGTCCATGATTGGGCATTCGCCTGCGAACGTTCTGCCGCGGCAGGGGAATAACAACGTATGGCATCGGGAAAGGGTAAAAAAGGCGCAGTAAACGAGCCCCAAAAAACAGATCCCTTTCTTGCGCAGAACCTCGACTACCAAGCACCGGGCCGCGCCGTTGGCCTTACGGTAATGCTCTCCTTGGTGGCCTTCACCGCGGCCTTCATGAGCTACCAGAGCTTGCAGCTTGATCAGGCAACGAGTCCTTCATCAAAGACATCAGAGGCATCAGAGGCATCAGAGTCATCAGAGTCATCAGAGTCATCAGAAAATTTTGCATTGCCCGGCGATCCACTCTGGGGGTTCGTTTCTATTCCCGCCGGCGAATTCATCATGGGCAGCAATCCTCAGCGCGATCGGATGGCCTATGAGAATGAGCGCTGGTCGTCGACGCAGCGTCAGGGCAGGGTAGCTTTGCCCGAGTATTTCATTGGCCGTTTCGAAGTCACCAACGCACAATTCGCCCATTATCTTTCGGCGATCGGGTCATCGAGTGCCGAGGCGTTCGCAGAGTTAGACCCAGCGTTGCCAGTAACCTCAGTCTCATTGCCACAGACGTTGAGCTATGCGCGCTGGCTCGATTCGCAGCTTCGTAGCACGGCAGCAACGCCGGTCGCGCTGAGTGAGGCGCTCGATGCGGGCGCCAAAGTGACGCTGCCTAGCGAAGCTGAGTGGGAAAAGGCAGCGCGTGGCACCGACGGACGGATTTTCCCTTGGGGCATGGAGCCTAACGGCGCCTTTGCAAATGTTGCCAGTGCCGCTCTATTGCCAGTCGGCTCGCGTGGTTGTGAGTCATGCAGTTATGGAATCGCCGACATGGCGGGCAACGCCTGGGAGCTCACCCGCAGTCCGCTTATCGATTACCCATTCGTTATGCCCAGCGCCGAGGCATTGCTGCGCGCCGATTCGCTTTGGGTTATGCGAGGCGGCTCTTTTCAAGACACAATCAATAATGTGCGAAGCGCGGTGCGTGGGGCAGTTGATCCAAGCGTGCGCAATCCAACGATCGGCTTTAGGTTGGTTATTTCGTCGCTTTAATGATCATTCATTCACGCCGCGAATTAGCAATTGCAGTGCGACAAGGGTAGAATTCGCGCACTCAATCCCCCCTTCAGTCTTAAGAGAAGTAAATCATTAATGACCGATTCGTTTAAAGAAAGCGCCCTTCGTTACCACACCCATCCGCTACCGGGTAAGCTCGAAATACGACCAACAAAACCCCTCGCGAACAAGCGCGACCTGTCGCTCGCCTATTCGCCGGGCGTCGCACATGCCTGCGAGCTGATTGTTGAGAATCCAACAGAGGTTGCCTCAGTAACCTCGCGCGGCAATCTAGTGGCGGTGATCACAAACGGCACGGCGGTGCTTGGGCTCGGTAATATAGGCCCGTTGGCCTCAAAGCCGGTGATGGAAGGCAAGGCGGTTCTGTTTAAGAAGTTCGCCAACATAGACGTGTTCGATATAGAGATCGACGAGACCGATGTCGACAAATTGGTCGATATTATCGCGAGCCTCGAGCCAACGTTCGGCGGTATTAATCTCGAAGACATCAAGGCGCCCGAGTGCTTTATGATCGAGAACAAGCTGCGCGAGCGCATGAAAATACCCGTTTTTCACGACGACCAGCACGGTACGGCGATTGTCGCAGCGGCTGCAATCTACAACGGCCTGCGCATAGTCGAAAAAGAAATTGGCGATGTGAAGCTCGTGGTTTCGGGCGCAGGGGCTGCGAGTATTGCCTGTGTCGACCTTCTGG
>LICD01000214.1 GCA_001438145.1 OM182 bacterium BACL3 MAG-120619-bin3 | reverse complement strand
GACTATTGCGAGCCACGTATGACGACTGTCGGCAGCCAAGATACAACGGGGCCGATGACGCGCGACGAACTCAAAGACCTCGCCTGTTTAGGCTTCTCGGCCGACCTCGTGATGCAGTCTTTCTGCCACACGGCTGCTTACCCTAAACCTGTTGATATCGAGACTCAGCACACGCTACCCGATTTTATTCATACGCGAGGCGGCGTTTCACTGCGCCCCGGCGATGGCATCATTCACTCGTGGCTTAACCGCATGTTATTGCCTGACACAGTCGGCACGGGCGGCGACTCACACACGCGCTTCCCTATCGGCATTTCTTTCCCAGCCGGATCGGGCCTTGTCGCTTTCGCCGCCGCAACGGGGGTTATGCCTCTCGACATGCCTGAGTCGGTATTGGTTCGCTTTAAGGGTGAAATGCAGCCCGGCATCACGCTGCGCGACCTCGTTAACGCGATCCCTTACGCCGCGCTGCAGAGCGGAGACCTGACTCTTGAGAAGAAGGGCAAGAAGAACATCTTCTCTGGCCGCATCCTCGAAATCGAAGGCTTGCCAGATCTTAAAGTCGAACAGGCTTTCGAAATCTCCGACGCCTCTGCCGAACGGTCAGCCGGTGGCTGCACCATTCGTCTTGGTCGCGCGCCGATCGAAGAGTATTTCAAATCGAACATTACCCTACTGCGCTGGATGATCGAACAGGGCTATCAAGACGCCCGCACGCTCGAGCGCCGCGCACAGGCAATGGAAGCTTGGCTTGCGAATCCGGAGCTGATGGAGCCCGACGCCGATGCCGAATACTATAAGATTATCGAAATCGATCTTAATGAGATCAAAGAGCCTCTCCTCGCCTGCCCGAATGACCCAGACGATGTGAAGCCTTTGTCTGAGGTGCAAAACACCAAAATCGACGAAGTGTTTATCGGCTCATGCATGACGAATATCGGCCACTTCCGCGCAGCGAGTGAAGTCTTGAAGCAGGTAGACGGCGGTTTACCTACCAAGCTATGGATCGCCCCGCCAACGAAGATGGACGAGCATCAGCTCACCGAAGAAGGCATCTACAATGTCTTCGGCGTGTCTGGCGCGCGCACCGAAATGCCAGGCTGCTCTTTGTGCATGGGCAATCAGGCACGGGTTGCACCGAACTCAACGGTTGTGTCGACATCGACGCGTAACTTCCCTAATCGCTTAGGCCAAGGCGCAAACGTTTATCTTGCGTCTTCCGAGCTCGCAGCAGTGAGCGCAGCGCTAGGTAAGATTCCGACGATGGATGAGTACATGTCTTTCATGGGCAATATCAACACAATGTCCGACAGCATCTACCGCTATCTGAACTTCAACGAGATCGAATCGTATATGAAGGCAGCCGAGCGTGCGAAGTCGATACCGCTGACTAATATTCGCGAAGTCGCTATCGGCTAATTCGGCTAATAAAGAAAAAGCCCCGTCGAATTAAATTCTACGGGGCTTTTTTTACATCATCTAGTTTGTATCAACTAGCAGACCACTCGTAAGCTCGCCAATTAAGCCTACCGCGGCGCCGCATTCGGCGCGCGATCAAACCGTGCTCTTCGCCACGACCTCAAACACATCACGCGACAAACCCTCAACCGCCTTGATGCGCGCAAGCTCTCCCTGCATGAGGGCACTTCTTGCGTCGTCGAATTTACCGAAACGGGTAAGCGGGGGCAGCAGGCGCGACGCAATCTGAGGATTCAACGCATCTAGTTCGATAACGCGGTCGGCGAGGAAGCGGTAACCGCTGCCGTCGGCGGCATGAAAACCAAGATGATTCTGACCACAGAATGCGCCAATGAGTGACCGCACCTTGTTAGGATTCTTAATGTCGAAGTCGGCATGCTGCATTAATTCTTCAACCCGCGAGAGTGTGCCGGGCAGGGTATTGGTTGCCTGAATCGCAAACCACTGAT
Source organism: OM182 bacterium BACL3 MAG-120619-bin3 (assembly GCA_001438145.1). Classification (GTDB taxonomy): domain Bacteria; phylum Pseudomonadota; class Gammaproteobacteria; order Pseudomonadales; family Pseudohongiellaceae; genus UBA9145. The sequence goes on along the minus strand of LICD01000214.1, from coordinate 1,526 downwards.
CGACAACCAACGCCTCGTGCTGCCACTGACCGTGGAATGCCTCAAGCGCCTCACTGCGCAGCGAGTCCGCAGCCTCCGCAGAACTATTCACGAGATTACGCAGCGCGGCTGCTTGATCAGTCATGTTGGTTGCGTTCTTAAACTGTGCAGCACACGCGTCTAGCCATTGCTGTTTGCCTGTGCGGACCAGATAGCTCAATGACAGATTGGCAATCGCGCGGCGGGCCATAGCCTCGGCGCTCGCAATAAAAGGCGCGCCCGCCTCCTCAGCGTGCGCAGCGAACACCGAGGCAAACTTTGCCTCCAGTGCATGAGCAAGCTGATCGGCGAGCGATTCGCGTACGCCATGAATGGCATCGACATCGGCGACTGCGGCGCGCTCGATAAGGTAGGCGGTTGTAGGTAGCACCAAGAGATGCGCCGCCATCGCCTTATCAAAAGAATCATCGATGAGGACACGATCGAGCACGCCAGCAAAAGCGTCTTCCAACAGAGAAGGAAGCTCAGCCTTATGCGATTCGTACCATGCAGCGAGTTGCCCCTCAATAACCGAAATCGATAGCTGTTGGCCCGCATTCCAGCGATTAAAGCCGTCGCTATCGCCTACCATCAGCGCCTGCAACTCTTCAGGCTTGTAGTCGAAGCTCATGCGCACCGGCGCACTGAAGCCGCGGAGCAGCGAAGGGATGGGCGCTTCGCAGATTCCCTCAAAAACAAACGACTGAGTCTGCTCGGTTATCGAGAGAATGCGAGATTTTTTACCTGCGTCTTGTTCGCTGTGTGTCTCGCCGCTTAAGACTAGTTCAAACTCGGTGCCATCTTCGGCGAGCAGACCCATCGAAAAAGGAATGTGGAAAGGCAGCTTCTCTGGCTGTCCCGGTGTCGCCGGACATGACTGGGCAATCGTTAGCGTATAGGTCTTTACCGCCGCATCATACTCGCCGTTTACTGTAAGTTTTGGCGTTCCCGCCTGCGAATACCATCGCCTAAACTGGCCAAGATCGACGCCACTCGCCTCCTCCATCGCTTTCACAAAATCTTCGGTCGTCACAGCCTGACCATCATGACGCTCGAAGTAGAGATCGGATCCCGCGCGAAACGCCGCATCGCCGAGCAAGAGATTAATCATGCGCACGACCTCTGCGCCCTTCTCGTAGATCGTCACCGTGTAAAAGTTTGAGATCTCCATGAAGGATTCGGGACGGATCGAATGCGCCATCGGCCCTGCGTCTTCGGCGAATTGTACCGTTTGCAAGAACGCTACATCCTCAACCCGCTTAACCGTGCGCGACCCCATGTCGGCGGAAAATTCGGCATCGCGATAAACCGTAAAACCCTCTTTAAGGCTTAACTGAAACCAGTCGCGGCAGGTCACGCGGTTTCCCGACCAATTGTGAAAGTATTCGTGTGCGACCACCGCTTCGACGCGCTGGAAAGAGGCATCTGTGGTTGTTTTTGGATTTGCCAACACGCAGGAGGTGTTAAAAATATTAAGCCCTTTGTTCTCCATCGCGCCCATATTAAAA
>LICD01000213.1 GCA_001438145.1 OM182 bacterium BACL3 MAG-120619-bin3 | reverse complement strand
CATAAACCGATCGTTAATGTATTTGCTAGCGAGCTCCGACGCTGCGAGAAGAGATTTGTCGGTGTAGCGCAGCTCATGATGCGACTCGAAACGCGACTTGAGCCCTTTCAAAATTTTGTAGGTGGTTTCGACATCCGGTTCGTCGACATCGATCTTCTGAAAACGGCGCGAGAGCGCGCGGTCTTTTTCGAAAATGCCTCGATACTCTTGATAGGTTGTCGAGCCAACACAGCGCATATTGCCACTGGTCAGCGCAGGCTTCAGCAGGTTAGATGCATCCATCACCCCGCCGGAGGCTGCTCCTGCGCCAATAATCATGTGTATTTCATCGATAAATAACACCGCGTTTTTATCGCGGGTTAACTCATTGAGCAACGCCTTAAACCGCTTTTCAAAGTCGCCTCGGTATTTTGTCCCAGCAAGTAGCGCACCGAGGTCGAGGGAGTAAATCACGCTTTCCGCTAGCACGTCAGGTACCTCGCCATCGACAATAAGCTTAGCCAAGCCCTCTGCGACCGCGGTTTTACCTACACCTGACTCACCGACGAGCAAGGGGTTATTCTTGCGCCTGCGCGAGAGCACCTGCACCACGCGGGTTACCTCTTCCTCACGGCCAATCAATGGATCGATGCGCCCTGCCTCAGCCTCGGCATTAAGATTGGTCGCATAGCTGGCCAGTGCACTCTTACCGCCCTCAGCCGCTGCAGCACCCTCTGCCTCGGCCGCAGGCTCGTCGGAATCGCCCGACTCCTCCCCATGCTTGGAAATGCCATGGGTTATGAAATTGACGACATTAATACGGTTGATATCCTGCTGCTCTAAAACGAAGACAGCATGGCTTTCTTGTTCGCTGAATATGGCGACTAGCACATTAGCGCCGCCGACCTCCCTCTTGCCAGAAGACTGAACATGGAATACGGCACGCTGGAGCACTCGTTGAAATCCTAGTGTAGGCTGAGTCTCACGCTCTTCGTCACCCTCGGGCAAAAGCGGCATATTATTGTCGATATATTCAGTCAGCTCTTTTGCCATTTTTTCGAAATTACAGTCGCACGCGACGAGGACTTCTCGTGCTGCTTCGTTGTCTAACAACGCAAGCAGCAGATGCTCCACTGTCATAAATTCATGACGCTTGGCGCGCGCAGTATGAAAGGCTAGGTTGAGCGTTGATTCGAGATCTTTGCTTAGCATGCGATTACTTCCGATGTTGTTCACTCAATGAATTCGTGTTTCTCTTGCGCGCACGTCGCCTCTCAGGCTTCGTCTTCTTCTACCGCACAGAGCAATGGCTGTTCGCATTCTGCCGAATAGCTATTAACCAGTTCAGCTTTTGTTTCGGCTACATCTTTACTGAAAACCCCGCAGACGCCTTTACCCTCGGTGTGCACTTTGAGCATTACTCTCGTTGCAGTCTCCGGATTCATACCAAAGAACGCGCGAAGCACCTCAACAACAAACTCCATGGGGGTGTAATCGTCATTTAGCAAGACCACTTTATAAAGCGGCGGTCTTTTCAGGGCTGGCTTGTCATTGGCCACGGCAAGACCTGAGTCACCGTCATCCCGATCCTCGCCCTGCGCAGAGATGGGCGCCGCGCCTAATTCTTTTTTGTGTTTATCCATACCTAAAACCTTTTTCAAGCCTCTGTCGCTCTAAACGCTACACAGCCCGTTTTGGTTGCCGCGGAGTCGAGTGTATCACTGACGATGCGTTCGGCTCTTGTATTAGCAAACAACTATGCCGCAACACCTCCCGATGCAACTAAACAGGCTTTCAAACAAATGACAACTCAATCGAAAATCACTGTTGAACTTTTCGTTGATTCAAGGGAATATGAGGCTAAGTCACATTAAGTGACAAAAAATAACAATAAATAATAAGAAGCACGGAGTAGTAATGATGAGTAACGGCCAAGTGAAGTGGTTCAATAATGCAAAAGGTTTTGGCTTTATCCTTCCTGAAGATGGCGGTGCCGATCTGTTCGCCCACTATTCATCAATAGGCATGGAAGGCTATAAAACGCTTAAAGCTGGCCAAAACGTAACATTCGATTTAGTCACCGGCCCCAAGGGTCCACATGCCGCAAACATTATGCTTGCCGAAGGCGAGATACCGGCAGAGCCGCCCGAAGGCGCAGAACACGGTGCAACAGCCGCCAATGCTGACGCCCCCATGACCGAGATGGCTGAGGCACCCGCGCAAGCGGCGAATTAGGTTTCGATAGCTAGACCAGGCTATCTCGCCCCCTCCATCTAACCGTCGGCACGTAGGAATTAGATTGCCTAGTATTATCCTGCTTAATAAGCCCTTTGGTATCCTCTCGCAATTCAGCGGCGATGATCCATCAATCACCCTGACCCCTTATATCAATACGCCCAATGTCTATCCGGCGGGGAGACTCGACAGGGACAGCGAGGGCCTGCTGCTACTAACTGACGATGGCAGGTTGCAGCATAAGATTAGCGACCCTCGGTTCGACAAAGAAAAGACGTATTGGGCTCAGGTTGAGGGCGAAATAACCGAGGAGGCATTGCGGGCGCTACGCAATGGACTCAGCCTTAAAGACGGTACCACCAAACCCGCTAAAGCACGTCTGCTTCAGGAACCTACTCTCTGGGCGCGCACGCCTCCGATTAGAGAACGCAAGGCGATTCCCACAAGCTGGGTAGAGATAATCATTACCGAAGGCCGGAATCGGCAAGTGCGTCGAATGACCGCTGCGACTGGCTTCCCGACACTCAGGCTCGTGCGCATGAAAATAGGCGATTGGGAATTAGGCGAACTCAAGCCTGGCGAGAGCAAGCAGCTCATCGTTTAGTGCGTAGAATCAGGTTTTTTGCCAGCGTGCTATTGCAGCTTCATCAGAATCGCGACTCTCGATCCAATTTTCTCCTTCACTTGTTGCCTGCTTTTTCCAGAACGGCGCACGCGACTTTAAATAGTCCATCATAAATTGCGCTGCCTCAAAGGCAGCGTGGCGATGAGCGCTTGCGGCAGCGACCAAGACAATCTGCTCCTGCGCTGTCATGGCACCCACCCTGTGAACAATGCGCGTGGCGAGCAATGGCCAACGCTGCCTCGCCTGTTGCTCAATATCAGCGAGCGCCTTCTCAGTCATGCCCGGATAATGCTCGAGCGTTAGGCTCGCGACAGACGCACTATCCTCGGTTTGATGAAACTCGCGCACCAACCCCGTGAACGTGACCACCGCGCCAGCATCGCCCGCCTCGGCCAAGACTTCGTCATATTCTCGCTGTAGCGAAAAGTCTTCCGCTTGAACGCGCACACTCATCTTAACCTCCCGTCATCGGAGGAAAAACTGCGACTTCGTCGCTTGCCTTGAGTCTTACTGGGGTATTCACCACGCTCTGATTAACAGCGATCAGCAATCGCTCAAAAAGGGCTGGATCAAGCGCAGCAAGTGGTCCGGCTTTCAGCACGCTTAATAAAGCCTTGGTATCTGCGCT
>LICD01000212.1 GCA_001438145.1 OM182 bacterium BACL3 MAG-120619-bin3 | reverse complement strand
TCGTCATTAATTTGCGGTGTGATCGATAGCACGATGCCGGTGTCACGGTATTGTATATTGGTGGTCGACACGCCTGCGCCGCCGATCGCTTGTCCCTGTTCGACCGGCACCTGCGAGCCGATCTGAATCTCGCCCTCTTGATTATTAATCACCGTCAGCGAGGGCCGCGCGAGCAGCTGAACATCGTTGTTAACCGAAATCGCCTCCAGCGTCGCGTCTACTTGTGCCGCGCCATCGATAAACGATTTGCTAAACATCAAGCCGCCGCGGCCACTTGGCGTGTAGTTTGTCGTCGTCTCTGTTGAGATAGGGTTCAGCGTGCTATCCACGGCGATACGGCTCCAGTCGACACCAAATTCATTTCCTTCGGTGAGTGTAATCTGGGCAATCACGGCGTTAATCATGACCTGCAGTGGCACTGCGTCTAATTGATTAATCGTCGTAAGTAGCTGCCTATAGTCTCGAGCCGTACTGCGAATCAATAGGCTGTTAGTTGCCTCATCAGCAACGATTTTTACCGCAAGATTGGCAGCGATCGCATTTCCTGCACCATTCGATCGTGCGCCCTCGCTCGAGCTGAGTGCAGAGGTCTGTGCCAGTTCTTGCTGGTTGTCTGGATTGCCACTCGGAGGCTCGAAAACAACGGGCTGCTCATCGCGTGTGCCACGCAGACGAGGATTTGTGTCCTCATCATCGCGATTGTCATTGCTCTCGAACACGCTAGACAGCGTATCGCCTAGCTCTTTAGCACTGAGATTTTTGACCCGGTAATGGAATAGCTGTTCTACTTGCTCTTGACTCGCAGCGTCGAGAATTTCTATCCAGCGTTCGATTTCATCGAACCCACGACGCGCAGGCGCGGTCACCAAAATCGCATTGATGCGTTCGATTCCCTTCACCTGATACGACGGCGTCGCGCCTTCGATCAAGCTTAAAATTTCTTCGAGCTCGGTTGCCACCTCTGTCGCGCTTGCATTGCTCAGCGGATACAGACTAATGCCCTGATTGGCGAAGGGGTCTGTGTCGATCACATAAAGCAATTCGTTAATGCGCCGTAGCTGGGCCTCGCCCGAGGTAATCGCTAGAGTGTTGCCCGAAAGCAAGCGCCTGATGCTGCCCTCGCCTTCGATGAGCGGGCGTATAACCTCAATCGCGGCGTCGGCTGCAACATGAACTAGCGGCGTTATCTGCATAATCGTCGGCGCTGTCCCTTCGCCGAGTGTGTCGGGCGTCGCGATTTCGAGAGGGACATTAGAAACACCGCGGCGAATGTTAAACACGTTGCCTACGCGATCTATCACGATTCCCGCGTCGCGGGCGAGTAGGCGCATCACCGGCCAGACATCGTCGAGCGCTAACGGCTCGTTACTGGAGGTGCGCAGGCTGACCTTCATGTCGATACTCGGGTCCATCACAACCGACATATTGAGCGAATCGGCAAGCTGTTCGAGTACCAAGCGCAGTTCGGCTTGCTCATAGTTGAGCTCAACGCGTTCGTCTTCGGCGAGGGTAGTCGGCGTGCCGCTTGGTGCGGGAACCTGTTCGCGGTAGCCCGCAAGCGCTGGCTGCTCGCCCACGCGATTGATTTCGGCGATTAAGCGTTGCTGCTGCTCGCTGCCAGGGCTTGCGATTTCGGCTATCTCATTCGCCGCAACCTCTGCCGCACTGCGGCGCGATTCATTGCCTGTGTTTGCCTCACGGCCGCTAAAAGGCCCGAGCGGCCGCTCTCCCTGATCGAAGGCCGAACAGGCGCTGAGCAACACCAGCGCCGCAATCGCTGCCGGTGTCCGCTTTACTAGGCGACAGGCCAGGGTCGTGGACGCCGACGATTCTGATGCCACGGTCTGTGTTCCTGATTTCACTTTACTCTCCTTAAAACTCTACGGCGTTCATACTGAACACGGCCGAAAGCATGGTAATCGTTATTCCGCCGACTGCGAGCGCAAGCACTAAAATGAGTGCCGGTTGCAAGGCAGCTACGAGGCTCGCCATCTGATTGCGAACGAGGGTATCGAATGTCGCAGCCGACTTAACCAGAATAGTCGCCGTGCGTCCCGACTCCTCCCCAACGGCGACGAGCTGATGCAATAGCGTCGGAAACTGCTGGGTTTTTTCGAGCGCAGAACCAAGGCCGGTGCCGCCGCGAACATCTTCTTCTACTTGCACAAGCTGCGCTGATAGCTGCGTGTTGGCGACGACTTCGCGCGACACCCGAAGCGCACGGATAAGTGGAATTCCTGCGCCCAGAAGGGAACCCAGGGTTCGAGCGAACACCGCGCTTTCGCGCGTGAGTATGAGCTTTCCAAAAAGCGGCAAAGACAGCAGAAAACGATCGCGGCGCAGGCGAGTAGACGGGGCGGCGTCGAGCTGACGCCAGCCAACGTAGGCAGCAAAAACGCTCGCCGGAATAAGAAAACCAAACCGTTGTAACCAACCGCTCAGATTGAGCAAAAACTGTGCGGCGGGAGGGATCTGCGTGCCGGCGTCTTCGAACATTGTCGCGAACTGCGGCACAACAAAGACCAATAGCAAAAGAACCGAGACTATTCCGGTTACCAACAAGACCGCCGGATAGATCATCGCAGACACAATAGTCTGCCGTGTTGCCGCGCTGGTTTCGAGGAACTCGGCGAGCTCGGGCAGCAATTCGTGGAGTATTCCGCCTTCTTCGCCTGCGCGCACAATATTGACATACATCTTCGAGAAGACGCGTGGATAGCCTTCCATCGCCGCCGCAAGCGAGCGTCCCTCTTTGATTTCGCGCAGTAACTCCAAGGTCAGTTCGCGCATAGCGGCAGACTCGGTAATGCCTTCGAGAAGTCTTAGCGCTCGGTCGATCGGAACCCGCGACTCAACTAAGGTACAGAGGCCGTTAGTAAAAGCGAGCACGTCGCTGGCTTTTATCTTGCGGCTGCCGCTGCCCGACACCGACTGTGTAGGCGTAAGCTGCGTTGGCGTTAAGTGTCGTCCGCGGAGCAGACGCATCGCCTCGCGTTCGGAGTCTGCATCAATGACGCCGGTTTGCGACTTACCCACAGCATCGATCGCACGGTATTTGAATTTACCGTGGTGGCTGACTGTGTCTGTCGGTTTAGCGTTCACTGCGCTGTGCTTCCTCTTTACTCTTGTCGTTTTTACGATTAGACCGCGCGCGTCACACGCACCACTTCTTCGGGCGTGGTTAATCCGGCGCGCAGTTTTTCTAACGCGTCTTGGCGCAAGGTGCGCATGCCACCCTTTATCGCGGTGTCTCTGATACTGTTGGCATCGGCGCCGCTCGCGATCTGATGCCGAATCTCGTCGCTCATTAACAGCAGTTCATATAAGCCAACGCGGCCACGATAGCCGGTTTGACCACAGCGTTCGCAGCCTTTGCCGCGTCTTATCTCGGCGCACTCGGCGCTGTCTATATCGAGTACGCGCGCTTCGTCGAGACTCAGCGGATGAGTCTCTGCGCATTCGGTACACACGCGGCGCACCAAACGCTGGGCCTGAATCGCGAGC
>LICD01000211.1 GCA_001438145.1 OM182 bacterium BACL3 MAG-120619-bin3 | reverse complement strand
GCCGCCCATGGAGCCAATGGCTTTGGGTCTACTGGGTAGCCAACGGCAGCTATTAGGCCCCTGACCGCTATTAAATTAAGAATATACGGCATCCACATCAGGCCGGTAAAGGCAGCAGCCCAGGCAAGGTAACCAAGCTCAGTCGTAATCATTGTTCTTCCTCAGTTTAGGTCAGTGAAAATATTGCATTGAGCCCAGAGCTCTCGCAACCGGGCAGATGTATCGCTGCAGACTATTTCTCGAATAACAGTACAAATTTACTGGTTCGACCTCGAATAGCGGGATCAGTAGCACCGTTTGTCATAGTATCTTCGGGATTGATATGCATATTGGAACTGCGAATCAAGCGTAAACCCGCAGCCTGGGCATGCTCGCTTATGATGCCTTCGCCGATTCGGTGCAGAGTGCCACCAACTTCTGGTCCTGCATCGGCTGTTGCATGATGGTCTACAGCTAGAAACCGCCCGCCTGGCTTTAATACACGTGCTATCTCGGTAAATGTTTGGTCTGCATCGCCTAGAGAATTTCCGCCTGGCATGAACCACAGCTCGTGAGGGCCGAGAATCCAGGTAACCAAATCAATAGATGCATCGCCGGGCTCGAGCATATCGAAGTTAGTAGTGCTGAGAGTAACGTTGGATAAACTCGCGGCACGATTGTCATCGGCATCGCCAGTAAAACCTTCGAATGCGGGAGGATTCTGCATTACCACTGCGCCAGTAGATCCTACAGTGCGTGATAGAACCTCCGTATACCAGCCACCGCCAGCTTCCAGTTCAAGCACAGACATGCCTGCCTCGATGCCGGCAAAAGACAACACTTCTAATGGCATGCGACGAGCATCATCCGCTGCCTCTTCCGCGGGGCGGTCTTGATGACTAAGCGCTGCGGCAACCAGATCGGCCGATGACTGTGCGCTAACACTACTGAGAGCCAGAAGTGCCGCCGAACCGACTGCAGTTACTAATTCAAGCTTTTTCAATTGATACATCTTTGACTACCTCTTTGATTGTGTTGTCATGTTAGTTCTAGAAATTCGTCATAAAGCTAGTAGGGTTCTAGTGGAAACCCTTTAGAATATCTCTACTGCCTAACCTACTTTCCTTTCTTCGCAATACCATTACTGCCCTGCCTCCATGACGGGCGTGTACTCTCTAACGAAGGGCAGCAACACATCCAGAACGGGGGCTAGGGTAGGCGTAATAGCGAAGCTTGAGTTCTTCAACAAAGTCGTCGCTGATCTCGTATGTACGATGGGGTGGAGAAAGTCTCTCTCTTCCCCGTGATGTAGTATCAAAGTGGCAGGCACGTCCAAGGCAGCTAACTGCTCATCGGTCATCCCCAACGTAGTCTTGCTGCGAAAAGACTCAAGATGCTCTCCGGTCCGCTTCATCGCGGCGAGAAAGTTGTTCACATTCTGATTTAAAAACGCCTCTTGTAGGTCAGGCGTGTTTCGTTCCATATACGCCTGCCAGAGTGGAGTCTTCGCTACATCCGCCATCGAGGTGAGACTGGCATCGTCCAGATACTTCAAATAGTACTCTCTCGATAATTGCTCAGCCGCAACAGGTCCGCCGGTCAATGGGGCGATGACTAGTGCTGCAACTTGTTCGGGGTATCGCTCCGCCAGGATCATATTTGAGCGTGACCCAGAGGACATGCCATAGAGTGTGGCTGGACCAACCTCAAGGCGTTTAAGTAACACGTGCATATCTTCTGCCTCCTCGGTTGAGAGCGGCTCGGAGCCAAACGAAACCTCAGACCGGCCCATGTTGCGCCTATCCCAAATGATCACCTTGAGATCGCTATCGGCAGCTGCCACATTGCGGGCGAATCCACCAAACGCTCCAATCTCGCCCATTCCACCTGGGGTCACAATGAGTGGGATTGTGCCTTCCGGGTTGTATATCTCAACATATAAAGTCATTTCACGCTCCGGCCTTAGATCGATTCTACGGATTTCAGTCGGCACATTTTCCGCTCCCCCTTCAGGCAGCGCGTTAAAATACAGAGGGAAGAATGGATTATTCGCAGCGCCCTTGAACAGAGTCGGATCCGGGTTATAGTTTGGGTCGTTGACATCAATTTCATCTTCTTCATGATGGTCTGCGAATGCGCTTGAGCTAAATATAAGCGCGGCAGCCAATCCAATCATGAATTTCGTTGAGAGTTTTCTTAGATTTTTCATAGGGTCTTCCATAGTTATTGATCCTCGACGCCCCAATATAGGACTGACCGGTTCCAAAAGAAGAGCAAATATAGGACTGACTGGTTCTAAATGCAAGCAATAGTTGAAATGATGCGCTACAATCAGCATTCACAATGCATAGAGAAGCAACATAGATGGCAGGTCGACCACGAGAATTCGAAGTAGGCGCAGCACGCGATGCGGCTATGCAACTTTTTTGGACAAAAGGCTACGAGGCAACTTCGCTAAGCGATTTGCTCTCGGCCATGGGCTTATCGAAAAGTAGCTTCTATCAAACCTTCGAATCCAAGCACGTGCTATTTGAGCAGTGCCTAGTGCGATATGGGGAATTGCTTATCAACGACATGAGGGGCGGGATGGCTGCTGCGCCCAACGCTCTTGCATTCATTCATGGCGCTCTAACGGGAATATCGAAAGAGACACGCGACCCGCGAGGAAGGCGCGGATGTTTGATGATGAATACCGCCGCAGAGTTCGCGCAGAGTGACCCAGGAATTGCCCGCTGTGTTACAGCTGGAATGGACGCGTCGCGAGCAGTGTTCACTGAAGCAGTGGCCGCTGCTCAGGTCGATGGAGAAATCGATGCGAAAGCAAATACTGAGGCCCTAGCCGATTACCTCGTGACGACCGTGATCGGTCTAAAAACCCAAGTAAAAGCTGGCGCGAGTAGCAAACAAATACGGAGTATTGCCGAGTTGTCAGTTGCTGCCTTACAGCGGATGTAGTGAGTGAAGGTATTCATTTACAAATAGTAGGGCCGCGCTTCTTATTGAATACTCTTCGCTATAGATCGATTCGCCCTCTTAATCCTCGATTGTAAGCAAGCAAAGAAACATCTATTGTTGTCGAACTGTATTCCGGCCTAGTAGGAGAATAAATTTCTCAGTTGATGAGCCTGGGCCAACGGACTACGAAAACTCATAGTCCGTCGCTCCAAATCATAAGCCTTTGAAAGGTAAGGAAAAATGGTGGGCCCACCAGGACTCGAACCTGGGACAAACGGATTATGAGTCCCTCGCTTACTAATTCTCCCAACTCACCACAACAGTCTGCGATAGTTAAGCTACTGAATAGTAGCACTTATTTTAGGGTCGTCAATTGTCAGCTATTGTGTCGAGTTGGTTGGCAGTGTCCCATGAGTGTCCCATGAGTGGGGAGGGGGCTTTGGTAGTTTTGGGGATCAGCTCAATGATCATTCCTCCCAATAATCACGAAGCCGTTCCTTAGCCAGCCCTAGTTCGGTCCTGTTTACGTGAATCACGTAGCACCCCAGCTCATTGGGCTTAAACTGGGTA
>LICD01000210.1 GCA_001438145.1 OM182 bacterium BACL3 MAG-120619-bin3 | reverse complement strand
CACGTGCTTGCGGTGATCGTATGAAAATAAACAGGATGGAAACGCAATGGTTGATGAGGTGGTGAGTCTGCAAATAGCAGTGGTCACGGTGTCAGATACGCGTACAGAAGAGACAGATCGCTCGGGTGCTGTGCTTGTTCAGCGTCTCAGCGCGGCGGGTCATGTGCTTTGTCATAAAAGTATCGTCAAAGATGACGTGTATCAATTACGCGCCGAGGTCTCTAGGCTGATAGCCGATCCCGGTGTGCAGGCAATACTAATGACGGGAGGTACGGGGTTTACGCCGCGCGACAATACGCAGGCGGCGATCCAGCCTCTGTTCGACGTCGCAATCGAGGGTTTCGGCGAGCTTTTTCGCCAGTTGTCCTATGCGGAGATTGGGACATCAACCATACAATCGCGTGCGTTCGCAGGAATCGCTAACGATGTCATTATTTTTTGCCTGCCCGGTTCGCCTGGCGCCTGCGTCACTGGTTGGGACAGTGTGATCGCAGAGCAGCTAGACAGTAGCCATAAGCCGTGTAACTTTGTCGACAAATTAAAGGTCGTCGATTTTTAGGCAAAAAAAACACCAAGCCTCGGGGGGAGGGTTGGTGTTGAAAATGCACAGAAAACTCTCTGGGGACTTCGTTGCTCGGGCTTAGTAATGCGTAATCGGTCTATTGCTGGCCTATGGCTTCTCAACTGCTATTGTGCGTTGAGAGCTTATACAGGCCTTGATAATTCCTTTTCGGCGTTTAAACGCGAGCGAGCACAATCGCAGCAGGCACTGAAAGGGCGGCGATTACTAACGCGACGCTAACAACAGTGGCTTCAACTACGGGGCGCGCTCTTTTGAGTGCGTTGCTCATGACATGCTCCTAATCTTAAGGGGTTGCTTTAGTCTGAGACCCGGCATCTCCTTATCCAGCAACGGGGCGTATAGTAACATAATGAGTGAAAATTGGTAACACTTTCTGCAGAAAATCGTAATTACTGCGGCTGTCCCTTAGTATTCATGGGGTATTTCATAAAAATGTTTAAAAACAATTAGTTAAGTAATATTATTGGTAAATTCTAACGGTCTATTTAGCGTTTGATTAGCGTTTGAGTTAAAAATTCGGGGCTGATTCGCCCGTAACATGCGGATATTACGAAGCTTTTGTGACTCGGGTCACATGGTAGCACTTGGGTAACACCGCCTGGTCGCGATCTGGCGCTGAAAACAATCGTGATTAGCGAGTAGGAGATAAAATGAGAGTAGTTACGCTGAACTGTAACGGCATACGGGCTGCGTCGCGGAAGGGGTTTTTCGACTGGCTGCCAACGATTGATGCCGATGTAGTTTGCCTTCAGGAAACAAAGGCGCAGATAGACCAGCTAACCGATCCGCTATTTAGCCCCGAGGGCTATCATTGCTACTATTACGACGCTGAAAAGAAAGGCTATTCGGGCACTGCGCTTTACAGCCGGGTCGAACCCGATAAGATTCACCGGGGCATAGGGTTGGACATCGCTGATTCGGAGGGTCGTTACCTGCAGGCCGATTTCGGCGATCTGAGCGTTATCTCGCTGTATCTACCTTCTGGGTCGAGTGGCGACGAGCGACAAGTCCGTAAAATGCGCTTTCTAGAATTTTTCATGACCCATTTACGCGCCCTTGCGCGAGACGACAGGCGTTACATTGTCTGCGGCGATTGGAATATTTGTCATAAAGAGATAGATATTAAAAATTGGAAGGGCAATCTCAAGAACTCTGGCTTTTTACCTGAAGAGCGAGCGTGGCTCGACGAGTTGTTCGATGAGGTAGGGTTCGCAGATTCTTTTCGTAGGGTAAATGCCGAGGCTGATCAGTATTCGTGGTGGTCTAATCGTGGGCAGGCGCGGGCAAATAATGTGGGATGGCGACTTGACTATCAGGTTGTGTCGCCCGAGATTGCAGACAAGACGCTGGGCGCGTCGATTTATCGAGAGCAGAGCTTTTCCGATCACGCCCCTGTCATAATCGACTACAAGCTATAGGATCCTAAGTATGAACAAAGCAAGTAACTGCCTAAGGCGCGGCGCGCTGTTGCGGCGCATTCGCGTCAACTTAACGGCTATTCGGCTAATTGGGCTAAGCTTCGGATTGTCTTTGGTCACGCCACTGTTTGCAGCGGAACCACTCATCGCGCGCATTACAACGAATATTGGCGACATCACTGCAGAGCTGAATGACCGTGCTGCGCCGACAACCGTCGCTAATTTTGTCAATCTTGCTCAACGTGGCTTTTATGACGGGCTAACTTTTCATCGCTGGGAGAAAAATTTCATGATTCAGGGTGGTGATCCCTTGGGCGACGGCACAGGTGGGCCGGGCTACCGTTTCAGTGGAGAAATTATCTTGCGGCATAATCAGCCGGGCATTCTGTCGATGGCCAATTCGGGGCCCGGAACAGATGGCAGTCAGTTTTTCATCACGCATTTAGCGACAGCGCATCTAAACGGCAAGCACTCTGTTTTTGGCAAGGTGATTGATGGTCTTCCAGTTGTGCAGGCATTGCGGCGCAAGGACGCGATCGTGTCTATTCGGATTGAGGGCGACTATTCGGCTCTTTTTGAGCGCAAAGCCGCCCAGCTTGCGGACTGGAATGCCGTGTTAGAGTCAAATTACCCCGACTTACTCGTTGCGCCCTAATTAACGTCACGCCTTCATGTTGGTGCAACCGAGCATAGCGCCTGCAATTAATCCAGTAGAGCAGGGGCATTACTCAGGTTAAAACACTCGCTTGAAGGGCTTAACACTGACTGATGAATACACGCCCGCGCTCACGTAAGGGTCGGCGTCAGCCCACGTCTTTGCTTCTTCGAGGCTCGCGAATTCTGCAATAACAACGCTTCCGCTAAATCCTTGATCGGTGTCTCCGTTAGGGTTTATCGGGCTGGGACCTGCAACGACAAGCCGGCCTGCATCGGATAAGGCTTGCAATCTCTCAAGGTGTGCTGGGCGCGCGCTCATGCGGCTTTCGGTGCTGTTTTCATTATCCTGACTTACTAAGCTAAAGAGCATAATGTTCTCTCAAAGTGGGATGAAGTCTCTCAAAGTGGGATGAAGTCTCTCAAAGTCGGATGAAGTCTCTCAAAGTGAGATGACGCTATTTTAGGGTATCGCCTTCGGGTTCTTCTAGGTATTTAGAAAGCAGAGGCATTTGTGCGAAAACGAAGCCGAACGTGAGAGCCAAATTGCCGAATACTTTAAATTTGATCCATAGGGCTTCGCTTAACAGGAGCGCGACGGCTAGGTTAATTGCGCCCAGCACAATAAAGTAGAGGACCCAGTAGAGATTGAGTCTTTGCCAAACCTCGCGTGGCGCCGGCACTGCGTGCCCCATCATATGCTCGATCGCAGGTTTCTCTCCTATAAATCGAGAGCCTAAGAAAATGCTCGCGAAAAGCCAATCGACGATAGGGGCCTTCCATTTAAGGAATTCTATGTTTCTGAAAACAATGGTCGGAATGCAGAATAAGACAACAGCGGCAAAAGTGATCCATT
>LICD01000209.1 GCA_001438145.1 OM182 bacterium BACL3 MAG-120619-bin3 | reverse complement strand
CAGGATACAGCGATCGGGCGGTGTCAAAGCTGCGGTGGATGACTCGCGAATCTTGTCGTATATCGAGGTTAGCGAAATGAAAACCAAAGGCACTCACTTTATGTTTAAAAGACTCTAGCAATTCGACGTAAAGACCTTGGTAGGACTCTTTCACGGTTTGCTCGATCTGACCTATTGTTGCAATCATACCTGCCAATGTTAAATCGGTTTTACAGGGCTTCGTAATTTCTTTAAGCAGTTTACGCTCCAACTCGTCTAGCTGCTTATACACACCCTTAAAGCTTAGCCTACGCTTTAGTTCACGCACGTCGCTGTGGTAGCAACTCATAATCAGTGACCGCAGTTTGTCGGCAACTTTGAGCGTAACGCCAACATTCACGAAAGGATTGCCATCGCGATCTCCGCCCGGCCAAAATCCAACGCTTAAAAGCTGATTCGGAGAATCGACGCGATCAGCAAGCTGGGTTTCGAAGCTGTCCATAATGCCACCTATAGCATCATAGAAAATATTGGCAAGATACCAACTGAGATTAGTCGCCTCATCATAAGGTGTCGGCTTTTCGCTGTTGAAGAATGGTGTATTGCCAAGTTGTTGCAGAAGATCGCGTGATGTTGCTATATCTTGTTGCCTAATCGCCGCAGCGAGGTCGGTAATTATCGCGAGTACCTGTCCAGGATAAAACTGAGTTGGGTGTGCAGTCAGAATCACCTTGCTGCCAAAGTTCTCCAACACCTTATCAAATTGTTCTTGCAGACCATCGGCCTTCACGCGCTCGGTTAGTTGTCGGAGTACATTTTTGGTTTCGGTTTTGTGAACATGAGGGTAAGCCGCGTCTTCCAAGGCGTCGACCAACACTACCTGCCTTTCGACATATTTGATCACTCTAAACAAAAAATGAATCCGGCCTTGCTCATCGAGATGAGGTCGATGCGTTGTAAAAAAATCTTCAAGAACTTGCGCTGGCTCGTCGCCTTGACTTAATCCCTTTTGCGCGCGCGCTTCGAGAAGAGGCAGCAACATTCCTGTCTGCTCAATCTCATCGAGAGGGAGGGTCAAAAAAAGCCCGTTGTAGAGTTGGTAGTTAAGATCAACGAGGTTCTCGTAATCTTTATTGCTCGGTATTTTTGCTGGCAAACCTAATCCTCCTTTACTGCTCATACTGCTCCATTACTGCTTCTAAATTTTATCGATTCAGTGAGGTGACTAAGTTGACTTTGCGTTCGCAGCCTCTGCTAGGGTACGCTTGTCGCAACTCACCGCTACTGCGTTATATTTTGTCACGAGCCCTCTATGCGAAAGATTGACCTTTTTCCAATACTGATCGGATTTCCCTGCACTCTATTGACTACTCACGCGTTTGGCGCCGAAGGTGAGTCGCTGCCTCTCTGGGATACGGTCATGCTTATAATCGTCTTCCTTACTCTAACCTCCAGCGCAGCGCTTACAATCGCCGCGTGGCGGCAGTGGCGCCGGGGTTGGCGGCTGGTTGCTGCTTTCCCCATTGCCATACTCGTGTTGTGGAGTGGATGGATCGTTGGCGCCCGCACTATCGACCCTGCTGCGCACGCCCTTTGGTCTTTTGAAATCTTTGGCTGGGCGCTACTAAACCTGTTGTATATGGTCACAGCACTCACCGCTAAACGCGCGTTTGAAAAAGCCGATCAACCTAATTAAACCGTCAACTTATCGTGATAGGTCTCATACCCCCCGTCGATACTGAACGCCGCGTCGAATCCCTGCTCTGCCAGATAGGCTGCCGCGCTCTGACTCGAATTACCGTGGTAGCAATAAACTAACACCGGCTTATCTGGGTCGGCGGTTTGCACGAATTCTGCGACGTTACTGCCACTCAAATGTATCGCATTCTCCACATGCCCAGCCTCGTAAGCGCCTTCGTCTCGTACATCAACAATATGTACCCCGTCCTCTCCGTATTCAGCGAGCATTGCTCGTGCTTCTTGCCAGCCTATACGACTAAAATTCATCATAATTGATTTCCTGAATTGCCCTCATAACAAAACTAAGCCGCTTACAAAAAAAGCCACAGTGGCCAAGCCCGCACTAATGAGCGCGTAGGGGAGCTGTGTACGCACGTGATCAATATGATCAGTAGCCGCTGCCATCGAAGCGACCACGGTGGTGTCACTGATTGGCGACGCGTGATCACCAAATACCGCACCAGACAAGACCGCGGCTAAAAAGACAGACGCATTCATATCCAACGCGGCAACAATCTGCATCGCGAGGGGGATCATAATAGCGAAGGTGCCCCAACTAGAGCCAATAGAGAAAGCAATAAACGCTGATAACAAAAACAAGAGAGGCAATAGCAGCGCACTCGGAATGGTCTCTTGCGCTAATTGCGCGACGAACACTCCCGTACCGAGTGCATTCGCAACATCGCCCAAAGCGAGAGAGAATAGTAGAATCATTGCGACTGGCAATAAACCCCCTGCGCCTTTTAGAAAGAGTTGCATCAGCGTCTCCAACGTCGCACGCCTCGAGCCCAAGACAATAGCCCAAGCCGTGCCCAACGCGATTAACACGGCCCACAACACCGAGGTGGAGCCAGACCCTGCCGTGAGGTCGCCCTCGCCCGTTATAAAGAGGCCGAGAGGCATGCTCAGCACCAACGCCAAGACCGGCAGCAACATCAACTTTGCCGAGTCCTGTGGTTGTCTGCTCTGCTCAGCCTCTATGAGGCTTGGATCGACCATCGGCGTGGCGTTAGGCCAAAGAAATTTCCCCTCCGCAGTGCGCTTCTGCGCTGCGCGCATCGGGCCAATATCAAAATCCGACCAGATCACAAGCGCGCACACCAGTACCGCAAAAATAGCGTAAAAATTGAGAAGTATTGCACCAATAAAAACATCGATCGGATTTTCTATGCCGCTGGATGCTAACAAGCTTACGATGACCGCGCCCCAAGCATTTAATGGTATCAATACACAAATCGGCGCAGAGGTGGCATCGATAATATACGCCAACTTTTCACGCGAGACGCGATAGCGGTCGAAAAGTGGCCTTGAGATCGCGCCGGCAATGAGAAGCGTTATATTAGATTCGATGAAGACTACGACGCCAGTTCCGAAGGCAAGCCCCTGCGCTCTTCCTGGACCGGTGACCCATTTTTTTTCCTGCAATAAGTGGATGAATCCCCTAACGCCTCCCAATTTTTCGATCGTTGCGATCAGACCGCCAATGACCAAAGTAAAGACCAAAACTCGTGTATCACCTGGATCGGTAAACACATTGATCACCGCATCAATTGCCTGCGGAATCGCCACGAGAGGATTGCCCGATCCGAGCAGCCAAGCTCCCATCCAGAGGCCGATGCTGAGCGACAGAATTACCTGGCGCGTCGCTATCGCGAGACCAATCGCCAAAAGCGGTGGTATGACGGAGGTCCAAACGGGATCTTGCATTGCTATTCCTTTTTATTAGGCGTCAAAAGATAGCATGGTTTTACTAGACTGTCAGAGGTCCTAAAGAGGATTGGAAGAACTACCGACTCG
>LICD01000208.1 GCA_001438145.1 OM182 bacterium BACL3 MAG-120619-bin3 | reverse complement strand
GCAAAGCCGCTCGCTTCTTGCGCTAAAGCGGCGCTGTTGTCGAATTCTGCTGCCAAGTGTTAGTCCATTTTTGAGAGTTTTAAGAGCTTTGAGAGCTCTGAGAGTGATTAGGTTTAGCGCTGCAAAGAACAGCCTAGTAAAAACATACAGTATACACGCACAGCTCGCTAGAGCGCCGCCTCCAGCGCCTCTTGATACTCGAGCCACTGCTCCTCGACTGATCCGAGCTCGGCCTTTACACTGCCCTGCTCTTTTACCAGCTCTGCGAGTTTCGCCTTGTTCTTCTCGGCATAGATCGCTTCGTCACCTAACTGGCTTTCTATTTTATCGAGCCTCGTCTGCAGTTTCTCCATCTGATTCTCGAGCGCTTTAACCTGTTTGCGGAGGGGCGCTAATTGCTCTCGTCTTGCCGCGGCCTGCTGCCTCTGCGCTTTTTTATCGGCCGCACTATTGTCGGCCCCCAGGTTACTTTCCGCTGCCTGCGGCGAGGCTTCTAGTTCGTTATAACGCGCAAGCCAGCGTTCGTAGTCGGCAAGGTCGCCATCAAATTCGGCGAAGTGGCCTTTATGTATCGAATAAAACTCGTCAACGGTATTGGCAAGCAAGTGTCGGTCGTGCGAGACAATAACCACCGCTCCCTCAAATTCCTGCAGGGCAACGGTAAGCGCATGCACCATCTCAAGGTCGAGGTGGTTAGTTGGTTCGTCTAGCAGCAGCAAGTTGGGCCGCTCCCAAGCAACCTTTGCCAACGCGAGTCGCGCCTTCTCGCCTCCGGAGAAATGCTCGATGCATTCATCGACGCGGCTGCCGCGAAAATCGAAGCCGCCCAAATAGTCACGGATAACTTGTTCTGTTGCCTTAAGCGCTGGGTCTTTCTTAGCGAGCGCCTGAATTGTCGCAACCGGTGTCGCCGTTTGATCGAGTTCATCGACTTGATGCTGAGCGAAATAGCCTATGCGCATCTTCTTCGCCGGAATCATTTCGCCAGCCATCTGTTTAAGAGACCCGGACAGGACTTTAAGTAACGTCGATTTACCGCTGCCGTTAAACCCAAGCAGGCCGAATCGGGAATCGCCTCGAATGGAGAATGTCACTTTGTCGACCAGCGGTTTATCAAAGCCAAAGGCCAGCTTGTTAATCTGCATTAGGTAGCCGCTATCGGCTTCAACCGCGGGAAACGAAAAGCGAAACGGGGAGTCGGCGTGTGCGGGCGCGATGTCCTGCATTCTATCCAATTCTTTTAGGCGAC
This sequence comes from OM182 bacterium BACL3 MAG-120619-bin3, assembly GCA_001438145.1. Taxonomy (GTDB): domain Bacteria; phylum Pseudomonadota; class Gammaproteobacteria; order Pseudomonadales; family Pseudohongiellaceae; genus UBA9145. The sequence goes on along the minus strand of LICD01000208.1, from coordinate 2,278 downwards.
TCTGCGCTTGTCGCGCCTTGCTTGCTTTTGCCTTGAAACGTCTAACAAAGTCTTCAATCTCGCCGCGCCTGCGCTGCTGCTTCTCGTAGAGCGCCGCTTGTAATGCCATGCGCTCGGCGCGCTGGCGCTCGTAGGCACTGTAATTACCGCGATAGAGCGCGAGCGATCCGCTCTCGAGGCTAATGACGTGATCGATTACCGCGTCGAGGAAAGTCCGATCATGCGAGATAACTAAAATAGTGCCGCGGTAGCCACGCAGCCATTGTTCGAGCCATACAGTCGCTTCAAGGTCGAGGTGGTTTGTAGGTTCGTCGAGCATGAGTAAATCGGACGGGCGCATCAGCGCCGCGGCGAGATTGAGGCGTACGCGCCAACCGCCCGAAAACTCACCTACCGTGCGCGAAAACTGTTCGGTATCGAACCCAAGCCCCGACAATAGCTGTTCAGCTTGGTTCTTAATGTCGTAGGCGCCGAGTTCTTCCATCGCCGCATGAAGACGCACGAGCAGCGCGTCGTCGTGTCCCGCCTCGGCCACTTTGATCTTGGCTTCCAAGACGCGAAACTCCGTATGAGAGTCAATCACGAACTCGATCGCCGTGCGATCACTCGCCGGTGTCTCCTGCGCCATAGACACGGTACGAAGGCCATTAGGTAGTTCGATCTCGCCTTGCTCTAACTGGATTTCGCCGGCGAGTGCCTTAAATAGACTCGTCTTTCCCGAACCATTACGCCCAATTATGCCTGTGCGCTGGCCACTCGACAGCAACACACTGGCATCGCGAATAAGCGTCTGCGTGCCGCGCATCAGGGTAATGTTATTGAGAGAAATCATAATCGAGAGAAATCATAGCGGCGTTTCGAGGGATCAGTTATAGACTTGAGCACAAGCTCTGCGTGATGGGCTAAACGATAAAGAGAAAGCAACGCTGTAATCACGCCTTCGGCCGGATCGCATGATACTACAGAATTGATTTAGGCAGGCCGAATTCGTACTATGCAGGCTTCACCGAAAGCGGCCATTGGTGGCAAGGGTTCTGCGCCTAACCTTGCTAAAGACGCGTCGTTTTGCCGCCTCATTTCGAGGCCCAGTGACAAGCGGAACACCAGATGAAACAAATACTTATCATCGATGACGACGAGAATCTCGGCGAGCTACTTACCCAATATCTCGCCCGCTATGAGATGCAGGCGCATGTTGCGCTCGCCCCAAGCAAAGGCTTGGAGATGATTAAAAAGCTCAAGCCGGACCTTCTGATTCTCGATGTGATGCTGCCCGAGAAAGACGGATTTGAGGTATGTCGCGAGATCCGTGCGAAATCGTCGATCTATGGCCAGCTGCCTATTCTCATGCTTACCGCCCACGCAGAGGTTACCGACCGCATCGTTGGGCTCGAGCTCGGCGCCGATGATTATCTGCCCAAGCCCTTCGAACCGAGAGAGCTCGTTGCACGCATCCACAACATTCTGCGCCGCTCTGGCGACGATGCATCGATGCGCGAGATCAAGCCTATCAATGGCATCGAAGTTGACCCCTCGCGACGCGAAGTTAAACTCGACCACGCCGTGCTCGACCTCACCACCATGGAATACGAGCTGCTTATCTTATTTATGCAGTATCCAAACAAAACCTTCACCCGCGACGAATTGATGAACCGCCTTCGTGGTATCGACGCCGAATTGTTCTCCCGCGCGGTCGATACGCTAGTCAGCCGTTTGCGTCACAAGCTCGGCGATACCTCGAAGACGCCTCGCTTTATCAAAACTGTTTGGGGTCGAGGCTACACGTTTATCGGCGAGCAGTTGTAGTCCGCCGTGGCAGGCCTACTGCAAACCATACGCTACTCACTTTTCCTGCGCTTGTTGGCGATTTTCAGCGTCACAGTTTTGATGTTTTTTATTATCATTTCTGTGTCGATACAGACCGTTACTCGCGACAGCGCCGCAATAGAAACAATCCCCGACTTTTTTGCCCGTAACGTCGAATCGATAATCGAGGACATCGGCACGCCACCGAATTTAAGCAACGCGATGCGCCTTGCTGCAGAGCTCGACTGGAGTATTAATATTCGCAATCCGATCATGCGCTGGAGCTCGGATGGCGACAATCGGCTTAACCTCGACGACACGACGTTCGTCAGATCGCTAGCCGATGACGCGGAGATTAGGTCGAGCGACAGCGAAGACATGATCGTAGTTCGCCGCGACGGTTACGATTTCTATCTCTATCAGCGCTCTCTCGATGAAAACGCCGCAAATCTCGCCGTTCTTTACATTGGGC
>LICD01000207.1 GCA_001438145.1 OM182 bacterium BACL3 MAG-120619-bin3 | reverse complement strand
CGTCGTTACGCTGATAACGATTAATTTCGCCCCAAGGCACCTGCCAATTTCCGAATCCATCACTAAGCGTTGCCATCGCATTTTCAAGGGCAGCAATCCGCTGATCGTCCGTAATTTGGCTCGCAAGATAGTCGTAAATATCGCTATTCGAAGCCGCCGCCAGCGGTTGGGCTTCACGCATCAGCGCCTCTCCCCAAAAAATAGCGAGCGTTGTTTGAGTCGAATCTAGCGTAAACCGCGTGTCCCAGCCACTCAGGTGGGCAATCGCTTCGCGAGTTTCAGGCGCTAGGCTGGGCTCTTCTTTTAATGCGATGAGCGCAGGTAGAAGCGGATCGAAAGCGACGAGCGCGGAGTCATAGGCCGCCTCGATCAGACTGTCGAGGGTAAAATCGGTTTTGTCTTTGAGCATTCTCATCGCATGAATGCCTCGGGGATTCTCAACACGATTGGCCATGTAGCGTGGGTAGTCTTCGGCGCGTGGGCTGAAATCGCCGGCTGCCGTAAAGGGCCAGTTGTTGGTGTTCTGTATCCAGCCGTTTTCGGGATTGAGAAGCGTAATCGACTCCTCCAAAGTATGCAGTCCCTGCCATTCGGTTGCCGGATTGCTGCCGTCTAGCGGCCTATTCCAGTCGAAGCTTAGGTCGCGGCGCGGGATAAAATTGCCGTGGTAGTAGGCGATGTTGCCCTGAGCGTCTGCGTAAACCGTGTTATTCGACGAGTTGGTGTGCAGGCGCATGTTTTCATAGAATTCATTATGCCCAGCCGCTTTGGTGCGCAGATAAGACTGAGTTAACGCAGCGATGGGTTCTTGCATCAGTTTAATGCTCACCCATTGGTCGCCTTCGCCGCGGATGATCGGGCCGTGATGGCTGTGGTAAACCGTGAAAGTACGCTCGGCGAGCGCGTCGCCTGATCGGTAGGGCAGGGTAAGAATCGTTTCTCGGAGTTTGCGCTCGCCACCGTCGTAGGCGTAGTAAACGCCGTCATCGCGCTCGGTAATCGTTTCGAGATAGGTGTCGATTGCATCGGCGCGGCTCGAGGTATGCATCCAGCCGGCTTTATCGCTAAAGCCCTGGTAAACGAAGAACTGGCCCCATGTCACGGCGCCATAGGCGTTGAGCCCTTCTTCGCTGACCATTTGCAGTTCGGAGCGAAAGAAGAAAGAGGTATGCGGGTTAATCATGAGTAGCGCATTGCCGTTTAGCGTATTGCTCGGTGCGATGGCGAAGCCATTGGAGCCGCGAGGCTCGCCGTCGGACACGGCGATGTTTTGAGCAACCATGTCGCCGTTGCCGTAGAAGTCTTGCAGATCTTTTAGATTGACCCGTTCGATGTCACCGCCAATGCTGCCCTCTGAAAATGTCAGTGCCATCCAAGGTTCGAAACGAGTGATGACGCGAGGGGTGACCTCGGGGTGTGTGTATAAATAATAGTTAAGGCCGTCGGCAAAGGCGTTCATTAATTCCTTTAGCCATGCAGGGCTTTGCTCATACTTTGCCTGCATGTCAGCAGGGTCGATAAACAGTTTCATGCGCAGGTCGCGGTAGAGTTCACCATCGCCTTCGGCTTCGGCGAGACGGCCCATCGCGTTAAGGTAGTTGACCTCGATGCGATTGAAATCATCTTCGGCTTGCGCATAGAGAGTGCCGAAGACTGTGTCGGCGTCTGTTTTCCCATAAATATGCGGGATGCCCCAGGTGTCGCGCTTTATCGTCACATTCGCTGCACGGGCCTGCCAGCTTGCCAGTTCAGCGGAGTCTGCCGATCGCTCAGCCTCGACTGTTGGCTGCGTTGTCTCTGGCGTGCAGCTTAAAAGGGCAGCACATAAAAGCAGTGAAGCAACCAATCGATGGAGACCTTGGGTAATCAGCATGAGGCTTTCCTTTTTATTTGCCGTGAACCTGTGACCCGTTGACCCAGGTTTCGAGTGCTTTTGCCTGCCAGATTTCGGAGTCTGGTATGGCGAAAATGTCGCGATCTAAGACGATAAAGTCTGCCTTTTTGCCAGGCTCAAGCGAGCCGAGCAAGGATTCTTGAAAACCGGAATACGCAGCGTCGAGCGTGAAGCTTGCAAACGCCTCTGAGTCGGTCATCCGCTCCTCGGGATACCAGCCACCGACAGGGTCATTGTCTTTGTCTTGGCGAGTGATCGAAGCGTGGAGGCCAAAAAACGGATTGGGCGACTCTACCGGAAAGTCTGACCCGTTCGCTATGAGTGCGCCCGCGTCCATAAGTTTGCGCCATGCGTAAGCACCTTGAATCCGAACGTCACCGATCCGATCGACTGCCATGTTCTTATCGCTCGTAGCGTGTGTCGCTTGCATGGAAGGGATCACGCCAAGCTCAGCGAAGCGAACAATGTCTTCATAGCGGAGTATCTGAGCGTGTTCGACGCGGTGGCGTTTATCTCTCGAACCCGTTTCTGCTATTAGCAGTTCATAGCTATCGAGCACGAGCTTATTGGCGGCGTCGCCGATGGCATGTGTGTTCACCTGAAATCCTGCATTCATCGCCGCGCGCATAAAATAATGAATACGTTCTTCGCTATGAAGGATCAGCCCCCGATGCCCAGCCATATCGGAGTAATCATCTATCATTGCCGCGCCTCGGCTGCCCAGTGCGCCGTCGGCGGCAATTTTGACGCTATTGACCGTGAGGGTATCGTCGGCATCACGGAAATGGCCCTCGGCGAGGCGCTCGGTGTAGAACTGATCCGTCGCAGCCAGCATCACATTGACTCGAATCGGCAAAGGTCCCTCTTCGAGTAGCTGTTTGTACGCTGCCACAGTGCTGCTGCCAACGCCTGCATCGTGAACGCTAGTGAGGCCATAGGTCGCTAGGGAATTCATCGCAGTCAGCAATGCGAACTTTTGTTCTTCGATTGTTGCAGGTGGGATGTTATTGCGAATCAGTGCCATGGCATTGTCGACGAAAACGCCGGTTGGGTTGCCATCTTCATCGCGCAGGATCTGCCCGCCGTCTGGATCTTCGGTATTGCGTGTAACGCCCGCAATTTCCATCGCAAGTGAGTTCGCCCATCCAGCATGACCGTCGACTCGTGAAAGCCAGACGGGTTTGTCTGCGAGCACGGCGTCGAGACTCGTTGCTGTTGGAAATTCATTGCTGTCCCAAAGGACCTGATTCCAGCCGCGTCCCAGAACCCAGTCGAGCTCGGGCTTGTCGGCGGCGAACGCGCGCACGCGGTCTGCGGCACCGGCTTCGGTTGTCGTGCCGACAAGGTCTACTCGCAGCAAACTTTGGCCATAGCTCAATACGTGGCCATGGGCGTCGATAAGCCCTGTTGTCAGTGTCTTGCCGTCGCCATCTAGCACTCTGTCGAGTGCGCTTTCATTGGGCAGCGGCTCGCCGTCTAAATAGAGCTTAACGACGCGGTCGTCTTCTATCTGCAATGCCGAAAAGCGGATCAGTTCCCGGTCGCCGTTGAGTGAATAGCCGTTAATGTTTTTGTAAAGAAGAGTGTCTGCAGAGCCAACGCTCGCGCAGGCAAGCGCTGAAGCGGCGAGCAGTGCCGCCGAA
>LICD01000206.1 GCA_001438145.1 OM182 bacterium BACL3 MAG-120619-bin3 | reverse complement strand
ATGGTCTAATACCAAGAACTCGCCCGGGGGCTGGGCGCCGAGTTTCGCCTTCGCGCGAATCACCTTAACCCAATCCATCACACGCTCATCGAAGCGGCTGTCATGACCCATCGAATAGTAGACACGCTCGCGGCCTTCGATGAGCCCGGGCAGAATGTCGTCGATGTCGGCAATAGGAAAAGCATCGTCGAGGCTTAGCGCACTAAGCGCCGCCTCGGGGCCCATTAGTACGCCTGTCCACAGCTCTTTTACCTTATCCTTCTCTTGGCAGAACAGCACGACCTCGCCCTGTTTACGCCCAGGTATCAGCGCAAGCAGCGCGTCTTGCTCGTCGAATCCGGTGAGATAGTAGAAGTCGCTGTTCTGGCGGTAATAGTATTCGGTGTCGTTACTCCGAGTGCGGGCCGGCGCGGCGGCGATGAGCGCGATGCTATTCGGCTCCATCTGTGCCATCAATTCTTTGCGGCGTTGCTGGTATTCGCGGTTATCTTGATTCATAGCTTCCTCGCAGCGAAACTGAGTTAAAACGTTCAATTAATTTTGTCTTAGCCAATGAGTATAGCGGCCATGCGCATCGAGCGGGGAGTAATTTGTCAGGCGATGAAACACGCGTCTACTTCGTCTTTTTTCTTTGGCATTACCCCTGCTGATATTGACCCTCGATGATGCCGGCTCTATAGTTACCTCCTCGTACGTTATCTCGAACGTTTCCTCGAACGTCTATCTATAGAATGCTGCAATGAACGAAGATCGCTTCCACTCTCTTAGCGCTAAGGTCGACGACCTAATTGATTTGTGCGCGTCATTAAAGCGCGAGAATCAACTGCTCAAGGCAACGTCCGAAAATTGGCATATTGAGCGCCGCGAGCTGCTCACGCAAAATAAAGAAGCCAAGGCGAAACTAGAGTCGATAGTTGTGCGCCTTAAAGCGATGAACGAGGCCTAACACAGACATGAGCGAGCAACCTACCGCTGTACAGATTAAGATTCTCGATAAAGAGTATCAGATCAACTGCCCGCCCTCGGAACAGGAGGCGCTCATGAAATCGGCGCGCTATCTCGACGAGAATATGCGCACGATTAAGGGCCGCGGCAACATCCACGGTGCTGAGAAAATAGCCGTGATGGCCGCACTCAATATTACTCACGACATGCTCCGCAAAAACCTACTTATTAACGAGACTCGTCAGGCGAGCGCGCTGCAGCTACGCAGCCTCGAAGAGAAAATCGATGCAGCACTCGTGGGTGCAAGGCAACTCGAACTTTAGGCACGTGTGCTTGCGCGCTTTGCACTCTCTTTACTCTCTTTACTCTCTTTGCACTGCGTTACCGATGTTCCTTTCGCCGTTCAACGCCTCAAGCTATACTTCGCCTAAGTTCCCTAGAATATTCGCCAGCCAAAAGTGTTCTTGAGCCGATAATTGTTACCCCGGAGGCTTCTCGATAGATGTTGTTGTGCATGTCCGCTTGTCGGAAAGCCTTATGCATCGCGAGGGCCACCACCTGAACCTTTCGGTTCAGGGCAACTTTGGTAGCGGTATTTCGGGGGGCTTCACTGTCTCCAACCCTGTTTCCAACCCAGTTTCCCGATCATGCCTAATAACAGCTCGCGCAACTCTTCCTCCGGGTCAGCCTCCGGGTCAGCCACCGGCAGCTCACAGCTCGTCTCTCTGAGCGGCGATCAGCTTCGCGCGCATTTCCGCGCCCAACGCCGTGCGCTTTCGGAGGCACAACAGCACGATTCGGCGCAGCAGCTGGCGCAGCATTTCACGCGCTCCGCTGCCTTTCACCACGCCGAATCGATAGCCTTCTACCTCGCGGCAGACGGCGAGCTTAGCGTCGACTGTTTACTTGCAGCAGCGTTGGCAGCGGGAAAACGTTGTTTTTTGCCCGTGGCCGAGAGAGAAGACTGCTCGATGCGCTTCCTACGCTATGAAGGCGATCTGTCTTCGCTTGTTGCCAACGCCTGGGACATTCTCGAACCAGCCTCTTCATGTGAGGCTATCGCGGCTACTGATCTCGATCTCGTCCTCATGCCCTTGGTTGCCTGCGACGAACACGGCAATCGATTAGGAAGGGGCAAAGGCTTCTATGACCGCGCATTCGACTTTGTGCGCACACCCTCAGCATCCGAGAATCCTCCTTTGCTCGTTGGTATTGCTCATGAATGTCAGATTTGCCCTACTCCACTGCCTTATGAAAGCTGGGATGTGCCACTCGCAGCGATCGCCACTCCTACTAAACTACTCGCCTCTAAACTACTCGCTTCGTCTACGCCATCTACCTAACTTTTCACTTCCTTCTTGCTTGTCTCAAAACACTGGCTATACTACTGTATAAATAAACAGTATTTGCGACATATCGCCGAAGGTTAGTGACGTGCAAGATCCATCGAATCCCCCAACAACTGCCCCAATCGAGGCCATCAGCCTTGGCATGGGAGACAGTCTCAGCAGGCTGCAAAGCAGTGAAAGTGAGGGCCATGGGAATTCACCAACCATCGAGCAGCTGCTCGAGAGCAACCGCAATCTCTGGCGGGGCTGCGATCATAAAGGCGAGTCTAGCGATGCTATCGCCACAGGCTTCGCCGAACTCGACGCCATGCTGCCCGCGGGCGGCTGGCCGATGCAGGGGCTCATTGAGATGGTGAGCGAGCGCTGGGGAGTCGGCGAGCTGCAACTGTTTTTACCATTGATGCGCCACCTTATCGCGCGTGGTAACTGGGTGCTCTGGATCGCTCCACCCTATTCCCCTTACGCACCAGGTTTGGCTCAGGCAGGCATCGATCTCAGAAGAATCTTAATTGTAGGCGGCTCAAACGCCCCTCTCAGATCCGAGGCTTTTTGGGGGAAGAAGGCCGCTCCTGAACCGGTCTCCTCAGAAAGACTGTCGAGTAAAGAGGCGCTTTGGAGTATGGAAAAAGCACTGCAAACCCAGCACTGTGGCCTCGTTTTGGCCTGGCATAGCCAGCTACCGCAGCCGACGCTACGCCGTTTACAGCTCGCTGCGATTACCGGCAAGACTCTTGGTGTAGTCTTTATGTCTAAAAATAGTGAACACTCACCTTCTTCTATGCGGCTTAAAATAAAGAACTCTGAGAGTGACGGAGCAGAAGCAGCTTACGCCGAGGTCAGTCTGCTCAAAGCGCGGGGGAGTTACCGGCAGAGCGCCGCGCGCATCAAACTCGACGGCGGCGCCCATCCTGACGCGAATCTAACAATGCCAGCAACGGCCGACGGGTCAGCGGCCAACAACTCATCGAAGGCAGAGTCACCACAGCGAGGTCCTGATCATGATTAAATCTACTAGCCCTGCGCAGCTCACACTCCTGCCGCAGCCCAGCTCCCGCGTAGAAAGCCCCTCGGCGCTTCACAGCGCGACGCAGGCTTCGCAGCCCGTTACAGCGCTCCCACAGCGCGCCGAGTCGCAGCTTACAGGCCCTGCGCCGAGAGCCGCCTTAGTAAAAAAGAGCCGCCAGAGTCTCTGGTACTGCCTCTACCTCCCTCAGCTTGCCGGCCTCGCAGCAGAGGAGCAACGCGACTGTCTCGAAAGCCTCGCAC
>LICD01000205.1 GCA_001438145.1 OM182 bacterium BACL3 MAG-120619-bin3 | reverse complement strand
TTTTGCTTGCATTAAAACCCCAGTTTGTATTGTTTAGCCTAGGAATATCATGACGAAATCCAGTTGAGTAACTGCTTCCTCCAAAATTGCCTGCGCCCATTGAGCGCTCCCGGTCTCTGCCGAGGATAGAATCTCTATGGGTTGCCTCTTCCAGGCTGAGTCCGGCGGTTAAAAGCATATTGGGCTGATTGAGGAATCCCAAACGCAAACTGTTACTCAAGTTAAGGCCATAGCGCCTTCCGTTTCCAGTATTGCCTCGAGCTGAGAGAATCTCTCCATTACGAGAAACATCGACATTATCTATAACGTCTCTCACGGTTTGATAATACAGCTGAGTATTAATTACTCCCGCATCCTGAGGAAGCCGATATTCCAGATTAGCTTCATAGTTCCACCATTGCATTTGTCGAATATCCGAATTCCCTTCGAATGAATTCTGTTCGTCGTCCAGAGAGTCTACGCCTGCCGTGAAGTCAAGGAAACTGAGCTGATTGACTATCTTCTGAATAATTCCTCTAAATTGAACGGTTGGTGTAATATCAAACCGATAGTCTATTTTTGGACGGAAGAATGAGAAGTCGCGAGTATTTGCCAACGTACCACTCTGAGATATTGAGCTGTCCTCTAAAAGCAGCGTGGTCTCTAGCGTCATCCTCTCATTCATTGACCAATTATGGATTGTGAAATACTCCAGCCTCATCTCTTCTACCGACCCTATAGAATTAGCCGCTGGCGTGAGGCCGCCAAACTCATAGCCGCCATCGACCCCGTTAAGCAATCCAAGTCGTAGAGACGTATCAACAATTGTTTGCGATCTCTCTATACCCGTCTCAATAGATTGACCTTGCGGCAGATCAAAAACATATGACGATCGAATTATGCGTTCCTGATACTTTTCATAGTTGAACAAGTACAGGTCTTTCGTCTCGATAGATGCGGCAGGATCTACTCTGAAACGACTGCGTGCAAACTCGTTCTCTTTTTCATTAATAACGACAATAGTTTTCCACCTGCTTTTGTTGCCAAAAACATGCATGTAGTCGCCACCAATCTCGAAATTGTTCTGATCGCTTGGCTGCGAATCCCGTTCGAAAATTCTACTAGCAACCTTGTTGGAATTATACCGAGTGATAATTCGGTCAGTGTCGTACTCAACATCATTTCCAGACCAAGAAAAGTTGAGATTTGCAGTATCTGCAGGCGTTAGTTCGTAACCAAAATTTGCTGTTACTGAAATTGGCCAGCTGTCTGTAGTTTCATCGCGGTTCACTGTCTCGACGAGATTCCCGTCAATACCAAATGCTCTTTCAAATCCGTCGCGATAGTCATAACGCGGCTCCCGCTCTGCGCTAAGGAAATAATTCAACGCGCCGTACTGTCCTGTCGCCGAGATCTTACCGCCTGGTATCAATGACCCGTCCAATGCTCGATCGGTGCTCACTTCATAAGCAAAGCTCACGCTTGAGAGCGCCTTTTCCAAGACAACATTGACAACCTGGGCTCCTCCTCGGACATCTAACTCTCCTGACGTGCCTCGAATAATCTCAATGTAACGCACCTCCGATGCGGGAATGCGTGAAAGCTGTGAATCGCCTTCATTGCTTTTACCCGCTATACGCCGACCATTAATCAACACTTGTTCTCCGCCCGCACCTAAGCCTCTGCCACCGCCTCTGCTTTCACTGCGGCTACCGCTACGGGCAAGAGATATACCGGGAATTCGTTGCAACATATCGTTGACGGAGTAAGGATTGAATTGGGCAAAGTACTCGGCAGGGTAGGTCACTGTAGAATCTTGAGAGGTAGAAGGATCCTGAGCCCTGGCACTATTTGCGCTTAGCAGCAGCGCAGCACTGAGACAGGCCGCTAAAGCGAGCCGCCGAGCAGAAAATAGGCTATTCATGAAATTTTAGCTCCCGAGAGACTGCAATTTTTTGATTCGATGCATGCGAACGGAGATCGATTAACATTCCATATCAAAACATGACTGCTTAAGCCTACTGAAACGGTAAGGATTTTTGTCAATGTATTACAAGATGTGAAGGGGGGATACCCCCCACTTGATCATAAAGGTTCCCTAGTTAGCGCATTTCGCGTTCATTTCAAGTCCTCGTCCGCAGTGTATCGAGATAGTCGGCCCAACTTTGCATAGTCTCTATGCGCTCTGATAGAGGACTGGCGCAGTGCTAGGCACGTCCTCGAGGGTCAAAACGTTGTGAATAGGTCATGATCGATGATACCTAGACCCCAGCACAATTTGAAAAGGACAATTTCTCGAGGTTAGGAAGTATCTAGCAAACCCTGGGAGACCCGATTTAAGGTCTACCTAGCTCAACTGTGTGATAAGGCTCCAAGGTATCAATAGCGTCCACCGGCTGGCTGTTCACATCCCATTTAAAAAGCTTTGCTATAATTCGATCTTGTTCAAAATCTACGATAGTAAAACCATGCTCTTCAATCGGTGGCACTTGTTCCAGGAAGTCCAAATATTGCGAAGGCGCCGAAGACACACCACGAACCACTGAGGGGAATCCTCGAATCGAAGTGCCAACCGGCCCACACAGAACATTAGTGATGGGGTTGTCGCTGAAATCCAGACTACCAGCGCCGTGCATCGTTCCGACACCCGTGGCATGAAGATCGCCCGCTATTACTAGAGGATTTCGGTGCTTCATATCTGCCAATGACTGCATGATGCGGTCGTGCTGATCCAGCCAGCCTTGTCGCCAATGAGCCTTGGGAATTTGGGTAGTCAATTGACCCGTCTCCGGATGAATTACATCTGGATACCACTCGCCCCATTTTCCGGCGGTCCATCCGGGCGGATTGGAGGGCACATGGACAAGATGACGAGTGTCTTGTGATGCCGTGCGCTGAACCAGCCAGTCTTCAACATTACTGTCCAGAAAAGCGGCATTGAGTTCGCCAACGCTCAATGTGCGGCGCACATCGTAAAGCAACACCTCTAACAACTGACCGTAGCGCAAAGTGCCGAAACTTTCGGAGAGATCTCCGCGGGCAGAGCTCGTAGAATATGGCAAACCGAGTGGGCGCATAACATCAGGAAGAAACTCTGGGTAATACAGTTGCTGAGTAGTGCGCGCAAGCTGTAATTGAAACCATGGAACCGGATAGGTAATTGGCGAATCATTCTCCCAGTGATCATGATCATCCTGCAGAAAGTATACAGGCGTAGATCTAAAGTCAGTACCATACAACGGAACTATCTGAGGGCCTGCAGCAAGTTTCATGGCTTTCTCGTTGCTGCCACCCTTAACTCGCTCGGCATAATTGAAGTTTGATTGTTGACCAGCATCACTCAATTCTCCGGCTTGATCGCCTTGCCAAGTATGAAGGTCCCAATAAATGTGATCACCATTAGCTACCGCCGCCTGCGGTGCGAATGACAATCCTCTTTTTAACAGTCTTTGGCGTATGGCTATCGGCAGATTGCCGCGACGATCGCCAATGCCAAAGTACTCGCCTTCAGGACCTCCGGCACAGGTATAAAACAACACTCGAACATTTTCAGGATTCTGGTCGGGTGCCGGGAAAGTTGAT
>LICD01000204.1 GCA_001438145.1 OM182 bacterium BACL3 MAG-120619-bin3 | reverse complement strand
ATTAATGCGCGCGTCTCATACGAAGATGACCGCTTTAGCGGTTTCGATAGCCAGAGCGACTTTTCCGTGAACTATGGCCGCAACATGCTGCGCTCGAGCAACTCGATGACCCTCGCGATGAATGTAGGACTGGGTATGAGACGTTCGGTTCAAATGGATAAAAGCAGTAACGAGGCAATTGGCCGTGTTGAAGGCAACTATGTGTGGAACCTCTCGCCCACCGCTTCTTTCACACAAGACTTCAGCTTAGACTCGGGCAGCGACAGCAGTATTTACAGGTCGGAAAGTGGCATCCAATCGCAAATAATGGACAATCTTTCGCTGCGCTTCTCGATTAAGATCAAGCATCAGACTCAGGTGCCTATCGGCCGCGAAGAGACCGATACCGAAACCGCAGCCACCCTCGTTCTTAGCTTTTAAGCAACGCTTGAACAAAGGCTTTAACAGCCGCCCACAAAAAAGCCGCATTACTGCGGCTTTTTGCGCACTCTACCTTGCGTTCAATACACTTAGTGCTCAGTGAACGAGGCTCATGCAATATCGAACGCGTTGGCGTTCGATGTCATAGGGCTACTGACGTGAACCAGTCACGCCGAAAGCACCGAAGTCGCTGCCGAACTCGCCGTTTACAGAATCACCTTCAACCGTACCACTAAATTCTAGAACGAGCATTTGGCCTTGCGCATCAACTTCGGCGCTGAACATAAACATGTTGCCGTCAAAAGTTATGCCGTCTATGCCCGTTTCGCCGAGTGCGTCTGAAGCCATAGTACCGGTGCCATCAGCATTCACGGTTAATGTAGCAGGCAGGTTGCCTAAAGGCGTGTTCAATTCTACTGACCAAACGCCAACTGCTGGCGCAGGCGCGCTTGCACAGCCAACGAGAACAGCGAGAGTGAGGGCCATTAATCCGCCAAGTATTTTCTTCATAGTCGTCTTACCTTCCAAAGTATAAAAATGAATTTTTTGTCGCAGTTAGTTTCGATAGGGTAGCCTGCTATTAAGCAGCCCATCTCAGTCTTTGGCTCAGCCACACTCAAATGCGAGCGCCGCTAGAATTTTCTTGCCTTCAGCCCAGCAAAACCTGACAAAAGCCTGAGTCGCTGCCGGCCCGTTAAGCTAGCAGTTTGCCCATTGTCCTGTTAATACTTCGCGAGTCAACCGAAATCCCACCAAAGGGGCTGAAGGAAGTCTGCGTTGAAGTAGACAAAGAGCTACTATAGACTCGTTAAAAATGTTTTAAGACCGCGCGATCAGCAAATCCCAAAGGGAAATATTATGGCCAATTTTAAAGTTAACGGCGAAGATAAAACACTCGATATCGAGCCAGATATGCCACTTTTGTGGGCACTACGCGACGAACTCGGTATGACCGGCACTAAGTTCGGCTGCGGCGTTGCCGCCTGCGGCGCCTGCACTGTCCATATTAACGGCGTGGCGGTCCGCAGCTGCGTAACCCCTGTCAGCTCTATCGAAGGCCAAGAAATTACCACAATCGAAGGACTCGCCAGCGCAGCCGCCGGCAGCAATCCTTCGGACCCCGCACTGACTGCGGTCCAGCAGGCATGGGTTGATCATCAGGTGCCCCAATGCGGCTACTGCCAGTCAGGCATGATTATGGCGGTGTCGTCTCTGCTCGCGCAGAACCCCAATCCTAGCGATGCCGATATCGACAGCAGCATTACCAATGTCTGCCGCTGCGGGACCTATCCCCGCGTACGCCGCGCCATTCGCTCATTAGCCACAGCCTAAATACCGGAAGAAAAGGACACAGACATGAAAATTAATCGACGCCGTTTCCTCCTTAGCTCTGCCCTCGTTGGCGGAGGGGTTCTAATTGGTTACTCAGCAACGCGACCAAGCCGTCATCGCCGCGCCAACACAGAGCTAGCTGGGTCAGGCGAAAGCTTCGTCACCTCGCTGCTAAAAATCGAAGCCGACAACACCGTTACCATTTATGTCCCGCACTCTGAAATGGGTCAGGGTGTCCATACATCCTTATCGATGATGGCAGCAGACGAGCTCGATGCCGACTGGGAGCGCGTCAACATCGAACAAGCGCCGGCGATCGACCTGTTCGCGAACGGCGACCTGATAACGGGCTTCTCGGGCGAACTCGGCGCACCAAGCTTCCTTGCGCCGCTCATTAGTGTGAGCGCCGTGAAAATCGCCGAACTCGCTAATCTGCAAACTACTGGCGGTAGCTCTTCTGTCCGCTTCACCGGCGAGCACTCGATGCGCTATGCCGGCGCCGCAGCACGGGAGCTCCTCGTGCAGTGTGCCGCGAACCGCTGGGCAGTGCCTGCGGCCGAGTGCACGACCGCGCTAAGCCATGTTCAGCATAACGCGAGTGGCCGCTCGCTGAGCTATGGCGAACTCGCCGCCGAGGCTGCAATGCTCGAGCCTTCGAGTGAACCCACGCTCAAAACACGCGACGAATACAACATTATGGGCAAGGCGATTTCGCGTAACGATATCCCTGCCAAGGTTGACGGCAGCGCGCCCTATGGTATCGACGCTCAGCCCGATGACATGCTCTACGCGGCCATCCGGTTTGCGCCTGTCTTTGGCACTAAGCTCGTCTCGGTCGATGCGGGTGACGTATTAAACCGCCGCGGTATCAAGAAAGTCGTGCAGCTCGAGGACTCTGTCGCAGTGGTTGCCGACAGCTACTGGCGCGCGAAAGAGGCGCTCAAGTCTGTCAATGCGGTATTCGAAGAGCTCGGGAATGAGAACATCTCCAGCGCGACGATCTATGAGCAGTTCGACGCCAGCCTTGCCGGCGACGAGAGTGACAAAGATCGCGAAATCGGCGACACCCAGGCCGCCTTCGACTCAGCGGCAGACGTGATTGAGGCAAGCTACCGCGTGCCTTATCTGGCCCACGCCGCAATGGAGCCAATGAACTGCACCGTGCACTTAAAAGACGGGCGCGCCAATATCTGGACAAGCACGCAAGACGCGCTTGGCATCAAGAGCCGCATCGCCTCGATTTTGGGCATTGCAGCAGAAGACGCGACTTTCCATCACAGCTATGTAGGTGGAGGGTTCGGCCGACGCCTGCCATTTACCTGGAATGTGATCGACCACGCAGCCCTCATCGCGAAAGAATTCGATGTGCCGGTGAAGACTGTACTAAGCCGCGAAGACGATATGCAGCAGGACTATTACCGCCCTGCCGTGGCCTCGAACTTTAAGGCGGCATTCGACAGTTCGGGCCTCGTTCGTGGTTGGCAGAATCGCTTCACCGGCCCCGTGCAAACGCCCGGTGCTGCTCATATTCCTTACGCTATCGACAATCAATCGATTCGTGTGGTTGATGGCACAACGCATATCCCGATTGCCGCGTGGCGCAGCGTAGACCATTCGCAGCAAACCTTTTTCACCGAGTCGTTTATCGATGAGGTGGCACATCGCGCAGGCAAAAACCCTTACCAGTTCCGCCTCGATCTTTTAAGCGAGCATCCACGGCATCGCCGCGTGCTCGAGACGGCTGCCGAGGCAGCAGGCTATGGCCGCGACCTGCCCGAAGGCCATGCACTAGGTATCGCAGTTCAAGAAAGCTTTGGCAGTGTGGTTGCCGAAATCGC
>LICD01000203.1 GCA_001438145.1 OM182 bacterium BACL3 MAG-120619-bin3 | reverse complement strand
CACGTGCAGCAGTTCGAAAAAGAGAATCACCTGCGTTGGGATTCACTCGGTGAGTTTTTAGCGCTTGCGGCATCTTTAGAGCATCTTGCTCAGGTAACCGACAATGCCCGCGCTCAGGTACTGGCCGACGCGCTGGATGCCGCCACCGGTGAGTTCCTCGACACTAACAAGTCACCTTCGCGCAGGGTAGGCGAGCTCGACAACCGCGGCAGCCATTTCTACTTGGCCATGTACTGGGCCAAAGCACTAGCTGGCCAGGACAAAGACGCCGCCCTTAAAGCTCACTTCGCTGGCGTTGCCGAGGCGATGATCAGCGGCGAAGCGACAATCGTAGAAGAGCTTAGGTCTGTGCAGGGCCCTGCGATGGATATCGGCGGTTACTACAAGCCGGATGCCGCGAGAGCGTCTGCCGCGATGCGCCCAAGCGCCACGCTCAACGCGATAGTCGATGGGATTTAGAATCAATTATATTTAGAAGAAATAAAAAAAGGGGCTAAGCCCCTTTTTTTATGAAAGAGACTAAATGTCATTTAGTTAAAACTGTGTTGCCATCTCGCCTCATCATAACGCCTGCTATTCAGTACGTTATTTTTTTCAATTTCTAGATTAATCATAATTTTTGAACTAGGATTACTGAACGAAGAAAAATCGCCTATTTTCTCAGCGCAAAATTGCTTTCAGCATAAAAAAGGAATCACAGCCATGAAGAAAAAAATACTCGGTGTGTTTGGAGTTATGGCCTTTATTGCCACCGCGCAAGTCGCTGGCCAAGAAGACGGCGAAGTTATTCAGATCGCGGATCTTTCTCGTGCCGAATTAACCAAATACATTGAAGAAGCTGAAGACCAGCTATTCGCGACGTATAACAAACACAACATCAGCGATGCGTTCGATATCATCTGCAGAAAAGAGAGACCAACGGGCTCTAACATTCCTGTTCGCGCGTGCGAGCCCAATTTCGTGACTCGCGTTAACCTCGATAAGAACAGAACTGACGACAAGGATCTGCAAAACTTGCAGGGCGGTTTTGCGATTCAGTCACTACTCTCGGAGGATTACGAAGCTTTAGATGCAGACATGAAGCGGGTGACGAGCGAGGTGCCTGCGATGCAAGAAATTTACCAGATTCTCTCGCAACTTATAGCGCGTCGCGAGCAGCTTGGCGGTTAGGCGATTAGCAGATTAATAGGCAGGCGAAAAAGGGAAGGGGCCGATGCCCCTTCCCAGCCAAATTACTTCACGCCTCGTGTATAGCGCTTAATGCCACCAACCGGCCCAACCTCGGCGCCAAAGATATTGCCATGCCTGTCGGCAACGACGCCTTCTGCTGTGCAAGTGCCGCGGCAATCGGGATCGGGGTCAGGAATCAAAAACTCGACCTCACCTGTGATGGCACTTCCAACGCGGATGCCGCGCAGCCAGTCGCCGTGGTCGGGGTTAATCGAGCCAGACTCAGAGTCTGCCGAATAAAGCACATCGTGCTTGTCTATATAGATGCCGCTTGGGCGACCAAATTGATACCACGTATCGAGATGCTTTCCTTCTTGATCGAAGATCTGAACGCGATTATTACTGCGATCGCCAATAAATAGCCTTCCTTTTGAGTCCATCGCAAGCGCATGGGGCTGCATAAACTGACCGTCGTCGGAGCCCATTTCGCCAAAGCTCATCAAAAACTCTCCATCGGCGTTAAATTTGAGTACCCGAGCAGTTGTACCTGCCGTGTTGGAGTGTCCCTCGGCGACGAAAATGTCGCCGTTGGGGGCAACGTGCATGTCGTTAGGTGTGAAGAAATATTCTTCGTTGCGACCGCCGGCTTTTTGACCCAGCGCCATGAGGTGAATACCCGTGGGGCTAAATTTGTGAATCTGATGGCCATAGGCTTCGGTCGGCGGATTGTCGCCACCCTGATTGTCGCGACCGTCGGCTATCCAAACGTTGCCGTCGTGGTCTACATGGATACCGTGTGGCCAGGTGATATAGCCTGCGCCAAAGCTGCGCACCATCGTGCCGTCTTTATCGAACAGCATCACAAGATTAGTGTCTGGGCTGTTAACGCAGGCATTTACGTTGCCGCCACAGCGCTCTGCGATCCAGACACTCTCCCCGTCGATATCGATATCAACCGTGCTGCTCGAGCCCCAGTTGCGACCCGCGGGCATTTTAAAGTAGCCGGCTTGTGTCGCGTAAGGATTGGGGAGATCGTTGACCGGCGGCATATCAGCTTGAGCGATCGACAGCGCAGGCACTGCTAAACAGCCGGCTAAAAGCGCTGCTCTAAGGGTTGGCATTGAAGTGTTTGTTTTCATTATTACTCCTTGTTAATAAAGTTATTTACTCGTCGGTAGCGACAGCGCCCTGTGTCTCGGACAACGGCGAGCCGTCACCATTCATGCCCATCGACTCGTAGCGGCGCCAGCCGGCTAAAATCCCGATGAGGCCGTGATTTCCCTCGTGGCAGGCGTATTCATAAACGGGGTCTGCGGAGCGGCGCAGCGGTACGCGCGCCGACCAGGATGAGTCCCAACTCTTCGGGTCGTTTACGGTGAAGTCATATTCGAGCAAGCCGTCGGCGACATAGGTAAAGCGTTCGGTAATCGTTGCTTGCTCTGACATCCCGCGCAGGTTGTAGTCGTGGTAGAAGTTGTTGGTTTCGACAACGAGGACGTCACCTTCCCAGTGACCGACCGATTCACCTTCCCATTTGGGTTGGAGGCCGCTGGGTTTGGCATCGAGTTTGATGATGCGCGCCGAATGCACCATTTCATTCAAGATCATAATGTGATCTTCGGTCTGCACCAGCTGCATATTGTTGTTGTACGAGCCGGGAATCATAGGTGGTCCGCCGATAAAGCCGGTAAGGCAGCGATCGACTGTTGTGCGGCCCTCGGGGCCTGCGCTGTTAAAAATCATGTTGCGGTAGTCTTCGCGGCGCTGTTTGCCGGTCTCGTTGAGCTCGGGGATGCGTCCATTAGGCGGGTCGTAGACGAGCGAAGTCCGGCGGCTCGCGATAGTCTCGCTGCCACGCTCATACCAAAACTCGTTATAGGAGATGACGCCAGGTGGATAGCCGGCTCCGCCGACGCTGTCGACGATGAGGTCGCGGTTTTGGCGTTGATTCTCGAACTCTTCCCATTCTGCCGCTTCTTCGGGCGTTAGCACTGCCTTGTCGGCGAGTTCCGGTGGGCGATTAAGCGGAGTGATAGTTCTGAAGGTGTAAAAACCCTGAAAGTCGGGGTGTCCATGCTCGGTGCGAGGAATGTCCACGTCTTGTGCGAGCGCTAACTGGCAGCTTAGCGCTGCGACAATGACCGAACAACCGAGTCCTTGCGCATAGCGTACACGTTTGCGTGATGGCGCTGTTAACTCGGAGAAGCGGGGTGGGTTATAGGCATCGCTGTTCATACAAACCTCTCGGGATCGCTGTGTTTTTGTTGCGTTTGTTAGCGGTGAGTCGGGCGGTATTCAGATTATAGGTAAGACGTCTAGCCTACTGAAATTACGCTTCTGTAGAGCAGATTTCAAGCCTTTGCGACGGCAGCTAAATTGAACACAGCGTACCCCATGGTTTATGCTAGCTAGCAGGTTGCAAGTGACCGA
>LICD01000202.1 GCA_001438145.1 OM182 bacterium BACL3 MAG-120619-bin3 | reverse complement strand
TGGCGGCGTGTGCTGCTATGGGTACGTCAATTCTCAGGTCAACATCCCACTGCCCCTCGGGTATGGGGTCACTGTGGATGTACTTGTCGCGTTTCATACTGGCCGCCATCCGGCGGTCGATGTCGATCGCTTGCTGTATGCGCTGCGTATCTGCCTGGCCCTGCACAGACCAGCGAGCGTTCAATGCCTGCTCAATCCTGTCCAAAGCCCCGGGGGTTTGTGCCACGATGCCCACCCCTTCACTCGAAGCCATCTGCAACTTCTGGCTGCGAACCAGGGCCACAAAGCCTTTCACTTGGCGTGCTGCCGATTCGTCCAGGGTCTGAAGACTGGAAGTTATTTCAGGGGGGACCGCTGCGCGTATCACGCGGCCATAAAGCATGCCTGGCAAGCGTACATCACTGGCATACAAAGGCTTGCCAGTCACCATTTCAAGACCTTGTTCCAGCTGGGGAGAGCGTCCCACCCATTGACCTTGACCCGACAAGGAGCGCAGTTGCTCTCGGGGGAATTCAATGGGGTCCAGCTTGCCGGAAGTCTGCCCGTTCTTTATGGCCTGTCGCAATGTGGCGCAGGCCCTTGCCAATGGCAATGCAAACTCCATGATCGATTCGCTGCCGACCGTTGCACGAACATGTGCGATGCTATCGGTGGCATGCAGCTTGACTTGCAGTTGATCGGAGTTGATGCCCAATTCATCGCAGGCGATTTGCTTGAGCGCTGTGGTGATGTTCTGTCCCATTTCGACACGGGGCACGGTCAGCACATAGTTGCCCGCCTGATGGCTGATCCAACTCAAGCCAGCGCGTGTTTCGGGTGAGGGTCGTTTGGGGATGACGGGCAGGCTGCTGCAACCGGGCAAAAAAGCCACGCTGAGTACGGCCCCCAAACCGCCAAGAAGAAGATGACGGCGATTGATTTGAACGGTCATCTTTAAGCCCTCGTCATTTCTTGTATGGCGATGCGAACTCTCGCTTGGGTTCCACATCGACACAGGTGTCCCGTCAGTGCCTCGTCGATTTGCTCATCACTCGGGCGTGGTGTCCGCTTGATCAGCGCCACAGTGGCCATGATCTGACCCGACTGGCAGTAGCCACATTGTGGGATGGCGGCACTCAGCCATTTTTGCTGCACGGGGTGCAATCCACCCGAAGAAGCGAGACCTTCGACCGTCAGAATGGTTTTGTCTGTCACAGCAGTTACGGGTGTCAGGCAGCTTCGGACAGGTTCGCCATCGACATGCACCGTACAGGCGCCACACAGTCCTGCGCCACAGCCAAACTTTGTGCCGACCAAGCCCAAGCCTTCACGCAGAACATGGAGCAACGTCTCTTCGTGCCATTGTTCGGGCACATTCATCCATTGATTGTTGACGCGCAGTTTCATGACCAGTCTCCGGTGAGTGAAAGAGTTTGTCACTTTAATCAAGACGCGTGAAAGGTTATTGAATATGCGCGCCAAGTTTCTCTGTCTAGAGCTGGGCAGATAATGATCAATCGGCGCTTTCTCTCTGCCCAGCATTGGCATAGTACTAAAGCAGCTTCGATAGTTTTCCCAAGGCCAACTTCATCAGCCAGCAAGACGCCCTCTTGAAGCGGGTTCCGTAGTGCAAATAGTGCTGCCTCAATCTGGTGAGGGTTAAGGTCCACACTGGCATCAAAAAGCGACTGAGACAGGCGATCAACACTGTCAGCAGCATGGCGTGAGCTCAAGGACGCACTAAAGTGGCGACGTGGATGGGTTTGAGCAGCGTCTGATTTCACCTGCGCATGACGCCGATACCCAGCTCATGCAACCCCGCTGGACGAATTCACGAAGCTAATGCGACTTACTGCGCGTCAGCTGCCGCGAAGCCAGACCATGAGAAACACCGTGATGCCGGAGCCTAGCGCGGCACCGAGTAGCGCCATTGCCGCCATCAGTCGCCCCATCCTTCGCTCGGCCTCGGTCTGCCCCGGCTGATTCGGGCTCAAAGTCATGAGCTCCGTGCGCGGAATCTCCAGCACGGCACTTAGCGCCGAGACCGTCTCGTTGGAGGCGACTGACTGGGTCTCAACCCGCTGCACGGTGCGCAAACTCAAGTTCGCAATCTCCGCAAGCTGCTGTTGGGTCCAGCCGCGTGCCATGCGTGCCTCGCGTACCTTCTCGCTCGAGATGTCCATCAGGCGCGCCCCGCAGGCGATTCGACGTGGACGGTCATTTGAATGTAAGTCCAGCGAGGTAACCGAAGCCGATACCAACGGCGAGGCCTAGAATCAAAGGCAGGGCTAGGTTCTTGAGCGCATGCCTCCAATCCAGTTTGCCCGTCGCCGGATCAATGCGGATGCCAGTGGTATTGATCTGGTCGGAGTCGATCAGCACCCCATTGCGGTACAGCTCGACACCCGCCCCGCCGAAACCCACGCTAAATGCGACAAGGTAGTGCTGGCCATTGTGCTCGAAGGCGTGAGGTGTCTTGAAACGCCAACTGCGCTTATCCGACACCACGCGCTTATCGTCGCCTTGGCAAACCGTGACGACCTCGCGACCAGTCCAGTTCGAACACCAGACGTGAAGGGTGATGTCATCGACATCGAACCAAGCCTCGATGCCGTTTATCATGTTTACTTTGATGCGGGTGTCTCCGTGTGCTGAGTTCCTAGTACGGGCTGTTCCCGTTTTAAGTTGCGTATTCTGATTCATAGTGGATACCCAAGGTGTTACGCCCAGTGCGTAGAGCCAATTAAAGGCCATGGCCTCGACCACGAAAACGACAGCCTCAGGCCATTGAGACGACAATGACCCGCCAGCGCCCCGGATAGGAGAGGCTGCAGACGCCGAAGCGTAGCGTCTTATTGATTGAGGCTCCTAATGCGTGGCCGGATGCCTTCCGTCAGGTTGGTGAATCACTTGCCAGTCGTTATTTTTCCGGTCTGCCATTGCTAGGCGTTTTCCCAACGCCAAGGCTATATTATTGCTTCGGCATGCGCGTCATCCAGAGTCATCACAACGTAGGCGGTCTGCCCGCCCACATGAACTTGAAGTTGGTCGAACCGCTGCGCGAACTTTTCAAAGATGAAGTGCGGCGCATTGGGGTCGAACTCGGCTTGCCTGCCGAGATGGTGTATCGACATCCGTTCCCGGGCCCAGGGCTCGGCGTGCGTATTTTAGGTGAGGTCACACGCGAGGCGGCTCACACGCTGCAACTGGCGGATCACATCTTCATCGAAGAGCTGCGCAAATCGGGCTGTCGGTGAATCGTGATTTCTTCATAGATAACTCCTCTGATTAACATCATAAAAGTCTCTACTTAAAACTACGATTATTTTTCGGGGGGATTACAGGATGGCGACACGCTAGTCGTCGAAACGAAAAATTTTAGTTTCTACACGGCGAGCCTGCAAGGATATGGAACCGGCCGCGAAAAGGTCCTAACGGAGCGGTTCACGCGTACGGGTTACGACAGCCTAGATTACCAATGGACGCTCGACGATCCCGCGACATTTACCGACAAAGTGGTGGCAATTCTCCCGATGGCGAAAGTTGCAGGGCAGCTCTATGAGTACGCCTGTCAGGAAGGAAACTATGGTCTACTTAATATTTTGCGCGGCGCACGCGAGGAAGAACGGCGCATAGCCGCTGAAAATTAGTCAGCAAC
>LICD01000201.1 GCA_001438145.1 OM182 bacterium BACL3 MAG-120619-bin3 | reverse complement strand
GGTTCGCAGATACGCGGCGCACAGATAAGCGAAGTATTGCCGGTGTCGGTTCTAAGCGAGCAAGACATCGAAGCGCTTGGCGTAAACTCTGGCGACGAGCTTCTCGAGTTTATGGCAGAGCAAGGGCAAAACTTTTTTAGCGAATCGGAAAATATTTCCGGCGGCGTTAATTCGGCGCGTGGTGA
The DNA here is from genome assembly GCA_001438145.1 of OM182 bacterium BACL3 MAG-120619-bin3. GTDB lineage: Bacteria > Pseudomonadota > Gammaproteobacteria > Pseudomonadales > Pseudohongiellaceae > UBA9145. The sequence continues at coordinate 3,531 of LICD01000201.1, read as the reverse complement.
CATTGGCGCGTTCAACCTTCGTAACCTCGGCACAGGTAACACACTCGTGCTGCTTAACGGACGCCGCATGGTTAACTCGGCGGCCTACCAGACCGAAGAGGTTGGTGGCAGCTTTGTGCCGGTAAATACAGTGAACGTGCAGTCGTTGCCGGTAACAGGTCTGCGTCGTGCCGAAGTATTGCGCGAGGGTGCGTCGGCTATCTACGGCGCGGATGCCGTCGCTGGTGTTGTAAACTACGTGCTAAAGAATGATTTCGAAGGCTTCCGTGTCAATCTGCGCAGCGATGCCTACGAAAGCATTGGGCGTCAGGACGAGCGTTTTACTCTGCAATGGGGTACGGCCTTGAACGATGGCGCGACTCAAATAGGCGCGTTTTTCAACTACTACCAACGCGACAGGGTGAATTCGCAAGACGACCCTCGTTGGGCCAACAGCGATTACTCTTCGCGAGTCGCCGATACTGGGTTCGCGGGGACTATTTTCCGCAACGACAGCGCGAATTCCGCCTACGGCCAGTACGATATTCGTCCCAGTGTTTCAAGGTTTGGTATTAGTGGCAAAGTGACCGACAGCGCGGGAGAGTTCGAGACCTATCCCGCAGGCAGCGCGCAGTGCCAATACAGCATTAACGATCAGGTGTGTGGCGCAGTCGACGGGCAGGGCACATACCGTTATAACTTAAACGAGAACCGTGACCTTTATTCTGAGCTCGCGCGTTCGAATTTCTATGCCTATGCCAACCATAATTTCGACAACGGCATCGAGGCGTTTTCGGAACTGACATGGTATTACTCCGACACCAACACTATCCGCCATGCCTCAACGCCAAGTTCTGCTGTGGGTAAACTGCGAATCGCAGCTGACGCTTACTACAATCCTTTTGGCGCTTGTGGTTCACCTAACCGCTTACCCGATAGTGTCATGGGGACAGGCGTGCCTTGTTCTGGTTTACAGTTGGAGCTCGACAATTATCGTGTCGCACAAGTGCCACGCATCGTCGACGTTGATGGCGACACCTATCGTTTCGTCGGAGGCTTGCGTGGCTCAATCGCCGAATGGGATTGGGAAGGCGCCTACACGTGGTCGCGTTCGGATCGTAACGACACGACGAGTAACCGGGTTAGCAACTCTCTTTTACAAGAAGCCTTAAACGACACGACCTCTGCTGGTTTTAATCCGTTCGCACCAACAACCGGAAGCAATATCGAAAGGGCGTTGGTTGATGTGGTTCGCCTCAACGAACAAGAACTCACGATGGTCGACTTCAAAGTCTCGAACCCAAGTGTGTACGAGCTCCCTGCTGGTGGTGTTGGATTCTTGGCAGGTTTCGAATACCGAGACGAATCATTCTCAGATATCCGTGACCCGCGACTAAACGGCACCATTCCTTTTGTAGATTCAGCAGGCGTTACTTTCCCTTATGTGTCGGACATTATGAATTCGAGTCCGAGTGCCAACAGTTTTGGTGATCGTCAGGTGTCCTCGGTGTTTACGGAACTTGCTGTACCTGTGCTCGATAATCTGGACGTGCAGCTCGCACTTCGTTACGAAGATTTTTCCGACGTAGGTTCGACTACCGTTGGCAAGGTTGCGTTTGGTTATCGCGTGATAGAGCCCGTATTGATTCGTGGCTCTTGGTCGGAAGCATTCCGTGCGCCAAACCTCGTGACAATAAATGAAGCGCTGGTGGCGCGGTCGAACACAACAAACGATCCTAGCTGTTTGTATGTTGACCCAACCGAAAGCGTCCTCGATTGTTCTTACGGCGTTCAGCGCACTGCCCAAGGTAGCGCACTGCTGCAGCCGGAAACTTCCGACAACACGTCGATTGGTTTAGTGATAGAGCCAATCGAAGGACTCACGCTCACATACGATCGCTGGCGCATCGAGAAAGACAACACGATCGGCCTGTTCGGCGAAGAGAATCACGTCGCGTTAGACCTGCTGCGTCGTCTTGGTGCTGGTGCGAGCAACTGCTCGGCTGTTACCACCAACCCAGCCGTAATACGTGACACTGCGATTAACCAAGACGCACTTCCGCTATTTGCTGCCGCAGGCCTTTGCCCGTTTGGTGACGTTGCGCGGGTCGAAGACAATTACGCAAACCTCGATACGCGTACCGTCGAAGGCTATGACATCGGTATTTATTACGAAGTCGATTCGTCACTTGGCTCGTTCAGCGTAAGGTATGTCGGTTCGTTCCTAGATACCTACGACCAAGAAGCCGGCGGACTCGCCTCAGAGTTAGTTGACGCCAAAGCCGCGGGCACACTTCCCCAATCGCTGCCAGTGGTAGGTTTCTCAAGCCTCGTGCGTCAGAATGGCAACGCCGATCGAAAAGATACGGTACGGGCAAGCTGGGATAAAGGCAACTGGGGCGTAAACGCGACGGGGTTACGCAACGGCGACTTCTTCCAAGTACTCTCCGACGGCCGCGAATGGGCAATCCCTTCGATGACTACGGTTAACGTCTCGGTCGACTACGACTTCGAACTTCTCGGAAGTATCGATAGCCGCATCCGTTTCGGTGCCAACAACGTCACCGACGAGCGCGCGCCGCTTGCCGACGACAGCTTCGGCTACTTTGCCGACCAGCACTCAGACCTCGGCCGCTTCTACTATGTAGATCTGAGGTTCGATCTCTAAAAAGACGATAAGAGAAAAGGGGGAAAAGGGGGGCCCCCCTTTCCCCTCCTAAGTGCTTTACGGTAAAGTTAAGGCTATCGCTTATTGAGAGGTAGTCATGCACACAAAGACTCGATTTTTTGCCAACGCAGCGTTGGCGTCTGCCATTACACTCGGCCTAGCTTCACAGGCCGCAGCCCAGCAAGACTGGGACGCAATCAACGAAGAAACCCTGCGCCATTTCCGCGCGCTTCTTCAATTTGACACCTCCGATCCACCCGGCCGCGAACTGCCTGCTGCAGAGTACATTCGTGACGTACTCGAAGCCGAGGGCTTTGAGGTAGAGATGCTTGCTAACAACGACGAGCGTCCCAATGTGGTGACTCGCTTAAAAGGCAACGGCAGCAAAGAGCCGCTGCTTATCATGGCGCATACCGACACAGTGAATGTAGATCCCGCCAAGTGGACTTTCCCGCCGTTTAGCGCAACCGTCGACGACGGCTATGTTTACGGACGCGGCGCGGTCGACGACAAAGACAATCTTGCCGCTGGCCTGATGGTAATGCTCGAGCTAAAGCGGCAGGGCATCAAACTCGACCGCGACGTGATCTTCCTCGCCGAATCGGGTGAAGAGGGCGCGACCGAATTCGGCATCGAATTCATGATTAACGAGCATTTCGACAAAATCGAGTCTGAGTTTTGTTTAGCCGAAGGCGGCTCGGTAGCGCGCGTGAATCGCGAAGTGCAGTATGCGGGTATTCAAAGTGTTGAGAAGATTCCTTATCAGATAAATCTCACCGCCACCGGCGTTGCGGGTCACGGCTCTGTTCCCCTGCAAACAAACCCTGTGGTGAGACTCGCCAAGGCGATGGCCGCAGTCGCCGACTGGCCTTCGCCCATTAGAC
>LICD01000200.1 GCA_001438145.1 OM182 bacterium BACL3 MAG-120619-bin3 | reverse complement strand
TTCGACAGGGCTTAGACGAACGCACTGTCGTGGTTTCCGCGCTGTCCGAGCAGCGACGCGGTGCGCCAGAAGCGCAGCTTCTCTACACGGAAACCGCCGAGAGCATCAAACAGCGAGAGACGCTAAGCGAGCAACGAAAAAGTCAGCCACACCTGATGACCAACACGAAGCCTAACAAGAGAGACCGCCGGCTAATCCACCGTTTCAAGCAAATAGAGTAGAGCCGATACACGTAATAAGCTGTTAGCGAATTTAGGTGTTCTTTGCCATAATACCGCGCTCTTGGGCCAGCCGAGGCTTGCCCACCCGCACTCGTGGCGAACTATCGAGGTGAGGCTGCGCATTTTGCCTGCCCTAAACCGACGCCTATTTTCCCATCGAGCGCCTATGATTCGGACGACCTCACGCAAGGCTCCGAGATGCAAGGATGGTATTGCCTTGAGTAGCACCTCTGCTAAAGACGTGGGCTCGTCTGATCGCCCCTCATTTGCCAGCGCGCTCGATTTCTACAAGCTCGCGACATTCGATTTGAGCTGGGGCGGCGTCGTGCGCGGTATCGAGAAAGAAAGTCTTAGAGTGAGCCCAACAGGCGCGCTTTCTCAGACAGGCCATCCCCAAGCTTTGGGCTCGACGCTCACTAACCCTTATATCACTACCGATTTTTCGGAATCGCTTCTCGAGTTCATAACCCCAGCATACGAGCGCATAGAAGACTGCCTAAGCATGCTCGAGGGAATACATCGCTTTACGCTTACCCGCTTAGATAACCAAGAAATGCTTTGGGGATCGAGTATGCCCTGCGCGCTTGGCGGCGAAGACGAAATACCTATCGCGCTGTTTGGCACGTCTAACGTGGGCAAGCTCAAGACTCTGTATCGCGAGGGATTGAGCAATCGCTACGGCAAGATCATGCAGACAATCGCCGGCATTCATTACAATTTTTCGATGCCTGAGAGCTTCTGGCCGCAGTATCAGCAGCAGTGCGGCGATACCGGCACGCTGCAAGATTTCCGTACCAACAAATATCTGCACCTCATTCGCAATTTCCACCGCTACTCTTGGCTTCTCGTGTATTTGTTTGGCGCCTCGCCCGCTGCATGTAAAAGCTTCGTGCGCGGCCGCGAACATAGCCTGCAAGAATTAGATGAGCACACACTCTATTTACCTTATGCCACCTGCCTGCGCATGGGCAATTTGGGTTACAAAAGCGAGGCGCAGAAATCGCTTTTCGTTTGCTATAACGACCTAAACAACTATGCCGAATGCCTCGACAAAGCGATGCACACACCGTACCCCGAATACGAAGCGATAGGCCGCGGCGTCGATGGTGAGCCGCTCCAGATAAACGCTAACCTGCTGCAACTCGAAAACGAGTTCTACAGCACTATCCGTCCCAAACGAAATGTTAAAAGCGGGCAGCGCCCGCTAGCAGCTCTGAAAGAGGGAGGCATCGAATACATCGAGGTGCGCGCCCTCGATCTAAACCCTTATCTCCCCCTTGGAATCGACGCCGAGCAGACAAAGTTTTTGGACACGTTTCTCGTGCATTGCCTTCTCGCGCCCAGTCCAGAATGTCATCAGGCGGAGTTCTTTGAGGTTGCCGAGAATCTCACCCGAGTCGTCGAACAGGGTCGCGACCCTGCATTAATGTTGTCTGAAGAAGGCGCGCCACGTGCAATGCGCGAATGGGCAGCCAGCATTTTAGGCTCACTGGGCCATGCTGCAACGTTATTGGATTCGATTCACGGCGAGCAGGGCCTGCCCGGACAGGCCTACGCGTCTGCCCTAAATGCACAGGTCGCCAAGCTCAATGATGCAAGCCTCACACCTTCCGGGCGAATGCTTGCGCAAATGCAGGACGAGGGCCTCTCTTTCTTTCAGCTCGCGTTAACCCTCGCTAAACAGCAACACAGCGTGCTGTTGGACTCGTCAGAGAAGGCAACTGACTCCCAACTAAGCCAACGCGATGAGACAATGTTCGAGAAGGTGGCAACACAGTCACTCGCCGATCAAGCCGCTATCGAATCTGAGCCACAGTTGGATTTCGAGACGTTTTTAGCACAGTGGAATGCAGCATAGAGGCCGGCAAGACGGTAAACTGCCACGACTAAACTGAATTAAACGACCGCTTTTTAGGAGCACGAGAATGAGCAATCTGACACTGCCGAGCAATCGCATCATGAATTTCGGCATCTTTTTCATTACCGTGTTAACGATTGTCGTTGCCCTTTATATGGAGCACGTGATGCTCCTCTCTCCCTGCGGCCTGTGCATCACGCAGCGCGTCTTTTTTATCCTCTGCGGCTTTGTGTGTCTAGTGTCGGCGCTGCATGACCCCGAAGCAACGACCCAACGCCTCTACTCGCTGATTGCCGCGTCGATGTGCGTGTTTGGGAGCTACTTCTCGATTCGCCAGATCTGGCTGCAGAATCTACCCGAGGAAGAGGTCCCGGCCTGCGGCCCCGGCCTTACTTACATTATGGATAACTTCCCGTTTATCGAGATGTTGAACTTCCTGCTCAAGGGTGATGGCAACTGCGCTGAGGTGGTGTTCCGCCTGTTCGGTATTTTCTCTATTCCGCAGATGGCGCTTATTGCGTTCAGCGGCTTATTCTCACTTTGTCTCTTTATGGCCTTCCGTAAAACGGAAGCCTAGCCGCGGCGCCAGTCGAAGAATCGTTTTAGCCAAGGGAAATACTGCGTAGGCATGCGCGCGCTGCGCCAAGCATTGGCGGCGAATTTGTTCGCCTCGCCAAGTGTGGGGTAAATATGCGTCACCGCTGAAATACTTTTAAGTCCCATTCCGTGGCTCATCGCGAACACAAATTCGGCGATCTGCTCGCCGGCGTGATAACCGACTATCGTGACGCCAAGCATCTTGTCTTTACCCGGCACCGTTAAGATTTTCACAAAGCCGTGCGCTTCGCCATCGGCCAGTGAGCGGTCGTGGTGATCCATCTCATACCGCGTCACTTCATAAGCAATACCGCGCTGTTTTGCCTCTTCCTCGCTCAAACCAACGCGAGCTACCTCGGGATCAGTGAACGTCGCCCAAGGCACAGCGGCATAGTTCACACGCGAACGCCAAAGACCACCGGCGATAGAATTCAGCGCAGCAAACCAGGCTTGATAAGACGCCATGTGGGTAAATTGATAGGGCCCTGCCACGTCGCCGCAAGCGAAAATATTGGGTAGCGAGGTTTGCAGGAATTCATTTACCTCGATCGTGCCTTGGGGCGTTAAGGCCACGCCGATCTCCTCGAGGCCAAAATCTTCGGTGTTGGCCTTGCGGCCGATTGCCAGCAGCACTTTGTCGAAGGCAATTCGGACGGTGCTGCCCTCGTGTTCGGCTTCCATGAAATGCTCACCGTCGACTGTCTCAAATTTAAGGAGCTTATGGCCTGTGAGTAAGTCGATGCCATGCTCTAAAAAGCGAGCACTCACTGCAGCTGAAACGTCCTCATCTTCGCGGGGCATAATCCGCGCAGCCATGTCTACCTGAGTCACTTTAGAGCCGAGGTGACTAAACGCCTGAGCAAGCTCACAGCCAATAGGACCGCCACCAACCACAAGAAGTCGTGGAGGTAATTCGGTGAGTGACCAGACATTATCGGATGTCAGATAGTCGATGTCAGCGAGGCCCGGCACGTGTGGCACAAAGGGCCGAGCACCCGATGCAATGACAATCGACTCGGTGGTGATTATCTTGCCGTCGACCTCAACC
>LICD01000199.1 GCA_001438145.1 OM182 bacterium BACL3 MAG-120619-bin3 | reverse complement strand
CAGCTTGCGCATTCGCGCTCGTAGAGCACCTGCCCGCGCTCGAACTGTTCTTCGGTAAACGTGCCACTTGCCATCGCTTCGGCGGCTGTGACGACTGTTGGCATAACTGCGCCGGCGAATACTGCTAACAAGGCTGCGGTGAAGGATTGTTTCATATTTTCTCTCGGCTACTTTTTCTTTTATTTTTAGTTTTAAGTTTCCGGCTTTTCGGTTTCGTTTTCCCTAACGCCGCGCGAATAATTGTTGCTCGCACAAGCCAACTCGAGTTTGGAGTATCAATGCAACTGGAGGGCATGTCCAGACCAGCAATAGAACGCTCGTAGCACACTTAGCTCATGCGAACAGAGTGGAAAATAGCTGATGGTCACAACCCCTTCTCCACACCATCAAAGCCCCTTCAAAGCCCTTTCAAAGCCCCGCCAAAAACTCAAGCAACGCAGCGTTAGTCGCCTCTGGCGCCTCCTGCTGCACCCAATGACCGATTCCTGGTAGCAAGACAACTCCACGCAAATCTGTCGCTATGCGCGCCATAGCGCCCTGAAGACGCTCTTGCGTTGCATGACCGATGACCATGTCTTCACTACCCGCGAGGAATAACGTTGGCATTTTAATCGTGTCCCGCCCAATACTTTCTGTCAGCTCCCAGTTGCGCTGAAAATTGCGATAGTAGTTGATACCTCCGCGGAAACCCGCGTGCCTAAACTCCCCCACCACATACTCTAGGTCTTCCTCGGTCAGCCAATCGGGCAAGCCTTTCGCAGCGCCCAGACGTCCTATCCAACCACCTGCCGCAGCCTTCGGATCGGTGATTTCCCGCGGCTCACGCTCGCTGTCGGGCGAGAGGTAGAGACGACTTAACAGCCCCCGAGGATCGGCATCATATTCTGCCTCTGCAACACCACCCGGTTCGTTGTGGTAAAGGATGTAATAGAAGTTCTCGCCATACGCTTCGCGCCAATCGACCATCGGCGAGCGTTCCGGCCTTCCTCCATATGGGACACTCATTGCAACAAGTGCATTAAAGCGATCGGGGTGGAGAAGCGCTGTCTGCCAAGCCACAATCGAGCCCCAGTCGTGACCTACCATAACCGCCTTTTCCTCGCCAAGCGCATCGAGCAGACCAATCAGATCTGCGGCGATTGTCACAATGTCATACTCCTCTGCAGACGCCGGCGCAGAGGTACTGCCATAGCCGCGCATATCTGGGGCGACAACTCGGTAGCCCGCGCTAGAAAGTGCGACGATCTGATGCCGCCAACTGTACCAAGACTCCGGCCAGCCATGAACGAGCAGCACCAAAGGGCCTGCACTACCTGCCTCAGCAATGCGCATTGAGATGCCATTGGTTTCGATCATTCTGAAACTTACCCCTGCGATGGGTGAATTCATTCGCACGTCGATTCCCTCTCTACTCAATTGTTTGTCTGGTGGTGCTGTTGCCTGACCCTGCGCAACCACACAGAGGAGCAACATCACAGCCATCGTCGTTGCCCTTGCTGTTTTTCCTGCAATCCAACTTTTGCTCATGGTCTCCCCTATCTCTTGAATCTCTTCTTTGCAAAAAGAATAATTTAGGCGCCTGGACCGCAGTCTAAGCAGCCCTCCACCGGCACCGGCCCCATACGCAGCTCTCTATTAAGCTGTCTTAGCGCCGTGCGTACCCCTTCTTCGATGACCGGATGATAAAACGGACTGTCGAGCATCTGCTGTACAGTTAATCTGTGCTGCACCGACCAGCTGAGCAGATGGCCCAGATGCTCGGCAGCCGGCCCTATCATCTCAGCGCCCAGAAACACGCCGGTGCCTTGCTCGCCATAGACTCGCAGAATACCTTTATTTTTGCCAATCACGCGAGAACGCCCTTGATCTTCGAAGCTCACTTGCCCCACCGCAAATGAAGTTGTGGAATTGTCGAGATCGCTAAAGCGCGCACCCACAAGCGCAATCTGCGGATCGGTAAATACTACCGAAAGCGGTGCTCGGCGAGGACGCGCGCGGATCACAGGAAAGGAGCCGGCATTATCCCCCGCGATGCGCCCATCATCTGCAGCTTCGTGTAGCAGTGGATGCGCATTGCTTACATCGCCGGCTATAAACAAAGGCTTGTCTTCAATCTGCCCTGTCGCCTCATTGAACGCGGGCATGCCGCGCTCGTTTAAGGTGACCCCCGCCTCTTTTAAATTAAGCTCGTCGAGATTTGATCGGCGCCCTGTGGCGGCGAGCAAACACGCAAACTCGGCCACTTTTTGCTCACCCTTTTCCGAATAAGTCACGCGGACGCCCTGCTCGGTGCGTTCGGCCGAATCAACCCTAGCGTCGGCCGAAACATTAAGCTCTGCCTCGAATATTTTCTTCGCCTCGGCATTGATAAACGGATCGCTAATCGGACCGAATTTATTGCCTACACCAAACAAATGCACTCGCACACCGAGGCGCGATAGCGCCTGCGAAATTTCTAATCCAATAACACCTGTGCCAACAACGGCAATCGATTCAGGCAAGGTATCCCAAGCAAAGACATCATCGTTAATCAGGAGCCTATCTCCGAGCGCATACCACGGCGTTGGGATCGCAGGCCTTGTACCCGCCGCTATTACAATTCTCTTAGCAATAACACGCACGCCGCCATCGACCATTAATTCGTTGGGGCCGACGAACTTCGCCTTACCCCAGAGTTTATGTTCGGCTGGCCAGTCGTCGACAGCCTCTTCTACGAAACCAACAAACCGATCGCGCTCAGCTTTGACTCGTGCCATAACCCGCGCGCCATCGACAGTCGACGAGCTAACATCAATACCGAATTTTCCAGCTTCACCAATCTGGTGATTTACCTCGGCCGCGGCGATCAGCAGTTTACTCGGCATGCAGCCGACGCGCGCACAGGTGGTACCGTAGTGCGACGACTCGATAACCAATAGATTGTCGGTATGCTCGCGTGCGATACGATAAGCCGTCATACCCGCCGTGCCTGCGCCGATTATGGCAACATCAACTTCTCTCACTTGCATCTACTATTCTCCATCTAAGACACAGAAATCGGGTGTCTAGTCCTCGCTCCGCGGTTCGGCTACACTCAATCCCAATTAGGAATAAAGTTCGGCAGTGTGTAACAAGTGTACTAAATAGCAGGCACGCTGTAGTGTTTATTGAGAGGGGGTTTTAGCAATGGATAAGGACGAGCAGAGCGACGCCGGCGCGCGAAAATACGATGTAGGTTACATGCAGCGCACACGAGAATTTTATAGCGCTCAAGGTTACACCAACCATTACCAGTGGGCGAAAAACACAGACTCACCGTTTACAGCGCTGACCAAGCCACTCAAGGATTGCAAGCTAGCAGTTATTACCACGTCGATGCCCGACACCGATCAGGGCAGAGCCCAGCGCGGTGTTTACGCACTCCCCAGCCGGCCCTATCCTAACTCGATGTATACCGCCGAACTGTCGTGGCACAAGGGCGCAACCCATACCGATGACATCGGTTCATTTCTGCCACTACGTGCACTCGATGCCGCCGCTGACGAAGGCCTTATCGGCGCACTGAGCGAGCGCTTCTACACAGTGCCTACCGACTATTCGAAACGTAACACCGATGAGGTCGATGCGCCTGAAATCCTCCGCTTGTGCAGAGAAGACGGGGTCGACATCGCGCTCCTTGTCCCGTTGTGACCCGTTTGCCACCAGACCGTGAGTCTGGTCGCGAGACACCTAGAAGCGAACGGTATCCCG
>LICD01000198.1 GCA_001438145.1 OM182 bacterium BACL3 MAG-120619-bin3 | reverse complement strand
AATCTTACCTTTGTTAATGGCGCTTCCTCTGCCATTACGAACACGATTCAGGGAACTTCAGACCGCGACTCTAGCATCGACCTACGAGGCCTTGGGCCTCGCTCTACACTGACGCTTCTCGATGGAAAGAGGCTCGCGAACCAAAACGTCAACACGCAGATTCCAACGATTGCAATCCAGCGAATAGATATTGTCGCCGACGGCGCCGCTGCGCTTTATGGTAACGAGGCTGTTGCCGGTGTTGTGAACTTTGTTCCTTACAAGTCTTTTGACGGGCTGAGGGTCGAAACGTACGCCGAAGGCGACGAACGCGGAGATTACGACGAGCACTCTGTTCAAATGATGTGGGGCGGTGATATCGGTGATCTAGATGTGGTTGTTGCCGGACAATTCCGATCTAACTCGCGACTTGGCTGGGACGAGCGCCCAGTGCTTGCGAACTCTGGATTGACCATTTCGAGTAACTCCCCAGGCAACTGGTATGTTCCGAATAGAGACGCGGATGGGATGTACACAGGTACCGAGGCGCGTAAAGTTGATCCAGCATGCGGTAAGCGGCAAGACCGAGACGAGTTTTTGACAAATCAGGTGGCCAGCCCATACGGCATGGAGTTAGGTGGCAGCTGCTACTTCGAATTTGGAGACACTCGAAGCTACCGTGAACCGACGGATAACGCAAAGCTCTACACAAATATGACTTGGGAAGTGGATGACGCTCTTACGCTCAGCGCCCAAGCATACAGGGCACGCCAAGCTCAGCTGTCCTACACTTCAACATCTAATCCAGGAAACTCGCGTATTGGGGAGCTGGGGCAGCTTCGTGGTGAGCTACCAGGCAATCCGTTCATGGCAACTAATGCGTCTGGTCAACAGCTTTACGGATTCGATGCTAATGGAGATGGCGTGCCTGATCGCGGAAGCCAAGACCTTAATAACGACGGGTTGATGGATTACTTGGTCTCAGGTACCACGAGCAACGGCATCGCGCTTCATGAGGACGTGCGTCCGAGAACATTGCGTCCAATCAATAAAACGGATGTTATTCCGACAGGACACTCATACGACTATGACAACCTTGCTGACTATCTTGACACAGTTTCAAGAGTCTCATTCCAGGCCGATTTCCAGGTTCCCGGTTTGGACGGCTGGGAAGGCATGGCAGCTTGGACTCAGAGCAAGTCAACACTCCAATTAATGTCTAACCAAAATTATGACATCGAAGCAATGAAAAAAGGTCTCGCCTGTGACGTGGTGACTGATCGTGATGCTTGCTACAACCCTTTCTTTGTGACCGATCCAAGCAACCTTACCAACATACATGTGATGAACGATATTGCTGCTCGGGACTCCGAATGGTTTAACGATGAACTGGTAACTGTTGACTTGGTTCTTAATGGAGAGGTCCCTCTCGGCGGATTCGAGTTGCCTGGTGGTCCAATCGGCGCCGCGGTAGGCTACCAACTTCGTCAAGAATCGTTCATGAATATGCCTTCAGCTGTAGAGCTGATGGGTAATACATGGATCGGCGGTACAGAGCCTGAGATCGTCACAAGTGGAAGCCGGGATATAGATTCCTTCTTCGCGGAGTTAGCGATCCCCGTTCTTGATAACCTTGAAATTGAGGCCGCAGTTCGCCGCGAGGAATTCAGCACAGGGCAGGCTTCAACAGACCCCAAGTTTGGTGTCACCTACGCACCGACAAGTTGGTTGACTCTTCGAGGCACCACTGGCGATGCATTTATCGCGCCGACGCTTTCACAACTTTATGACCCTGTCTCCTGTGCCCTCTCTACAGTCACAGACAGGTTTGGCCCATTCTCAGCCTTCACTACCGCGTGCGCGGGAGGTAATGCACTTCTCAAAAATGAGTCTGCAACCACCCAATCAGCCGGTTTTGATTTGGTTTTTGAGAACTTCGATTTACACTTGACTTGGAACAACACTGAGTTCCAAAACAGGATCGTAAACACAACTGGCCAGCAGGTCGCTGAAATCGATTTCCAGGCTTATAAAGATTGGTCGGGATTCTCTGGTAGCGGCGTAGGTGCAGCGAACCAGCCGGCTGCGGGCCAGCTCCAATCTTGGCTAGCTTCGGGGCTTTCTGATTCTCGCATTAGGCGAGACCCATCCGATATATTCTCAATTCTTCAGGTAAATACGGGAAGCTCAAACGCGACGTCAGTTGAAGTCACTGCCTTCGACCTTTCTGCAAATTACCGTTTTAGCTTCGACAGGTTGGGTAACTTCCGCCTCGGTTTATCGGCGACTTACATCGACTCGTTCTTGTACCAAGAAGATTCGACCAAGCCTGTCGTTGAAGCTGCGGGCAAATATAACGACACTACAGGTGCCGCTCCTGAGTTGCCTCAGCTGAAAGCCAATCTGCAGATTGGATGGAATAAAGGCGACCATTCAGTGAACGCAATTGCCCGCTATATTGACTCCATGCCTTATGACGGTCCGTTGTTCACGCACTTGGATTATTTTGCAAACTACAACCGACCTGGCAATATCGCTGAAACTGGCGTTTTGGCCTGGACTCAGATGGATATAGGCTACACATATCGCGGGCTCGAGGTCATGGGTAACAATGTGAATTTCACCGTCGGTTCGCGTAACTTGTTTGACCGAGAGGCGCAACGATCTCCAGAGTTCGCGGGTGTGATTGGTGGTCTTCAAGACCCGATGGGGCGCAATTTTTACGCTCGCGTCCAGTTCGACCTCTAAAAACAACCAAACGTTCAGGCCTAGTCTTAGTGGCTGAGCCTGAGCACTGATCGAAAAGGCAGCAATAAACCGCTGCTGGAAAACCCGCAACGTCTCTCTTCGTGAGGTTGCGGGTTTTTTTATGCGCGGTTGCTCTGTACTCGAGATTTCGGGGTGAACTTCGCTTTAAGAATGGGTTTGACATGAAACAACTTAGTCCATACGATCTGAAAGCTGGTTTTCTGGATTGTATTGAAAATCTAGCGGTGTTGGACGAACGGCTTAGAAAAATAATTCAAAAATCAAGAGCAGGGTTGAAATAGAACGTTAGATGCTTACTAACCTTCTGATTTAAAAGCTCTTTACTAAATTGAAAGAAAGGTAGTAGTTTTCTGCCATTTTCGGCAATCCTACTGCTGGTAGAAGCCCCAAGGCTCATGCCTTAGCCAGCACGTAATAAGAATAGTCGCAGTTCGGTGCCGCCACATCACTGTGGAGGCGAAGCACGTAAGAACTAATCTCTGGAGAGTCATTAAATGATTTTGAGCAATAAAAACATCCCCCACAAGCGCAGCTTGCTGTGTGCGGCGATATCACTCACGTTACTCCCTTTTGCAGGCGCAGCCTCTGCGCAAGACGGCGTAATCGAAGAGGTAGTCGTCACCGGTTCATTCATTCGTCGAGACACGATTAACGTCACCACTCCTGTGCAAGTCATGACAGAAGAGGATCTCCTCGAGCAGGGCACGCCAAACCTTGGTGAGGTCCTACGTAACTCGACATTCAACTACGGCGTGCAGTCGGTAACTAATATTTTGACTGCCGCCGCTAGTTCGGCTGGTATTCAAGGCGCTAACTTCCGCGGCCTGGGTACTCGCGCTACCCTGACTCTTTTGAACGGTCGTAGAACGCTCAATACCAACCTCGCCAATCTTTACCCGCAGATTATGATCGAACGTACAGACAGCCTGACTGCTGGCGGCGCGACTATCTACGGTACTGACGCGGTTGGTGGTGTATTCAACGTCGTAC
>LICD01000197.1 GCA_001438145.1 OM182 bacterium BACL3 MAG-120619-bin3 | reverse complement strand
ACGGCAAGCACTAAAATCATGATCGATGTAGAGGGCGGCAACAACATGCTCTACTTACCTCTCGACAAGATTATGGAGCAAAACGGCCGCGGCCTCGGTGGCGCGTCTAGTACGCAAGACCTTCGTGCGCTAGCCGAGCAGCTCTCGCCGTATATGCCTTCGGCGAATAACAACAGCAACTCTATCGATCGCAGCCGCGTGCCGACGAATACGCGAGGAGTACGCTAATGAGAAATTTTCTACTGTTAGGAATCTTGGTGTTGGCGGTGACGGTTGCCTCCAATTCCCTGTTTGTAGTGAAGCAGACCGAACGCGCAGTGATGCTGCAATTCGGTGAAATCGTTAACGCGGACATCGAGCCGGGTCTGCACGTTAAAATGCCTTTGGTAAACACCGTACGTAAGTTCGATGCGCGGATTCTCACAGAGGACTCGCCAAGGCAGCGTTATTTGACGCTTGAGCAAAAAGCGCTTGAAGTCGACTCGTATGCGAAGTGGCGGATTGTCGATGTAGGTCAATTCTACATCTCGACTCGCGGCGAAATAGCGACAGCTGGTCGTCTGCTTGCGCAGCGCATCAACGATGGCCTGCGCGACCAGATCGGCGCACGCAACCTCCAAGAAGTGGTTGCTGGCGAACGCGATCAACTTATGCTCGACCTGACTGCCGATCTCAATGAGAACACGGCAGCCGATATTGGCATAGAAGTCATCGACGTGCGGGTGAAGCGAATCGATCTACCTGACGACGTCCGATCGTCGGTCTATGACCGGATGATCACAGAGCGTAATCGTGAAGCCCAAGAGCTGCGTTCGCGCGGCGAAGAGCTTGCGATAGGCATTCGGGCCGACGCCGATCGTCAAGCGACGATTTTCCGAGCCGAAGCCTACCGTGATGCCGAGGAGATCCGCGGTCAGGGAGACGCGATGGCCGCCAATATTTACGCCGAGGCCTATCAGAAGGACCCAGAGTGGTTTGCTTTTACTCGTAGCATCAACTCTTACCGGCAGACGTTTAGCAACAAGGGCGACGTAATGCTGCTAGATCCAGAAAGTGATTATTTCAAATACCTGAAAGATGGCGATATAGCGAAATAGTTACTTAAGCCTGACTAGTTGGCAGGCAAGAGGTAAAAAAGGCCCAGAAGCTCAAGAGTTTCTGGGCCTTTTTGGTTTCTGAGCCATCGTTCAGCGAGACGATACGCAGATTCGGTGATTCTTCCGTTTATTGATAGGCGCGGCTGGCGTAAAATACTCGCGCTCTTTAAGTTAAGGAATTATCACTATATGACCACCGCTAAGCGCTGGCTGCTACCCGATGGCGTGGAGGAAATCCTCCCGCGCGAAGCTCACAAGCTCGAGTCGCTGAGGCGAAAACTGCTCGATCTCTACGGATCCTGGGGCTATGAGTTGGTGATTACGCCGCTAATCGAATTCCTCGACTCGTTGTTGGTCGGTTCGTCACATGATCTTGACCTTCACACGTTCAAGATTACAGACCAACTGAGTGGGCGCATGATGGGCATCCGCGCGGATATAACGCCGCAGGCCGCCCGCATTGATGCGCACTGCCTCAACCGCGAAGGCCCCGTGCGGCTCTGCTACGCCGACAGTGTTCTGCATACTAAGCCGCGTGGGCTGCTGACTTCACGCGTCCCAATTCGCGTAGGCGCCGAGCTCTATGGACATGCGGGCGTCGAATGCGATATCGAATTGATCTGCCTGATGCATGCCACGCTCGAGGCAGCTTCGGTGCCGGATATTCATCATGTGCTTGGCCATGTTGGAATTTTTCGCGCGCTTGTTGACGCCGCAGAGATCGATGCGGACACCGAGGCCAGATTGTTCGACGCGGTACAGCGCAAGGCTTATGACGAAATTTCAGAGGTTCTCAATGCATCAGTTGCAAGCGATGCACTGCGAGAGTTGCTCACTAAACTGACGCAATTGAGCGGCGATGAGAACGTTCTCGACGAAGCGCTAGCGGCCTTTGCCTCTGCGCCGGCTTCGGTGCGCGCGCCGCTTGACGAGTTGGCCGCTATCGCTGCGGGCGTGCAGGCGCGTGTCCCCGGCGTTCGCCTTTGTTTCGATCTCTGCGAATTGCGCGGTTATCAGTATCACACAGGTGTCGTTTTCGCTGCCTACACGCCTATTCACGGGCGGGCCGTTGCAAAAGGCGGTCGCTATGACGATATCGGTGAAGTGTTCGGTCGCGCGCGACCAGCGTCGGGCTTTGACAGCGATCTTAAAACACTCGTGAAACTCTCATTGGCCGATTTTCCAAAGCCTGCGGGTATTGCAGCACCACTTTCAACCGATTCAGAACTCATTGCGCTGGTTGCCGCGCTACGCGCGTCGGGCGAACACGTTGTGTCGAGTTTAAGCGAAGGGCTTGCGAGCGCAGCGCAGCTTGTCGAACAAGACTGTGATCGTGTGATTGTGAAAAGTGAATCTGGTTGGGAAGTTAAGCCGATTTAGCATAGATAGAAAAGCCAGCCTGAAGAGGGCTGGTGTAAGTAGCGCTCTGCGTTTTGCGGGGCAACGAATGCAACGAACAAGGTAACGAGAGAGCGACATGGCTAAATCAGTTGTAGTGTTAGGAACGCAGTGGGGCGACGAGGGGAAAGGGAAAATCGTCGATCTGCTTACCGATCAGGCATCGGTTGCCGTGCGTTTTCAAGGTGGTCATAACGCCGGTCACACGCTGGTTATCAATGGCGAGAAGACCGTGCTGCATCTATTGCCTAGCGGCATACTTCGCGAAAGCGTGATGTGTGTCATTGGTAATGGCGTCGTATTAAGCCTCGATGCCTTGGTCAAAGAAATAACCGCTCTCGAAGACAAGCAGATTTTTGTCCGCGATCGCCTCCGCATCAGCGGGGCTTGTCCGCTCATTCTTCCCTCACATATTGCCCTCGACCAGGCACGTGAACTCAAAAAAGGCGAAGGTAAAATCGGTACCACCGGGCGTGGCATTGGTCCTGCTTACGAAGACAAAGTGGGTCGCCGCGGCATTCGTCTTGCCGAAACGTTGAACGAAGAGCGCTTTGCCGAAAAGCTCAAAGAGCTCACCGAATACCATAATTTCATGCTCGAGAATTACTACGGAGTTGAGCCTGTCGACTTCGAGGCGACGCTTGTAAGTCAGTTAGCGCTCGCACGAAATCTCCGTCCGCTGATCGACGACACAATCGAATTGCTGCACAGCCGCCGCAAAGCCGGCGCCGATATTTTGTTCGAAGGCGCCCAAGGGTCGCTGCTCGATATCGACCACGGCACTTATCCTTTCGTGACCTCATCTAACACGACTGCGGGTGGTACTGCGACGGGCAGTGGCTACGGACCATTGTATTTAGACTATGTTTTGGGCATTACAAAGGCTTACACCACTCGCGTCGGCTCTGGGCCTTTCCCAACCGAATTATTTGACGAGGTTGGTGCGCACCTTGCGAGCGTCGGACATGAGAAGGGCGCAACCACTGGACGTGATCGACGCTGCGGCTGGTTCGATGCCGCCGCCGTGCGCTTCGCTGTGCGTATTAACAGTGTTTCGGGTATCTGTTTGACGAAGCTCGATGTGTTGGATGGTTTAAAGACCATTCGCGTGTGCGTTGGCTATAAAGGTCAGGGCGACAGCGCATCGGGTAGCTTGATGGATATAGACAGCTACAAAGCGCTCGAGCCGATTTACGAAGATCTCCCGGGTTGGACCGAGTCTACTGTCGGCGCGAAGAGCCTCGACGAATTGCCTGAAAACGCCCGC
>LICD01000196.1 GCA_001438145.1 OM182 bacterium BACL3 MAG-120619-bin3 | reverse complement strand
CGATGGCGGCATGACAGGTAAGAGTCGGATTGGACGAAAGGGTCATAGGTGTCTCTTTAGGAAGCGAAAACGTAAACTATAGTAGTAGATGACAAAGGTCTAAGGAAGGCCTGAAAACGGCCTATGTATGCGCGGTTGAGAAAGAGCAGATGGGCAATCACGGCGGAAGACAGAGCCGATCGAAGGCTTAAAAAACAATAGGTTTATCGTGGGATTTAGGAGTATTCTTAGTAAGAACGCCACTAAAAACAAAACTGAGAGAACCCAATGAAAGCGCCAGTCTTACTTTTCATAAGTGCAGTTCTTGCTTCCTGCGCGATCGATGACGGCATGCCCAATTTCGAGCGTATGAGCGCCGAAGAACTCGCGGCCTATAATGAGGGGCGTAATTTGTCGCAGATGATCATCTGTCAAGAGGCTACCTCAACCACGAGTCGGGTTCGCCGCAAGCGCTGCGCCACTGCCGAAGCGATGTATGGAACAGGCATCACTGCTGAACAGTTAAATCTGCTTAATTCTCCCGTGGGACTCAGCGACAATTAAATTAGCTTAGGCCCAAAGAAACCTAAGCTGCAAAAACATCGGTAGGTATTTCCTGCAAAGTTGCTATTTTTTATGCAGTGGGGCGTCAAAATGCCCTAACCTTAGCGAGAGAGTTCAATATGCCAGAATTCGTTTTATCACCCAATATCCTAGTTATCCCCATTTTGATCACACTCGTGGTCGTGGAATTGGGGATCAGCAAGGCGATGGGGCGCTCAGTTTACAATTTTCAAGACAGTATCACGTCGATCAACATTGGCATCATGAGTCAGTTCGTCAACGCGACAGGCGCGGTGATCAGCGCGTTCATGTATGCCGTTATCGAAATGAAATACGGCACATTCGAGTGGGATATGACGAATCCGCTCACGTGGATATTCGCCTTGCTACTCTACGACTTCCTCTATTACTGGGTCCATCGTACGGGGCATGAGGTTAATATGTTCTGGGCGTCGCACATCACCCACCACAGCAGCGACGAATTCAATCTCTCTACCGCACTCAGACAGGCCTCTACGGGTTTCTATTTCAAGTGGATTTTTTACATGCCACTCGCCGTCTTAGGCATTCCTGTGCAGGTATTCGTCGTGGTTGGCCTAATCGACTTGCTCTATCAAGTGTGGGTTCACACGCGCTTAGTTGGACGTCTGGGTTGGATAGAATATGTGCTAGTGACGCCGTCAAACCATCGGGTTCATCACGGGAAAAACGACTACTGCATCGACAAGAATTACGGCGGCATGTTCTGCGCGTGGGATAGGATGTTCGGCACCTATGCCGATGAGCGAGAAGAAGAGCCTATCGTCTATGGTCTGAAGAAAAAACTGAATAGCTGGAACCCGGTATGGAGCAATCTCCACTACTGGGCAAGTATGTTTAAGAAGGCAGGACAGCAGGACAACTGGCGCGACAAATTGATGTGTTTTTTCGCCCCGCCAGCGTGGTCGCCCGATGGAAAATCAGCACCGAAGCCACTCGCTGAGATACCAATAACAGATGAGATTTTCGTTGAGAAAACGCCTTTATCGATTAAGTTATCGGGGCTTATGATGACCGTCATCTCAGCCATTGTGCTTGTGCTTTATCTCGGCACTAAACAGCAGCTGCCGGGGCTTGTACAGATATTAGTCGCTGGCACTGCTGTGTGCGCGTTTGCAGTGCTTGGCTACTTTTGGACGCAAGGTAATAAGAAAGAGTTCGAGCGATGAACAGTCTTGCTATGACCGATAGCTTGCTTCTGGTGGTTACGTTTCTTATCGCCATCGGAGCTAAATACCCACCGTCGATTCGCATTGCAGCTGGTTTATTTGCAGCCGCAGCATGCCTTGGTGTTCTACGCTTTACAGGCGTGCTGCCTCTGCCTACGATGCACTCTTTTTTCTCAGGCCTGGGTGCAACTGCGGCGTATCCACTACTCGCGGTCACGTTCCTTTTCTCGGGTTCTGTGCTTACCAATCAATGGCGTTTCTCGAGTATCTTCGCCGTTATTGCAGGCGCACTTGGCCTAGTGGCAAGCGCGCTGGAGTTTGGTATTTGGGGGAATGCAGTCGCGCTTATCTCGGTAGCCGCTCTCGTCTTGCGATCGATTATTTCTCGAGACGCATTGGCAACAGTTGGCGCAGTGTCGCTGCTTGCAGCGGTTATCCTTTTTGCACTTAATGTCTCTTTCGCTTCGCTGCTAAAGCCCGGCGACTTCTTACATATCTTCATGGCGCTTGGGCTTGGGTTACTTGGGTCTAGAGCGCGCTTTATCCGGCTCGCGCCGCGATTGCCTCAGCCATAGCACGGTCGGCGGTTTCTTCGAGCCAGCCTAGATCGATGTCTTTATGGGCTTCGCAAATGAACCAAGGCTCGCGAGAATCAGGTTCTAACATCACCCCATGCTTGATCAGATTCATGGCGAATTCGGTGTAAAGATCGCTGTCGGTTTGTTTCCAGTCGCGGTAGTTAGTGGGCACGAGGTCGCCAAAGTGGATGCCGAACATGGAGTCGGGACCCGCAAACCGATGCTCGATGCCGTGTTTGGTGAATACAGTAGCCAGGACTCTTTGAATTTCGGCGCCCGCCTTGTCAATCGAAGAGTAAGCATCTGAATCATTCAAAATTGTTAGCGTCGCTTTCGCTGCGCTCAGGGCGATCATATTAGCGGTGTAGGTTCCGCCGTGCGTTACGCCGCCGCCCGATGAGCTAATCACATCCATAACGTCAGCGCGGCCGCCAAAGGCTGCGACCGGATAGCCATTGCCCATTGCCTTTGCATAGGTCGTCAGATCGGCGTGAATGCCATAAAGCTCTTGAGCGCCTCCTTTAGCTACGCGAAAGCCAGTCTTTACCTCGTCGATGATCAGCAGCGTTCCAGTTGCGTCGCAGAGATCACGCAGCTTTTGCATGTATTCTTGGCTCGAAGCGATGCTGCCGCAGTTGCCCATAATCGGCTCAATAACAATGGCGGCAATGTCGTCGCCCACTCGCGCAAACACCTCGTCAATCGCCTCGAAACTATTTAACGGCACCGTCTCTAGATGTTCACGACTCGCCTCGGGAATGCCTCTGCCGAACGCAGCCACCTCTGGCGCTTCGCCCGACTCAGCGTCCCAATTATCCACATCCGATTTCCACATCATCTCGTCGTAGAGGCCGTGGAAACCGCCTTCGACTACGACGATTTTGTTGCGCCCGGTAAAACCCCGCGCGGTTCGTACCGCGCCTATGACCGCTTCGGTGCCTGAATTGGCGAAGCGCATCTTCTCGATGTTGGGACACATCTTTTTTACGAGCTCAATGACCTCAGAATCGAGATCCGTCGAGAAACCCGACATCGTGCCGCGTTCGGTTATTGCCTTAATAACTTCTTCGTCGACGCGTGTATCGCGATAACCGAGGATAATCGGGCCGTAAGCGAGACGGAAATCTACAAACGTCTGATCATCGACATCGGTGATCGTGCAGCCTTCGCTGCTTTTCACGAATACGGTGTTGTCCTCACCCCAATAGCGATAGCTGTCGGCGACGCCCATGGGCATGTGGGTATGAGCGTTTCTGAGGAGGAGGCTTGTGATAGGTTTAGCAGAATTGGGCATGCTATTTATCTTCATTCTGGTTGGATGTTGGCGCGCATAATACAGCGCTAGTCTTGAGTTTGCATCATAGAAATTACGGCATACAGAGAGGCGGCCAAGAGTATTGAGAGAGTATTGAGAGAGCATTGAAAGAGCATTGA
>LICD01000195.1 GCA_001438145.1 OM182 bacterium BACL3 MAG-120619-bin3 | reverse complement strand
CAAACGTGACGCGTGCTAGAGCGATGCCGCTTTCGCCTGCGACCGCATAGAGAAGATAAACAACACCGTCGTCGACAAACAAAGCGGGGTCTCTTAGCTGATTGACATAACCATACGCGGTCGAACGCACCGATGGCTCAATGGGTGCCTTTGCGCCCTCCCAATCGAATTCCGCTCTTAGCACCTCAACCTCTGGTGACTCCTGCCAGTCGGTCCAGTCTTCAGTAAGCTCGATAGTGCTCAGCAGTATCGTCTCTGGCGCATCGCCCACTCTCGTCCAGAAAACGAATAACTTGCCATCGCGCACAATCACCGCCGAGTGACGCATCGTGCTCTCGAATAGAAGCGGGCCGGTTTCGAAGTCCTTCAGGCCATCTTCCGAACGATAGAACTGGCCGGGCATAGCGATCGCGTAGGTCATGTCGTCCCACGCGAATGCGCGATAATAAGTGCGTCCGATGTCGCTCGGTAGCGTCTCGAAGTCGATCCCATTCTTTGAAGTCGCCACTCTCGAATGCTGCCTGGCTGCCGCTTCGAGCCCGTGAAAATACATGATTATGCGTTGATTCTCTTCGTCGACATGAACATCGGGCGAGGCGATATGCGGTTCTGTCAATTCTTTAGCATAGTCATGAGACACACGAACACCGCTGGCCTCGCGCGCGGCAACCAGTTCGGCGAGCCGATCCTCTGCAATAGGCGGACGCGCTACTGCAAAAAACGAGTCTTCGATAGGCAGACTGCCAGGCACATAAATTTTCCATGGGCCGGTGATCGCATCGGCGTACGCTAATCTAATGTATTGCCCTTTGTGATCCGCGAAATAGAGGTAGTATTTACCGAGCGGGTTTTCGACCCAGTCGGGCACCCGAATCATCGATGGCCCTTGAATATTATTGCCGATGCTCGGGTCTGTTTCTGGCCCTATAATTGTCCCGTCTACTAATCGTGTCACCACGACACTATGACGCGACTGAATATCTACCGCACTTTCATTCGCGGCGAAAGCGGGTGTCACCGCACCAAAAAGGAGAGCAAAAAGCGCAGCTGATAATTTGATAAACGATCGTCGAATTAAATCAAAGTGGGTCATCGATTGGCCTCTTGGTAACGTCAAATTAGCGATGGGTTAATGAAAAGTCAGCAAGCGCACTGTCGAATCGCTTTCTAGCCTCGCTCCACGTGGCACTTGCTGACTCGGCCGTCAAAAAATCGAGCAGAGACGGAAAAAGCGCTGCTGCGTATTCCTGTGATGCCTCGCGTGGCAGCAAGGTTGGCAGGTGGTCGATCGCCTGCACGTAAACGGGCTCACCCTGCCCTGCCGCGCGGACAAAAGGCGCATGCAGATGGGTTATCGCATCGTAAACGCGAATGGGATTATCGGCGCTCGTCGGATCGCAGCTGACATCGCTAATAACCTTTAGCCTCTTGTTCTCAGACAGTAGCTTCTGATCGATCATCGGCGCAATAGGCTCACGAAGATAGACACAGTTTATAAACAATTCGTGCGCCAGGATTTCTCTGATTGGCTTTTCAGCCGACGTGAATTCGGGCAAATCCCAAGCGGTCACGCTCAATCGAGCATCGAGGCTCGTAATAAGATCGCGTGCACCAGAGCCGCAGCGACCCAGTGCCCCCATGATCATCACGTTCAACGATCCGTCAGTCCACCCGGCACCTTCGAGTGCGGCGTCCACAGCACTCAACAGTGCACCTCGATCGGAAAACGGCCGCAGCGCGGGAAACGCTGCCGTCGAACTCGAAAAATGAGCGACGCCTAAAAGGCCGAGCGCCGCACCGACGAATCCTGCCCAATAGCCGAATGCAGCGATACGCCTTCCCTGTGCATCAAATAAAAATTCGAGATCATAAATGACGCCGCCGCCCTGCGAATAACGTGCGAGCACTTCTTTGGCGCCGACTTGCCCCTTAAAAGTATGCGAAAAATGAATGTGTGTGTGCGCGACAGGCTCTGTCGAATCTGCAAGCTCTTTCAATGCAATCACAACACAATCCAACGGCGCCTGCTGCCAAGCAGCATCGGTGAGGACAGCACCTGCCGCCGCATAGTCGGCATCGGAATAACAGCGTTCACTGCAGCGCTCGACAGTAACTCCAACGCCTGCCTTCACAAGCAAACTTACCTCTGTCGGCGTGATCGGCACGCGTCGTTCGCCAGACTTGTCTTCTTTTCTTAACCAGAGATTCTTCACATTAACTCAACTCAAATTAAAGACGGCCCACGCGCATCTTCGACAGAACAAAATAGGTCGCTCCCATCAATATAAACATGGAAACAAACGAGAGGTAGGGCGCTTCGAGTGCGGGGGTAAGCGAGGCAAAAATAAAGCCAACGAAAGCGAAACTCGCTGTGATAAGTGCGTACGGAATTTGAGTCTCAACATGCGCCATGTGATTAACGCCCGAAGACATCGACGACAGCACAGTGGTATCCGAAATAGGCGATGTTTGATCGCCGAACAAGCCGCCGCTTAGTGCCGCACCCAGACAAATTGGAATAGAGGCATCAAGCGCTGCGGCAATCGGCACCACAATAGGAATCACTAGAGCAAAGGTGCCCCACGACGAGCCAGTCGCTAGTGACAGTGCCGCACCGATCAGAAAAATCATACTTGCGAGCATCCATGTCGGAAAATTTATAGCCTCGAGTAATGCAGCAATCGCCTTGCCGGTTTCGAGTTCGGTCAGTACGTCACTGAGTGTCCAGGCCAAAATTAGAATACACAGAATAGGCATGATTTTCCCCATGCCGGCAAAGAAACTCGTCGAACTCTGGGTAAAACTAAACAGCCCGAGTCGACTAAGAGCAACAATAGTCACGAGTGTTGCAGTCGTGTAAGACAACGCAAGCGTTACTCGAATCGTCGGACCATCGAGGCCGCCGTTACGTGCAACGAAAAGAGTGAAAAGCAGCAGCATCGAGATAAAAAGCGTCCCGAGTGCGGCACCCACTATGCGCGCGCCGTAACGTTGCAGTGTGGGAGAGAGCGCGTCGTCTGCCTTGCTGCTGTCGTCATAGACAAGTTCGCCGCTTAACAACGCACGCTGCGCAGTCGCCATGCGGCCAAGATAGACATTAAACAGCGCGACGAAAAACACGCCGCCTAGCGTGAGTAACGGATAAAGCTGGTAAAACCACACTTCGCGAAACGCTGTGAACCCATCTTTATCGATGCCTTCGTTGGTATACGCCTGCTCCATCAATCCCATCGTGTAGGCACCCCAACTAATGATCGGAATCAGAACGCAGACTGGAGACGAGGTAGAGTCGATGATGTAAGCAAGCTTCTCGCGGCAGATTCTTAACTTATCGTAGACAGGTCGATAAACCGGTCCCAGAATGAGCGAATTCCCTGAGTCGGTAAAGAAAATTAGAATGCCCGAGAACAGCGTGCTTAGCTTGAGTTTGGCCGCTGAGCGCACGCGACTCCCCATAAAGCTCGAGAAGGCTCGCATAGTACTCGAGGCCTCCAATAAATAGATAAAACCCGAAATTACCGTAATGACGATGACGATCTGCGCATTACTCCCCTGCAGCTGCTGGAAAATCCCCTGCTCGAACAGTGCAATCGACGTGCTAAGCGGCTGATAGTCGTTGAGTATAAAAAAACCCAGCGCTACGGCGCTGAATAGCGAAAGAATGACGCGCCGCGTGGTGAACGCCATCACAAGAGCAAGCAGCGAAGGCGAAATGGCGAGCAAGGATTCCATACGTTTAGTCCAGTCTTTTCCTAAAGCGACGTATGGCGAGGGACAGCGTAACGATAAGGAAAGTCGATAACGCGATCAGCTCTCCCGTGAGGCTAGAGATATCGGCGCCGCG
>LICD01000194.1 GCA_001438145.1 OM182 bacterium BACL3 MAG-120619-bin3 | reverse complement strand
CAGGAGTTTTGAAGGCCCTCTATGCGCTGGTTTATTTGGCAGCCATCTTTGCGCTGTTGGGTATTGCCATCGGCAGTTATATCGCCCTTGCAAGTGCCTTCACCTACGTTGTGGTGCAGTGGCAAAAACCAATTCTACAGCGGATTCCGCGCATAACTCAGAAACACCCTTTTATAATCTTAGCGCTGTTTGGTTCGTTATTCTTGAGCTGCGCCTACGGTATGTCTCTTCTAAGAATAGATACAAACATGACCGAGTTAACCCGTGAGGGAAATCCGATGCGGGTCGCTTATGACGTTGTTGATGAGAATATGGCAGGCGCTCAGTCGATGGTTATTATGGTCGATTCACACCAAGCGGATGGCTTGCTCGAGCCTGAAGTCATGCGAGCGATTGATCAGTTACAACTTCGAATCGAAACCAACTATGCAGACCAAGTGACACGAAGCTATTCGCTCGCCAACATCGTTAAAGACACTTTCGAGAAAATGAACGATGACGAAGCAAGCTTCTATCGCATTCCCGAAACGCAGCAAATGATTTCGCAGCTTCTCTATTTATTCAATAGCGCTAATCCGGACGACCGCCGCAGTCTTGTCTCCGATGATTACAGCCGCGCGAATATCACTCTCAACATCTATAACGCGGGCTCTTATGAGTATAAGCAATTCTTCGACAATATCGCTGTCGATATCGATGAGGTTTTTGCCGCAGCTAAGGCTAAAAAACCCGAGCTAGAGGTTTATCTCACAGGCACCATGGCTTTGATGATGCGTATGGCAGACGAAGTCGCTACCTCTCAGTTCGCTAGCTTCTCGTTAGCACTCGGTGTCATTAGCGTAATCATGGTAATCACACTAGGCTCACTTCAAGCCGGCGCGATCGCGATGATTCCTAATGTCATTCCCGCACTTCTCGGCTTCGGCCTAATGGGTCTTCTCGGCGTTCCCTTAGATACCGACACGATATTAATTGCTCCTCTTATTATTGGTCTCGCGGTAGATGACACCATCCATTTTATGACGCATTACCGTGTTGAATTAATCCGCACAAAAAGCATCGAGCTAGCACTTTCTAGCGCGATCAACGAAGTCGGCCAAGCGGTGATGTTTACTACGATGGTGCTCGGTCTGGGTTTTGCGTTATTGAGTTTCTCGGATTATTTGGGAATGGCTAAGCTGGGTTTCTTTGGCTCGCTTGCCATCTTTGTCGCATTATTGTGTGACTTATTTTTGATTCCTGCCTTAATCATAGTGTTTAAGCCAACTTTTGGACTTAAAAACGTTAACACTACAATCGAATTTGAAAAGGAAGCCTACGCATGATGTTCACCACTGATTCCCGCAGACGGTCTACTCTTACCTCTATTCTAATCTTGGCCTTAACCGGGTTCGCGAGCATCCAACTGACTGCACAGAGTCTTAATGGCCGCGAGATAATGCAAAAAGTCGACGACAACCAACGACTCGTTTCAGATTCAGCTTTCAACCGGATGCAGCTCTCGACCTGCCGCTTCGGCATCAAGGACAACCGCATAACCTGTGCGGAAAAGCCGCGAGTAAAATCATTGGAGTCAGTGGGTAAGAACTATGGTGAAGCGCGTGAAGACTCTAAGAGCATATCAATTGTTCTCGAACCCGCGTCGGAGCGTGGCATTGGGATGCTCGTTTATTCCTATGACGACACTGAGCGCGACAATGAAACGTGGCTCTACCTTTCTGCACTAGGCCGCGTCAAGCGCATTGCCAGCAGCAACTCCGACGCCGATAGCGAGCCGGCCTCGGTTTTTGGCTCGGAATTCACAACCGAGGACACCGAAACTGGAAAGTTAGAAGAATACGAAATAACTGTCCTCGGCGAAACCACCGAAAGTGGACGCGCTGTTTGGAAAATTGAAATGCTGCCCAATAAAACGCGCGCTAAGAAGTCACGCTATTCTAAGATCATTAACTATATCGACAAGGAGCGCTTCGTTGGCCTACGTGCTGAGATGTACGATCAATACGACAAAGAAGTTAAGCGTCTTCTTAGCGCACGAGTAGAGCTGGTAAACGATAATTGGGTAGCCCGCTCGCTGACCATGATGAATCTGGTGACTAATCGCCTGTCGAATATGGCCTATGTCGAAATCAATACAGGGCTTGAGGTCGATGACGATTTTCTCACGCAGCGCACGCTAACCGATGTCGCCTTTCGCGAGGCAGAGCTCGACAAGCTACGTGAGCAGGTTCAGTAATTCTGACACGCGACCAGCAGACTATGGCAAGCCTAGGAGTCACCTTGATTCGCGCCACGCTATTCTTTGCGTTCGTCTTATCCATGACTCCTCTTTTTGCTCAAGATGACCCTACAATCTTGGGCGACGATGCTTTCTTCGACGCTGAGACACCCTCAGACTTAGCCTTCGATGACCCTTTTGCTACTGTGTTCGCAGAAGCCTTTGACAACTCATCAAGTAGCGACTCGGCTCGAACTGCTTGGCTCAATGGCTTCACCGTAAAACTCACTCAACAAGTCCTTTTTCAGACTAAAACACACGACGTCAGTTTGCGTGTTCCTGGAGGGCCTCTGGTAACAATACCTCACGAGGCGGATGTGGAAACCAACAGGTTAGCTGCTAACGTCCGGTACCAATACGCCTTCGCACCCGGATGGCTTCTTCAGGCAAGCGGATTCGCCCGTGTTTTCTTAGTCGACGATTACGAATTCGAAGCGTTAGACAAAGGTCTCGAGACAGAGTACCGCCTAAACGAATTTTTTATTCAACGCAGCTTTGGCACACACAGCCTAAAGCTTGGCAATCAAACCGTTGTGTGGGGTGAGGTTGACGGGAATTCGGTGCTCGACGTGATTAACGTAACCGAATTCCGGGATTTTAGTATTATCGATATCGAAGACGCGCGGCTCAACCAACCTATGCTCGTCTGGGACTATTTCGGCGATCGTTTAGGCGAACGCAGTCGACTGTCAACTTTCGTTACGCTATACCCAGAATACAATCCTCCAGTTGTCCGTGGCAGTCCTTTCTTCGCCGAGCCTCCTTTCAATATCACCGATTACAAAAGGACTAGTAGCTTGGAGTTTGAAGCGGGCATGCGCTGGAGTCGCTCGTTCGAGGGCAGCGACATTGCAATTATGGCTGCACATTTAATCGAAAATCAGCTGAGTTATTCACCCCCCCTGTTGCCTGAGCAAGATGCACTGTCGGAAAACAATGCCTTCAGTCTCATCGGATTTAGCGCCAATCGCGCTCTGGGGAGCCTACTCTTGAATCTCGATATCGCGTATTCACGAGGAATTCTGATTAACAACCTCAACATTCCGGGCGTAGCCACCTCAGGAGAAGCCAATAACACGCGCGATCAACTCGGCACGTCTATAGGGGTAGAGCTTGCGATCGATAATGAGCAAAACATTGCCCTGAGTGTGCAAGCCGCGAAATCACTTGACGACGACACTCTTTCGCCAGGCAGCACATTAACTGGCGCTTGGTTGATGCGCTACAGCAACTCTCTGATGAACGGCGATTTGGCGCTCGCTGTGGGTCTGCAGGGAGATCTCCGCGGCGATTTTACTATCCTTCAAGCCTCTGCTGATCGAACTTTAAACGACCGCTGGGCGATGGGTATGAATCTTATCTTGTTGGACGGCGTGGACACATCACCTATCTCACTTTTTGCAGGCGATATCCGTGTAGGCTTCAACCTGACGTTTTCTTTCTAATACTTTCTAATACTTTGTGCGCTTATCGAATATTTCTCTGTCGAACTCGCCTTCCCAATTAGCGACCGCTGTTGCAACCGACAGGTCCCCGCAAATATTGACTACCGTTCGCAGCATATCGAGCGGCCTATCG
>LICD01000193.1 GCA_001438145.1 OM182 bacterium BACL3 MAG-120619-bin3 | reverse complement strand
TGCCATTGCTCGCAATACTTTTATCGATTGTCATGAATCTTCCTAAATAAGTCGTCGCTGCTGCGCTATGGGCATGCGCAAGCGAATATCATCGATGCGCGCTAAATCAATATCGGCAATCGCAATGCCTTCGCCAGTGTTAACGCAGTCGAGCACCACTCCCCAAGGATCGATAATCATAGAGTGGCCCCAAGTCTCTCTTGTCTCGCTATGTTTTCCCCCTTGTGCAGCTGCCACGATATAGCATTGATTCTCGATGGCTCGCGCCCGCAGCAGTGGCTCCCAATGTGCAGCACCCGTCACCGCTGTAAACGCAGCGGGCACCGTGATTAATTGCGCACCAAGAGTCACTAACTGCCTATAGAGCTCGCCAAACCTCAGGTCATAGCACACGCTCAAACCAACCTGGCAGCCCTCGACTTCGACACACGCAAGCTCGCTACCCGCCTCGTAGCTCAAAGATTCAGAATACTGCGCCTGCGCATCACTCACTTGGACATCGAACAGATGGACTTTGTCATAACGCGCGACTCTTTCGCCTTGGGCATTAAACACAAGACTACTCGCCCGGACGCGACCATCTTCTATTAGGCTTCCGTCCGCTCGTGAGAGCAAAGGAATAGTGCCACCTACGATTACTAGCGCGTGTTTGGCTGCTTGTGAGGCAAGAAAATCTTGCAGGGGTGTGGCGCCAAGCGAAGGGATAGCGGGATGCGCTATCTCGCCAACCTCGGCAAGGGGGGACAATCCTTCGAGAGTCGCAAAGACTTCTGGCAGCACGATAAGCTCTGCCCCT
Source organism: OM182 bacterium BACL3 MAG-120619-bin3 (assembly GCA_001438145.1). Lineage (GTDB taxonomy): Bacteria > Pseudomonadota > Gammaproteobacteria > Pseudomonadales > Pseudohongiellaceae > UBA9145. Next base: position 3,062 of record LICD01000193.1, on the reverse strand, counting down.
TTCTCTGCGGCCTGTGAGATCAACCGAGCTGCCGCAAACAGATTCTGCTCAATAGTTGGCGTGCTCACCATTTGTATCGCCGCGACCCGCATTAACCACCCTCTTTTCTAAAAGCTTCTAGAGAACATTGATGAGCTCCCAAAACGAACTCCAGAGAAAGACTCTCCTAGTGAACTAGATTACGAACAATGGCTCCGAGATCCGTAACGCCGGCGCGAAACGCATCAACAGGAATTCGCTCATCGTTTCCGTGCACACCAGTAGGATCGTCGGCACGGGTAATCACGGGGCTGAACCCGTAGCTCACAATGCCAAGGTCGCGGGTAAAGTGACTGTCGGTAAACCCTGTACTTACCGCCGACAGCACCTGAGAACCTGGGTAGAGTTCTCCCGTAACATTCACTATCGATTCGAACAGGGTTGAATTCGTCGTCGAGATAGCAGGCGTAAAAGCCATAATCACTTCGACATTAACTCCGGTGCCCTCGAGCAGCGCTTCGACATCGGCAATCAACTCTTCGGCGGGGCGATCTGGGAGCATACGGCAATCCAATTCGGCCCAAGCCTCAGGAGGAATCGTGTTGATCTTGCTCGAACCGCCCATGCGAGTGATCGAACAAATATCACGCGTTAAGGCGTGATGCCCAGGGCGAAAATTTTGCAGCGCTGGCAGAAACTCAGGGTCTGTAATCGCGCGCCCCATGTCGGCATAAGCCTGTGCCCAGTCATCATCCATCGACACGGCGAGACCGGAAAAATAAGCATCAACGGCAGGAATGATGCGTGGCTCGAAAGGATTTTCTTTAATCCTGTTAAGCGCCTCGACAATGCGCAAAACCGAGGTCGTTGCACGTGGGGACGATCCGTGGCCAGGAACGTCTATTGCGTTGAGGCGCAGCCACACGGGGACTTTTTGAGTCACCTCAACGCCAAACACAATCTCGTCGCCACTGACACTGCCGGCGCCGCCTTCATTGATCAGCAGCCCTATGCCTTCAAAAATTTCAGGACGATTTTCTATAAGCCATCCTGCACCATAAAAACCGCCGGCTTCTTCATCGGCTGTCGCAAGAAAAACCACATCGCGGTTGAGCGCGCGGCCGCTGCGATGGAGGCCGAGGAATGTGGCCAAATGCGCAATACCAGTGCCTTTCATATCGCGCGCACCGCGGCCTAGAATATACCCATCGCGCAATTCTCCCGACAGCGGGTCGGTAGTCCAGAATTCCTTATCCGCGGGCACGACATCGGTATGTTGAAGTAACATCAAGCCGGGCTCGTCGCCTCCCTCCAATCGCGCCCAAATGTTTCCGCGACCCGGTGCGCTCTCTACCCAATCGTATTCAATGCCTTCTGCATCAAATATTTCGCGGTAGAACTCAACCGCGCGCGTCTCATTGCCTGGCGGATTCACCGTGTCAACACGAATAAAATCTTGCAGCCATGCAACCGCTTCATCTTCGATAGATTGCGCTGCCACGGCACTGGAAAACAGGATGAGCGACGACGCCAAAACGCCTGAGCCTAGGTTGTTTCTGAACAATCGTAATGTCACAGTTTCTACTCCCTTTCAATCGAAATTCTAGTTGCGTTTTTCAACACTGATTCTCAGAGCGAAAAACCTTCGCCCGCTCTAGTCGAGCAATGTCAAAGGCTGCGTTTCACTCGACGCAAGACTCCTAAGCCAATCGCGAAAAGGCAGGCCGTATTGCGTTCCGGTGTCATAGGCGGCAGGGTCAGCAGACGCGAAGCGTTCGTAGCCATCCCCTCCAGCGTACATAAAACTATTAACGAGAACGCGATAGATTCGTTCGGCGACAGGCGGCTCGCCTGTTGCAGTAAGGATCCACTCGCCCTCTCTTTGCGCGATTCCAGCAACACGAGGGCGACTACCTTCATTAAGCGTTGCGACTAATTCTGAACCCGAAATCTCGACTGCCACGATAGTATTGTCGAAAGGCAGTATTGCCACGGTATCGCCAAGGGTCACCGCCCCGCTCGGCAATGGCGCACGAATTCCGCCGGCGTTCGTCACAGCCACCTCCGCAGTTGGATCGGCCCATAGCCAAGACTCGACCACAAGCTTATCTAACAGCGGCCCCCTCGGTACGGCTTCTTCCACATAGGCCAACACCTCAGACAGTGAGTCTTCTGAGAGTGACTGCCATCTTTCGATAATTGCTGCCAACTCCGGGTCGGCCGCGGCACCACTGTTCTCTTTGGTCGAAAAATCGACAGCTATTTTCCCGTCGACGTCCAACGAAAACGTCGCGCGCGCATAGGCCCCAAAATGAAAACCGCCGCCAAGAATCACCGTTCCACCGAGGCGTTTGGCGACGAGCTCGTTACAATGTCCAGCGCCGAACAGGTCAATATTAAGATCGATGACAGCAAGTGCAAGAGGCTCTAACTCATCGAGACACACATGCGAAATCACGAACGTGAGCTCTGCCCCTTGCGCCTTACTCTCCGGCACCACTCGGCGAAGCGTGGCTTCATAGTCGTTAAACTGAAGCGGTGCGACTGTGGCGGGATTTGTAGTGGTAGAGGTCTCTGTAGTCGTCAGGCCTATTACAGCAATCCGAACGTCGCCAGCCTCGACGATTCGGTATTCTACAATACCGAGATCTTCTGGAACTCGTCCTGTTTCGCGCCATGCTGTATTCGCGCTCACATAGGCATAATCGGCTTCGGCGCTGCGCTGGCGTATTGTGTCGAGACCAAAATCGAATTCATGATTACCAACCGCCGACGCGGCGTAGCCCATTGAGTTCATTAGCTCGACCATGCTCTCGCCTTGGTTCCAAGTAGAAATAGCCGGCCCTGTCCAATTGTCACCGCCGCTTAAGAGGAGAAAGTCCTGCGCCGTCGTCGCCGAGTAACCTTCGGAATCTTTCCACAGCTGCATTAAATTTGCCGCGCTATTCGACTCCCCCATCCCCTCCATCCAACCGTGTTCGTCGTTGGTATAAAGCACTGTGAAATTGCGCTCGCTCTGAGGCGTCATTTGGCAGCCAACAAGCGTTGCAGCAACAATCACTGACGTGAGTAGTGGGCGTAGT
>LICD01000192.1 GCA_001438145.1 OM182 bacterium BACL3 MAG-120619-bin3 | reverse complement strand
GGGTCGCCCATTAGGATGGAGAATCTCATCAAGAGGTTTCTGCGAGAGCGCGATGGCTTCCTCCTCGGCGAGCATCTCCGCTTTCTCGTCATCGCTTAATTCTATGCTGGCATCGTCTTCAGCATTCTCTGGCATCTCCAACACACGAGCCGCAGCAAGTTCTGCCTCAAAACCTAAGTCCTTCGCACCACCGTCGATATCGCGTATCTCTGATAGCGCCGGCAACTGCTGTAAGCTTTCGAGATTAAAATAGTCAAGAAACTGTTTTGTTGTTGCAAACATCGAAGGCCGGCCCGGCACATCTCGCTGTCCCACTACCCTAATCCACTCTCTGTCTAACAAGGTACGGATAATATTCGAGCTAACCGCAACGCCGCGAATTTCTTCAATATCGCCGCGTGTAATTGGTTGCCTGTAGGCGACGAGCGCAAGCGTTTCGAGCAGCGCTCGCGTGTAGCGCGGTGGCCGCTCTTCCCAGAGTTTACCTACCCACTCCGCTAATTCTTGCTTGACCTGAAACCGGTAACCCGAGGCGACTTTAGTAAGCTCAAAACCCCTATCACCGCATTCTTCATCGATACGCGCGAGCACGCCAAGCAACTCATCGTTCTCGGGACGCTCTTCTTCGTTGAACACCGCTGCAATACTCTCCAATGGCAGAGGTCGGCCCGCTGCGAGGAGTAATCCTTCGATAATCATCTTTACTTTATTATCTACATCGTTCATTCAGTTCAAATTCCTAGTAACGCGCGTCGCGCTCGTCTTCTTGATCACGCTCTCGATCGCCCTCTTGCTTACCATCAAGATCGTCATCAAGATCATCATCGAAATCACTAGTGAGCACTGGCTGCTCGCTTAACGTTCGCGCCTTAACGTGAATAGGCGCGAACGGTTCGCTCTGAACGATCTCGATCATGCTGCCTTTCAACAATTCCATTATGGCCAGAAAGGTAACGACTACTCCGAGCCTTCCCTCTTCTCTGATAAGGAGCGACGACAGGGGGACAAACTTTTTGTCATTGATGCGAACCAGTAGCTCCGACATTTTCTCTCGAGTCGACAGCGTCTCGCGATGAATTTGATGGCTGCCAAACATGTCTGCGCGGCGCAATACCTGCGCGAGAGAGACGAGCACATCTTTCAAGTCAACATCTGGATCGATAGTCACGCGCTCCATTTTAGGCGGCGTGGCTATTGCTCTATGAAAGTCTCGATTCATTCGTGGCAACTCATCTAACTGAGCTGCTGCTTTTTTGAAACGTTCGTACTCTTGTAAGCGCCTGATTAGCTCCATGCGAGGATCGTCTTCCTCGGCCTCGAGATCCTCTTGCCGAGGCAACAACATCCTCGATTTGATCTCGGCAAGCATAGCTGCCATCACCAAATACTCGGCGGCAAGCTCGAACTGACTAGACTCCATCAGCTCCACATAAGCCATATACTGGTCAGTAATTTCGGCGACATTAATATTAAGGATATCGATATTTTGCTTTTTGATTAGATACAACAAAAGGTCGAGCGGCCCCTGAAAGGCCTCAACCAATATCTTTAGCGCGTCTGGTGGGATGTAGAGATCTTTCGGGATCTCGTTAAACGCCTCGCCATCGATCAACGCGAACGGAATGTGCTGTTCTTCCATCAAACTCGATTGTCCTTAATTCTCTAAATCGCGTGAGCAGCGCAGGCTACCAACTTGTCAGTCCCATCGCGCTGCGCACGTCATGCAACGTCTCGCGCGCCGTTTCGCGTGCTGCCTCGCAACCTTCAGCGATAATCGAACGCACAACATCAGGGTCTTTTTCGTACTGCGCCGCGCGCAGCTGAATAGGCTCCAATTCAGCAATAATCGCATCGCTCAACGGCTTCTTGCATTCGAGGCAACCAATGCCAGCACTCCGGCAGCCTGCATTGACCCAGTCCTTGGTGGCCTCATCAGAGTAAACCTCGTGCAACTGCCACACGGGGCATTTATTGGGGTCGCCCGGGTCGGTCAATCGCACACGCGCGGGATCGGTAGGCATTGTGCTAATTTTTTTAGCGATTAGCTCAAGTGGTTCGCGCAGCGTGATCGTGTTGTCATAGGACTTTGACATTTTCTGCCCATCGAGCCCCGGCATTTTCGATGCAGGCGTGAGAAGCGCTTGTGGCTCTGCGAGAATCATTTTACCGCCGCCTTCTAAGAAGCCAAACAGGCGCTCTCGGTCGCCCAACGAAATGTTTTGCTGCTCGCGAAGCAGTGCCTGCGCTTTCTCCAGAGCCTCGTGATCACCCTGCTCTTGAAAGGCGGTCCGAAGGTTATTGTAAAGACGAGCAGACTTCTTGCCCATTTTCGCAATGGCAGCTTCTGCTGCAGCTTCGAAGCCAGGTTCTCGTCCGTACATGTGGTTGAAGCGCCTGGCGGTCTCTCGCGTGAGTTCAACATGGGCAACTTGGTCTGCGCCTACCGGGACATGACCCGCGCGATAAATCAAGATGTCAGCCGCTTGCAGCAAGGGATAGCCCAGGAAGCCGTAAGTATCTAGCTCCTTTTCATGCAATTTTTCTTGCTGATCTTTATAACTCGGCACGCGCTCAAGCCATCCGAGCGGCGTGAGCATGGATAGCAGCAGGTGGAGTTCGGCATGCTCTGGCACACGCGACTGAACAAAAAGTGACGCCGAGCCAGGATTCACGCCGACGGCCAACCAATCGATCACCATATCTAACACATTGTTTTCGAAAATTGTCGCATCGCCGTAATGGGTCGTCAGCGCATGCCAGTCGGCAACAAAGAAAAAACACTCGTATTCGTGCTGTAACTTAACCCAATTGTTGAGCACACCATGCATATGCCCCAAGTGAAGGCGACCTGTGGGCCGCATACCCGATAACACGCGCTGCTGTGAATCTACTGTGGACAAACTCTTCTCCAACTTCTTGAATCAATTAAAAACTAGTATACCTACTCACGGCTAGGCTAGAAACTCACTAGCATCACCGCCGCCCTCACGCATCAGGCTAGGCACTCCTTCTGTCAGGTCAAGCATCGTTGTTGGTATCTCGCTACAGCTCCCCCCATCGACGATGAGATCGACGTGTTTGCCTATCAGCGCTCGCATCTCGTAGGGATCCAGTAATGGCCCTTCTGCATCGGGCAAGATAAGGCTTGTAGTCAACAGCGGTTCGCCCATCTCTGCGAGAATCGCAAGGGCAATGGCATTATCAGGCACTCGCAGCCCGATGGTTTTACGCTTCGGATGCATCAGCCGCTTGGGCACCTCAGGGCTCGCCTTTAGAATAAACGTAAACGGGCCCGGTGTTAGCGCTTTCAGCAACCGAAAGGCGCTGTTGTTAACCTGCGCATAGACCGCAAGCTCCGACAAGTCGCTGCACATCAGCGTAAAGTTATGCTTATCTGATAAACCGCGAAGCCGGCGAATGCGCTCCAAGGCGGACTTGTCCCCCAGATGACATCCGACCGCGTAGGTCGAATCGGTCGGATAGACAACGACGCCGCCGTTGCGCAGTGATTCTGCAATCTTCCTAATCGACCGACCATCTGGATTTTTTGGATGAATTTCTAAGTAATCGCTCATATTTCTCGCTCTCAATGGGCAATTCTACGCGATATACGTGGCAATGCGGAAACCTTTATCGAATTGCATTAAACTAAAGCAACTCACACAGGGTGACCGCCGCTCCACCCTAAGCCCAAAAGGACAACAACCAACTTATGAAGCAACTTATCGATTACATTCCCCTGCTCGTCTTCTTTCTAGTGTGGAGTCTTGACGAGAGGCTAGTCAGCATTGGTGGTTACGAACGGACTGTCGGGGGCGTCTTTAGCGCAGCGGAATTCCTGCTTGTCGCATCGACTCTGGTCTATGGCGCACTGTGGCTCAAAGAGAAGCGCTTAGACAAGTTTC
>LICD01000191.1 GCA_001438145.1 OM182 bacterium BACL3 MAG-120619-bin3 | reverse complement strand
ACATCAATACTGCATCTTATCTTGCTTCGTGAAGCCCTAGCTTTAGCCTCAGTACTCGAGGGCGGCACGGGCTGTTCGGCAGTAACTTTGCTAGTCGAAAGAGCCGCAGGGCGAGAGAAAAGCCGCTTTACTCTATTAGAAAGATAGCGATAGGGCTTAGTAATCCGCCACGAGAAAGAGTTGAGGATAAGAGTTAGGTCAGCGGACAGGTTTTGGTGCTGGAGGTTGAGGAGTTGATGCGCTTTGCTTAGGCGTTTCTGTTGTGTCTGCAGATTCTCAATATTTTGATTGAGCTCATCCCTAGCTAGCCGTAAAGAATCACTTTCAAGTTGAAGGCTGCGGACCTGCTCTGCGGCTTCGCTGCGCTGAGTTTCAAGTGTCGTCTCGAAGACGTCACGTTCGGCACTAAAACTTGTTAACAAGTCTTTCCGCGCAACCTCGGCCTCATGACCAGCCTGCTTGAGCGCCGCTTGATACTCTTCTTGCGAAAGCCGTAAATGCTTGTGCAAGTCTTCTATTTCGGCTGACACATCAAAAGTACCAAAAACGGCGTTGAGTTCAGCGGCGCTCCAGGTGGGCGCCCATTTGGCGAGCACTTTTTCTCGCCACAGGCTGCTGAGGCTTTGAGTGTCGTACTTTTCTTGCTCGGTCTTTACAGCGGTCTCGGAATCACCACCGGCTCTATAAAAAGCCGTGATTTTGTCGATGTGATGGATGCTGCCGAGCGCGGCGACTTGTAGCCAAAAATCCCAGTCTTCATAAATATCAAGGCTTTCGTCTACGCGACAACCGGCTGTGAGCGCTTGACTGCGAAAGAGCACGGAATGGATTGGCATAAAATTATCGCGGCGCAGGAAAGCGATATCGAAATCGCGCGCGAAAAATTCTTCGAGCAACTCGCCACTCGGCGTCGTGCGCTGAGTGGTGCTGTAAACCGCAATTGACGTTGGGCTGCTCTGCAGCTCGTGAACTAGATTTTCGATATGCGACGCAGAAAGCCAATCGTCGTCGTCTAAGAACATCACGAACTCGCCGCTTACTGCATCGAGCCCTGCGTTGGCAGCTTTTGGCCTGCTAAGCGGCGCTCCAGTGGACACCAGCGTCTGCTCTGCACTCAGCTGCAACGATGGCAGGCCATCGCCGCGGGCATCGACGATAAGCGTCTCAATATTTGTGTGGCTTTGTACTGCAATCGATGCGAGCGCCTCGGTAAGTTCGGGTCTGCCGACGGTCCGAACTATGATAGAGACAAGTGGCGGCACAGTAGTCACGAGTTAATTAGACCTGCTTAGAATGGCGCCAACGACATGGCCAATGAAGTCGAGGAAAAGTGTGTCGAGGCTGGTGTTAAAATAGTCTTCCGATTCGTTGCCGAGCGCGAGCAATGCAATGATTTCGGACTCATGCATTATTGGACAGAGCGCCGTGGAGCCAACGCGATTGCTATTTGCGCCAAACAAATTTTCGATGCTGCTGCGGGGTATCGCGCCGCAGTGCGTGCGCCTGAGGCGAAACACATCGGCGAATTCCTCGGCCAGTTTCTCGGCATTCTCTGTGCGTACGCCTTCGGAAACTTTGAGTCCTGGGCGCGCAACGACAATAATTTCGCAGGCGTCTACACTGCCTAATGCAGTGAGCTTATCCTGTGCTATTTCTGCAACTTCTGTGGCATCCCGTGCGCGAAGAAGCGAAAGCACTAGGTCGCGCGTGACATCAAATAGCTGATCGTTATCGCGTGCATTGGCGAGAAGCGACCCGAGTTTTTGCCGCGCCTCTTGGCCACGTTCACGCAGAATGACCACCTGCCGTTCGAGTAGCGATATCGCCTTGCCGCTTGCATGAGGGATTTTCAGCTCGGCGAGGAGTTCGGTTTGGCTGTCGAAAAACTCGGGATGCGCGCGGAGATAGTCGGCTACCTGTGCGGCGCTGAGTGCGGGCGAAGAGAGCGGCTGTCCGGGCGTTGCCCCGTTCGAATCTGATGAATCGTTCGTCGCGGTCACTTTATTGGTCATCGTTTTCTGCTTCCTATCAATTTGCAACGCGTGGCCGGGTTAAGCTCTGGTCGCTACTCGCTAAATTAGTGTGTGTGGTCTGGCAGGTCGAGAATGCCGTCGTAGACAGTGGTCGCCGGGCCAGTCATCAGCACCGGTGTCCCGTCTCCCTGCCACGCGATCGTGAGTGTTCCCCCGCGAACATTGACCGCGACGGGTGATTCCAAAAGGCCGAGCTTGCAGCCGCTAACAACCGCTGCACAGGCGCCGGTACCGCAGGCAAGCGTCTCGCCCGACCCGCGTTCGAAGACGCGAAGACGGATGCTCTGTTGCGCTACAACCTGCATAAATCCGACATTGACGCCCTGCGGGAAGCAGCCGTGTTGGCCTAAGGCCGCGCCAAGGCTAACGACGTCGGCTTTATCTAGGTCGTCGACGACGATGACTGCATGCGGATTGCCCATAGAAAGAGCCGAAAATTCTATTTTTTGCGTCGTCGATGCGGCAACAACCTCACACCTGTAGCGCTGGCCACTGACAACGTCGACAGACGCGTTTTCGGCCTCGAAAGGCAGGCTCTCAGGTGCAAAGTCGGGCTCGCCCATGTCGACTGTCACCTCACCGTCTTCGGACAGCTGGAGACTGAGTAGCCGATTTACCGTTTCGACCTTAATCGGGTTATGCGTCGTCAGGCCCTTGTCGTGAACATATTTGGCGAAGCAGCGCGCGCCATTGCCGCAGTGTTCTACCTCGCTGCCGTCGCGATTGAAAATGCGATAGCGAAAGTCTGCATCCGGGCGCGTCGCGGGTTCGATCTGCAAAAGTTGGTCAAACCCAATGCCAAGCTGCCGGTCGGCATAGAGGGCGATCTGCTCTGTGCTGAGGCTATGCGGCTGCGAGACACAGTCGATGACCATGAAGTCGTTGCCGAGGCCGTGCATCTTTGTGAAGGGAAGTCGCATCTTTTGGTTATCGGCCGTTTGCTGCATCGCTGTCGGGATTGCTCCGAGAGTCCAACTGCAAAAGCGACTCAAGAGAGAGCTGAAGTTCTACCGTTTCCCGTGCGCGAACAATTTGATAGGCCCCGCCATCGACCATGACCTCAGCGACGCGGTTGCGCGTGTTGTAATTCGAACTCATGACAAACCCGTACGCACCTGCAGAACGCACGGCGAGCAGATCACCGGCGGCGATTCGAAGAGGGCGGTCTTTACCTAAAAAGTCGCCAGATTCGCATACCGGACCCACAACATCGAACTGCAGCTCGGGGCGCGAGGGATCGTCGCTACACTCTACCGGAATAATTTTTTGCCACGCGCCGTAAAGCGCAGGCCTCAGAAGATCATTCATCGCGCCATCGACGATTGCAAAATTTTTGTGTTCATTGCACTTTAAATACTCGATGCGGGTGACGAACACGCCGGCATTGGCCGCAATGGAGCGCCCGGGTTCGACCATCAGCATTAAATTGCGCGAGGCAAAGCGGCCGCGTACCGCATTAATCAATTCGTCGGGCAACGGTGGCTCTTCGCCATCGTAAGGCACGCCAAGGCCGCCACCCATGTCGAAGTGCTTAAGATGAATGCCCTCGGCTGCCAAGGCATCGACCATAGCGAGTAGTCGATCGATAGCGTCAAGGAACGGCGCTACGCTGGTGAGCTGAGAACCGATATGGCAGTCGATGCCGACCAAATCGAGACCAGGCAGCGTAGCGGCGTGGCGGTAAACGGCAAGAGCTGCGTCGCTGGCGATACCAAATTTGTTCTCTTTAAGACCAGTTGAAATGTACGGATGCGTGCCGGCATCGACGTCTGGATTGACCCGCAGTGAAATGGGTGCAACAACGCCGAGCTCGCTTGCGATGCGGCTAATACGTTCGAGTTCGGCTTCGGATTCGACGTTAAAACACTTAAT
>LICD01000190.1 GCA_001438145.1 OM182 bacterium BACL3 MAG-120619-bin3 | reverse complement strand
GAAGGTGTACTCGTCGGGCTAATACCGTCGAGAGTAAAGTCAAAGCTTGTGGGGGCTTTGTAACTAGCAGAGACTCGCAGGCTTTTCTCAATCTTAGACAGTAGAGCGTCGGAGGTATGTGCACAATCGAAAAGCACAGCATTAGCAGGGATTTCGCTTACCGACGCCGCTAGCTTGTCCGACTCTGGCGCCGGGGTTACGACTGCAAGCTGGTGGCTTGGGTCTTGCTCGCTGTCCTGAAGCTGCGCGGCGCGTTTGAATTTATTGTTTGCGAACAACCAAAGAAGGGCGCGCGGAACGATGCTGTAGCAGAGCTGCGCGGCCAGCAGAAATTGCCACCACTGCCCGACGTAATTTCCCTCTAATAACGCCCCTCGTAACCTGAAATCTTGTGTCTGATTTAGCATCTCTAAAGACGGCTGCGCTGCTTGCCAGAATCCCCAGGGTGAAGCTAGCGTATCGAGAATCGGGAATAAAGTGGCTGCGTCGAGCAGTGTGCTGCGCCAAACGAAACTGACATCAGTTGCCAAAAGCATCAGTACAAAGCCCACGAGATTGCCCGTCGCAAATGACAGCGTAAGGCTTTGGCTGAGTGAGAAAAGTGCCGTTTGGCGGCTCACGCCGCTTCGTTGGGTGAGAAGCAATGAGGTCAGTTTTTTGGGCGCAAGAGGCAGTTCGATAAGCAGTGCTGCAATGCCGTTGCGGCGTCCCAAGAAAAGCAATAGCAAGGTAACGACTAGGCCAATCGACGGCAGGAGCGCAAACAGGCTTAACGAGGAGAGAAGGTTAACGCGGCCGAAGTCGTCGCCTCTTAGCACGGCGACGCTCGCGAGGAGGCCAAGCATCAGGGCAATAAGTCCGAGGGCGACGCTGAGTGAGCGAAGGCTGAGTAAATGCTCGTTCTTCTGCAAGTGGCGCCTCTTTAGTGGGGGTTTCTCTCTGCTTAGCCCTTGCCAACTAATTTGGCGAACTCGCCATTCGACATAGCGGCCGTGAGTTCACGATAACCGCCGACAGAGACATCGCCTACGAAAATTTGTGGCACAGTGCGCTGCCCCGATTTGGTCATAACATCCATCATGAGTGCTTGATTGCCTTCCATGTTCACTTCTTTGTAATCGAAGTTTTTATTCTTGAGTAGCTGTTTGGCTGCCGAACAAAAGCTGCACAAATTTTTGGTGTAAACAGTAATAGTAGCCATGGAACCTTCCAAAACGTGAAGTGAGTATTCAGGGTAACTGTACCCTTATTAGGCGGATATTATAACGCTAAGTGGCGATTAGCGCAGTCGTCTAGCTTGATAGCGTTTACCTTTGATTTTGCCTTCATTAAGCAGGGCCAGTGCTGTTTTGGCACTTTCCTGAGCAAGGGCAACGTAGGTAATTTTATCGAGAACATTGATTTTGCCAATCGAGATGCCGTCTATTTCTTTGCTCGCGGTCAGTGCGCCAAGGAGATCTCCAGGGCGTAATTTGTCGCGCTTGCCACCGCCTATGCTCAGAGTCACCATGGGTGGGTAGAGCTTAACGTTGCCCCACGCAGGAAGAATGTCCGGAGAGAGAGTCTCGTGCGAGGTGCGACGGTAGTTGTTAATTGCCGCAAGCCGGTTTTCTTCAGAGCGCATAACGAGGCTTGCCGCGACCCCTGCGCGACCGGCACGACCCGTTCGACCAACTCGATGCACATGAACCTCGGGATCTGCGCTGAGTTCGAAATTGATCACGAGGTCTAGTTCGTTGATGTCGAGGCCGCGAGCGGCGACATCTGTCGCCACAAGTATCGACGTGCTTTTGTTCGAAAACTGAATCAGCGTGCGGTCGCGCTCATACTGTTCCATGTCGCCGTGCAGTGCCGAGGCATGGAGTTTTTCTTCCCATAGATCGTCTTTAAGCTGCTCACACTGATGTTTCTGGTTGCAGAAGATGAGCGTCGACTCGGGCTTGTGCAGGGCGAGGAGGCGGAGGATTACTTGCAGTCGATCTACGCGATCGACTTCGTAAAAACTCTCCTCTATCTGCGCATTGGGGGCATCGGATTCGATACGTATGTCTACAGGGTCAGTCTGGAAATTTGCACTTAGCTGTGCAATTTCATCGGGGTACGTTGCCGAGAAAAGCAGCGTCTGACGCGTCGTCGGCAGATAGTCGTCGATATCGTCTATGTCTTCGATGAAACCCATACCCAGCATTCTGTCGGCCTCATCAAGGACGAGGGTCTCAACTTTGTTAATTTTGAGTGTCTGTTTCTCTAAGTGCTTGAGCAGCCTACCGGGTGTTCCGACTACGATATGCGGTGCGCGTTTTAGCGAGGCGAGCTGCGGTCCCATCGGACGGCCGCCACAAAGGGTAAGGGTTTTTACATTAGGAATGCCGCGCGCGAGACGGCGTATTTCCTCAGCTACCTGCTCGGCGAGTTCGCGAGTGGGACACACAATCAGCGCCTGCGTATGGTATTGCGTCTCGTCGAGCCGGTTAAGAAGACTTATCGCAAACGCTGCAGTTTTGCCGCTGCCGGTTTTAGCCTGCGCGATCAGGTCTCGCCCTTCGATCAGCGTCGGTAGGCTTTGAGACTGAACCGGCGTCATTACGGTGTAACCTAGGGCTTTAGCCGCCGCCAGAATCTCGCCCCGCAGAGGCAGGCTGTCAAAGCTGGATAAGATATCGGCGCTGTTAGCTGGTTTAGGGCTGTTAGCTGGTTTAGGGCTGTTAGAAGGAGGGGTCTGTGACACGAGAGTGCGCTCTTAGAGTTGGGCGCGCATGATAACAGAATCTCCCCTCGCTTAGCGCGCCGCTTCGAAAACCTTTTTCCCGCCCACAATGGTCATCAAAACTCGCCCGTCCAATAGCGCCGCAGGCTCGCGGGCAATGGTCTCGAAGGGGTCGATATCGACGAGAGTCATGTCCGCCCATTTCCCCACTTCGAGCGTGCCCGTCTCCTCTTCGAGGAAGGCTGCGTAGGCTGCGCCGCTTGTGTAGCCGCGGATAGACTCTTCCGTGGTGAGTTTTTCCTCGGGGAACCAGCCCCCAGGCGGCTGCGAGTCGGTGCTTTGGCGTGTTATCGCCGAGTGCAAGCCGTAAAAGAGATTCCAATCGTAGCCCATTAAATCCGAGCCAAAGGTGAGTGGCGTGTTGTTGCGGCGAAAGCTGCGCCAAGCATAGGCACCGGCAGAGCGCGCATGACCGATGCGATCTTCGGTCCATACTTTGTCTTCGGCGACGAAGGGCGGCTGCACTGAGGCGATGACATCGAGCTCGTCATAGAGCGCGAAATCATCGGGGTGCACAACTTGTGCATGTTCTATTCTATGCCGGTTCTTCTGCAGTTCAGGGTTGCGTGCGAAATTATCACGGAGGAAATGCAAGACTTCGCGGTTACCGCCGTCGCCAATAGCATGCACATTGATTTGGAAGCCTGCCTGCAGCATCGCGCTTATTTCTTCGGTGAAGAAGCCATACTCCTCGCCGGACACACCAATATGCCCTTCTCTGTCACTGTATTCCTCTAAAAGCTTCGCGCCGCGTGCGCCGAGGGAGCCGTCGTAATAGCCTTTAACCGAATGCACGAAGAGTTTGTTGTCATCACCCAAGCGTTGAATGCCGCGCTCACGCCATGCCTGCATGAGTGGCTTGTCGCGCCCGCTAATCATTGCGCTGACTCGAAGCGACAGCGCTCCGCGTTCGGCAAGTGCCTCGTAGGCGGCCATTAAACGCGTGTCTACACCGGCATGGTGCACACCGGTGTAGCCTGCGTCGGCCATGAGTTGAAGGCCATTGACCAGCCGCCGCTGCAGGCGCTCGTCGCTAAGCGGGGGCACTGCGCTGCGAAAGAGTGCGACGCCGCGGTTGCGCACAGCGCCGGTTGGTTCACCGTTAGCGTCGCGAAGAATCTCGCCGCCGGTGGGGTCGGGCGCACCGCTTATTATGCCA
>LICD01000189.1 GCA_001438145.1 OM182 bacterium BACL3 MAG-120619-bin3 | reverse complement strand
ACGAAACTCCTACCGAGAATACAGCTAACAGCCTTGCACAATTTATGGAGCGCTTGCAGGCACGCCTAGGCAACGAACAGGTTAAATCCCTAACCGCTATCGAAGAGCACTGCCCAGAATATGCGAGCGAGTCAGTCCGCCCCGGCCGCTATGAGACCTATCCCCTAGCGCTCAGCGGCAGTGGCGATGCGCCTGCCCCGAGCAATCCTCGCCCTCTCTGGCTGCTCGACGAGCCGCTGTTACTCTCGCTTCGCGGTGGCAGCCTTTACCACCGCCAAGCTATTACGCTATTGAGTGGGCCCGAGCGCATAGAAGCACGGTGGTGGTCGGGGAATGAGGTTTGCCGCGACTACTATGTCGCACGCGAAGGGGGCGGTAGCAGGCTCTGGATCTACCGCGAGCGCGGTGGCGAACGGCACTGGTATCTGCATGGTTACTTCGCCTGAGGGTGTAAGCAGGTGCGAAACACTAGGTGAAGTCTCTCGAGGAAAGCGACAGCTCGCCGAGCCAGCTCGTTAGGTCGACAAGGTTATCGGCGATCACATGAATCACACCTTCGCTCTCTTGCACCCTGCCCACTACGCCGATGAGCATCGCTTGCCGCAATATCGGCCGCAGGCGTTCGCCCAAGGCAGGCCACACAACAACATTCATATGCCCTGCCTCGTCTTCTAGCGTGAGAAACGTGACGCCCGATGCTGTCATGGGTCGTTGTCGACAGGTCACAAGCCCTGCGACTTTTGTGGCCTGATCGTTGCCAAGTTTGCCTAGCTGCGCCGAGCTGTTCGCCCCGAAGCAATCTAAGTGCTCGCGCAGCAAGGCCAGCGGATGCCGGCGCAGCGTAAAGCCTGTGGCAGCATAGTCGCCTGCAACATTCTGACTTTCGCTCGCGAGCGGCAGCATCACCCCAAGACCAAAATCGCTATCGCCGCTTGCTGCATCATCAAATAAATCCGCTATGGGTCTGTCTGCATGGGCAAGCGAACCAGCCCGCGAATGAGACACACCATAACCCTGCGCAGTGATGACTCCCGCTGCGTGCCAGAAAGCACGATGTCGATCTCCTGCCAGACCACGCAGCGCATCGGCGGCGGCTAAGGCTTCGAGGTCACGTCGATCGATTCCCGTTCGAAACACCAGATCTTGAATAGAGACATAGGCGCCACCCCTACGAGCCTCCACAATCGCTACTGCTGCCTGAGCCGACAGGCCTTTAACCAAATTAAAGCCGATCCTCAGCCGCTGACTCTGCGCTGCGCCTTGCACTCGCGGCCTCTTGCGCCACTCAGAAGAATCGGGGCTCTCGATGGCTTTACTAGCCCCAACAGTATCGCTAGCCTCGAGCGAACAGCCCACCACACTTTCATTCACCTCGGCAGGCAAAACCTCAACCCCATGACGCTGCGCATCTTTAATCAACTGAGCCGGCGCATAAAATCCCATCGGCTGACTGTTAAGCAGCGCGCAGCAAAATGCAGCCGGGTGATAACACTTAAGCCACGACGATACATAGGCAATTAGTGCGAAGCTCGCCGAGTGGGACTCAGGAAAACCATAGTCGCCAAACCCCTTAATCTGATTAAACAACTGCTCGGCGAAACTCGGCTCATAGCCTCGATCGAGCATGCCCGTGACGAGTTTTTCGCGGTAGTGCTCCAGCCCCCCTTTGCGCTTCCATGCCGCCATTGCGCGGCGCAGGCCATCGGCTTCGCCGCCGCTAAACCCAGCGGCGACCATCGCAAGCTGCATCACCTGTTCCTGAAAAATGGGCACGCCGAGAGTTCGCTCAAGCACGCTTTTGACCGCCTTGCTTGGATAGCTAATAGCCTCTCTCCCGCTGCGACGGTTGAGGTAGGGGTGCACCATCTCGCCCTGTATCGGGCCAGGCCGCACAATGGCTATCTGAATAACGAGGTCGTAATAACAGCGCGGTTTAAGTCGAGGTAGCATGCTCATCTGCGCGCGTGACTCGATCTGAAAAACACCAATTGTGTCGGCTGCGCACATCATCTCGTACACCGCGGGATCTTCGGCAGGAATTTTCTGGATCGTCAGCGGCTCGTCGCTGTAATCACTCACGAGATCTAAACACTTACGCACGGCGCTGAGCATACCAAGCGCGAGCACGTCGATTTTCAACAGCCCCAGTGCCTCGAGGTCGTTTTTCTCCCATTGAATAATCGTCCGATCGGCCATCGCCGCATTCTCGATTGGCACGAGGTGGGTGAGCGCACCTTGGCTTATGACAAATCCACCCACGTGCTGGGAAAGATGCCTCGGAAAGCCGATGAGTTTGCCCGCTAGCTCAACGAGCAACTGCACCTTAGGGTCTGCTCTATCCACCTCGGCATCGGCAAGCTGTTCCTCTAAATTTTCGCCCCACCAATAGATCGCCTTGGAGAGATGATCGAGCACCGCGTCATCAAACCCGAGCGCCTTACCCACATCGCGAATCGCCGAGCGCGATTGATAGGTAATCACGGTAGCCGCGAGTGCCGCGCGGCCGCGTCCGTATCGCTCATAGATATACTGAATAACCTCTTCGCGCCGCGAGTTCTCGAAGTCGACATCGATGTCGGGAGGCTCGTCGCGCTCCTTCGAGATAAACCTCTCGAACAACACGTCGACACGCGCGGGGTCGACCTCGGTAATACCTAGGCAGTAGCACACCGCCGAATTAGCAGCAGACCCGCGGCCCTGACACAAAATGCGCTCGCGCCTAGCAAAGGCGACGATGTCGTGCACAGTAAGAAAATAATGCTCGTAGCCAAGCTCTTTAACTAGACCGAGCTCGTGTTCTATAAGGTTGCGCACCTTAGGACTCACCCCCTGCGGCCAACGCTCGCGTATGCCCGCCTCGGTCAGCTCACGCAGCCAGCCGCTGGGCGTATACTGGGGCGGCACGAGTTCGCGCGGGTATTCATAGCGCAGCTCATCGAGAGAAAAATCACAGGCATCGGCAAGGCTAACCGTTTCGGCGAGCAGAGCTGGCGGATACAGTTTGGCGAGTCGTGCGCGATCGCGAAGGTGGCGCTCGTTATTCGGCTCGCCCGCATAGCCGAGCTTATCGAGGGCTCGGCCTAATCTTATTGCCGCAAGCGTATCGAGTAGCACGCGCCGACTCGGCTCGTGCATCAGCACCCCGCCTGCGGCACAGAGGGTAATACCGAAGCGGTTGCCCAGCTGCGTCATCCGCCGCAGTTCACCGCGGTCGTCTCCCTGCAAATGCAGCTGTACCCCCAGCCGCAAGTTCGTGCCAAAAATCCGCTGTAGCCAAGCGGCCTGACAGGCATGGCGCTCGGCTGCGTTAGCCGAATGAGGTAACCACAGCGCAAAGCACTCCTCTGGTAAATTGTCCTCGACCATCTGCCTGTCTACCCAGTAGCCCCCCTTCGCCGCTGCCCTCCGCGCGCAGCTGATGAGATGGCTCAGCTGTCCATAGCCGCGACGCGTGCGAGCAAGCAGCACTAAACGAAGGTCGGAAATTGACTCGGAAAATTCGGCGTGGCGTGATTCTGCGGCTTGAGGTGTCGCCACCCTTAGCTCTAACACACTGCC
Source organism: OM182 bacterium BACL3 MAG-120619-bin3 (assembly GCA_001438145.1). Classification (GTDB taxonomy): domain Bacteria; phylum Pseudomonadota; class Gammaproteobacteria; order Pseudomonadales; family Pseudohongiellaceae; genus UBA9145. The sequence continues at coordinate 413 of LICD01000189.1, read as the reverse complement.
AATCAGCAATTTAAGCCCGCGCTGCTTCGCCGCGACATGCGCGCGCACAATGCCCGACAGCGAGCATTCATCACACAGGGCTAACGCCGAATAGCCAAGTTCATGCGCCTGCTCTACAAGCTCTTCGGGAAAAGAGGCTGCTCGCAGAAAGCTAAAATTAGACAGGCTGTAGAGCTCTGCATAGGCGGGTAAATCAGGAGAAGCGCAGACGCTATCGTTTGCCCAAGTGGGACTATCGACTGCAGTAGGCTGTGGGGTGTCTGAAGGGAGGTTTTGGGGGATCATAACGCCGTCTCATAATACTGGATAAATATACAGTATTATGAGACGGCGAAGAAGTGCTTCTTATAAACTACTCGCCACTTTCGCCAGCAGCCGCGCGAGCCTCTTCCATGCGCTCGCCGCGCAGGATA
>LICD01000188.1 GCA_001438145.1 OM182 bacterium BACL3 MAG-120619-bin3 | reverse complement strand
CGTTGTAAGAAGGGATCGCCGTCTTCAACATATCATCCATGTCAGCGAAGCCCATGTTGACGAACTCGTCACCACTGATCACGTCGACAGGAACTGATGAATCGGTATTGCTGCGCTGTGGGCGGCGCGAACCGATCGTTACAATTTCTTCAACCATCTCGTCGGCTTGCTGTGCTAGTGCCAGTGGTGCGAAACCAGCTGGAACGAGCAGACCAAGCGCGATAGCCGTAGGGAGAACCCTGCGTGCCATTTTAGGTCTGTTTATCATTTACTTTCCCCTTGTAGAAGTAAGCTGTATTTTTCCTGCGAACAGGTTAAGAGTTAACTCAGCCACAGCTCTGAGACGCGTTCGCAGTTTTTAACCACTGCTAAACGCCGCGCCAAATGCCACGACATCCCCGAAGAATAAGTGCCTTGGCCGCAAAAGTCCAATAATGACCTAATTATGGCAGCAGATAATTTCTCCTTTTCGCCCCGTAATGGTGCGTTTATCTCTTGATAGAACTCTCTCTCTATAACTTATTGATATTCATATTATTTAATTAGTACGTTGCGTGCGTTTGTGAGGCGTTTTTCAGCGATTATCGAGCGCGCAAACTGTCTAGACCGAGCAGATCTTAGTTAATATCTCCCTCTCGATCGTTCCAATTTGTGATTCTCCGTTGAGCAAGATCAATTGGGCTGTTCTAATGCGCTCTGCTTGGCACGCAAACGAAATGGAAAAGCTATTTAAGCGTGCCATAAAAACAAGAAAAACTTGGGAGTATCGGCAGACATGGGCGTCTCGTTTCACCTCTCTTTGAGAACCTTGCTTGCGCTAATGTCTTACTGCTTTGCGCATGCGACATTCGGCCAGGCTGCACAGATCTCGGAAGAACAACTTTTGGCGGTGCTGCCGCAAGCTGAGCGTTTTTCTACGAAACAGGGCGAGCCGCCTGTTTATATTGGCTATGCGTCTAGTGCAGAAGACGCCGAGATTGTTGGCTATGCGTTCGAAACAACCGACTTCGAGCCGCAGGAAATCGGCTACAGCGCTCCTATCGAGGTGTTGGTAGGCATCGACCTTGAAGGTGAACTCGCCGGCATTGAAATTCTTTTCTATCGTGAATCGTATAAGAGCATTCGCGGCGACTTCTTAAACTCCGAACGCTTCCCCAATCAATTTGCAGGCAAAAGTGTCGCCGACGGCTTTCGCGTGGGCCGCGATATCGATGGTGTTTCGCGCGCCACCATAAGCAGCTGGGCCGTTTCGCGAGGTATCCGCAACAGCGCCCGCGAAGTTGCCAGCGCTTACTTAGGCGAGGCTGCGATTTTTGCCAATGCGAGCGTCGAAGATCAGGCTTTATCGCTGCTTGCGCCACTCTCCTGGGAGGGGCTAATCGACGATGGGCTGGTAAAGCCTTGGCCTGTTTCGCTAGAAGATGGCTCGCAGATCGAGTTGACTGTTGCGTTTATGGGCAACGAGAAACTCGGCGAAATGCTTGTCGGGAGCGAAGATTATTCACGCGCGGAACGCGAGGCTAGCAATCGGGTGAGCGCCGGTACGCTTTTGCTGATTGGTATTGCCGGCAACGCCTCCTCGCCTTTTCGCCAGGAGAATTTGGCGCTGCAACAGAACGAGTGGACTTATCAGGTCGAACGCCGCCGGTTCGTCTATGTCGGCAGTGCGGAGGAGGGGAAAAGCCGCAATAAAATGCGGTTCGCCGGAGCAATCGTGTTGCCTCCCGAGGTAGACATCGCTCAGCCTTTTACGCTTTTTTACAACACTGGCATAGAAGTCGACAGCATCGATCAGCTCGAGCAGGTCGTCTATCAGGTGCCGCCGATAGCGCTCGCGTTGGCGCAGGGGCGGCAGGTCCCGGCCGAATTTCTGCCTGATACGAAAGACGAGTATGCCGATTTGCCCGTCGAGACTAGCCTGCAGGCATTGCTCAATAGTGCGCCGTGGAGCGAGACCGCATTGCTTGTCCTTCTTCTCTGTGTCGCGACGACCGCGTTTGTGCTAAAGAATGCGCGGCTGCGTTGGGCAGCGTTGCTGTTTACGTTTGTGTATCTTGGCTTTGTTAACGGCACTTTTCTCTCGGTGTCCCATCTAACAAATTTCATCAAACAGGGCCCCGGGCTGTTTTTAAATGATTTGCCGCTGCTTATCCTTGTCGTTTTCACACTAGTGACGACAGTGTTTTGGGGGCGAGTCTTTTGCTCGTCACTGTGTCCGTTTGGTGCCTTGCAAGACATCCTCGAACGGATCGTGCCTAAGCGTTGGCGCCGCACTCTGCCGCAGTGGCTTCATGACCGAGCACTTTGGCTTAAATACGTCATTCTCGCCGGATTAATGGTCACGGCGGTCAGCTACTCTGAGCTCACTGTATTTCAGTACTTCGAGCCATTCGGTACGCTTTTCTACCAGAGCCAATCGGTCCTTCTATGGGCGATACTGTCTCTTTTTGTACTTGGCAGTGTTTTCGTTCCGCGCTTTTACTGCCGCTACGCGTGCCCACTTGGTGCGTCGCTCGGCGTGATTAGCGTTGCTGCCTTTTGGAAGATTAAGCGTGTGCCGCAGTGTGAGGTATGTAAGGTCTGCGAGAGTGCCTGCCCTACCGGTGCGATACGGATGCAAAAGATTGATTTTAAGGAGTGTGTGCGCTGCGACGTGTGTGAAAGCAAATTGATTAATCAGGCCGGCGTGTGCAAACACAGTGTCGAATCGGTGATGTCTAGGCACAAAACATGGCAGCCGGTTACCGTTAAGTAGCTGGATTTGCTGACTATCATCTAATCGATAATTGCGATTACCCTTATCTTTTTATTTTGTTTTGCCGATTACTCGTTTGCGCCTACACTGCTTCCGGCGCTAGATAGGGGGTTCTCTCCTGTAGCGGTCTAATGAATTAATTGGCGCACGAGCGCAGGAGACCAGACATGAACGAGCAGGCTAACACCCCGGCACTAGCAGTGAACGACAAAGTGCCACAGGTTGTCTTTAAGACGCGCGTACGCGACGAATCAGTCGGCGGAGACAATCCATTTGTCTGGAAGGATGTGACAACCGAAGAGATTTTTGACGGTCGCCGCGTGGCGATATTCTCGCTTCCAGGCGCGTTCACACCCACATGCAGCAGCACGCATTTACCGGGTTTCGAAAGCAAGTATGATGAGCTTCGCGCGAAGGGCGTTGACGAGGTTTATTGCATTAGCGTGAATGATGCTTTCTCAATGTTTCAATGGGCGAAGCAGCTTCAGGTGCAAAAAGTTCAGATGCTTCCCGATGGCAATGGTGAATTCTCGCGCAAAATGGGCATGCTCGTGAAGAAAGAAAATCTCGGCTTTGGTGAGCGCTCGTGGCGCTACTCGATGCTAGTCGACAACGGTGTGATTACCTTGCTGAACGCCGAAGCGGGCAGAGTCGATAATTGCGAAACTGACCCATTCGAATGCAGTGACGTGAACACCTTGTTAAGCCAAATCGATCAGCTCGCCGCAAGCGCCGCATAATGATTGGTTGTGAGGGACTGGTGAACTAGTTTCCCAGTCTCTCAATCCTCTCAATCCTCTCAATCCGCGCTACTCGCGCAATCCTCGCTACTCGCGCAATCCTCCCGCCGCGCCCATTTTCAGGCAGCAATCACCTGCTTGTACTCGCGTCATCGACATTGCTTTCGTTAGAGAGTGTCGAGGTTAGCGAGAAGCCCTTCGGCATAATCCAAAACGGCTTTTTTCTCTGCGTCGCCCTGTTTGTCCCATCCTTTGAATAACATGGCAATGCGGGGGTTCTTCGCAAGTCTGTCGCGATGTTTGATCATGAAACGCCAGTAGAGGCTATTCAAAGGGCAAGCGCCGCGGCCAGTTTTGCGTTTAACGTCGTAATGGCAACTGCTGCAGTAGTCACTCATTTTGCTTACGTAATTACCGCTGGCCGCATACGGCTTGCTTGCGATAAGCCCGCCGTCGCTAAACTGCGACATTCCTCGCGTATTGGGCATCTC
>LICD01000187.1 GCA_001438145.1 OM182 bacterium BACL3 MAG-120619-bin3 | reverse complement strand
CCGCTGGATATGAGTTCAGGGTACTCGCAGACTATGCGGTAATCCCGAATGCGGTTTTCGCAAAAGAGGGACGCCCGATCGTGTTTATCAATGCGGGCGATCTAAATGGCGATGACGAAGACGACTATTATAGCTATTACCCTAATGGTGATCGGCAAACGCTGTATGTTTTTCCCCAGTAATTGCCCCTGTTAACAAAGCTGTAACGAGACGCGATTTGTTAACACCATAGCCTAAAGCGAACGCCAAAAAAAAGGGGACTAGGCCCCTTTTTTTATCCGCGATGCTATTAGAAAGCCTAGACCGCGAGGTAGTCGTCGATCTTTGCAGCCACTTTGCGTCCCTCATCGATCGCGCGTACGACGAGCGATTGGCCACGGCGGCAGTCGCCAGCCGCGAAGACTTTAGGGCTCGAAGTCGCGAACTCTTCATACTCGGCTTTGTAGTTCGAGCGACCGTCTAGCTCAAGCCCGAGCGCTTCGCTGACGTAATGCTCTGGCCCGAGGAAGCCCATCGAGAGAAGAATAAGATCGGCTTCCCAGAAGCGTACGCTACCCGGAATCTCTTTGAAGTTGCTGTCCACATTTACTGTATTAATACCGAGTAAGGTGCCGTCTTCGTCGCGCACAAATTCTTTACCCGAAACGGAATAGACCCGCGGGTCTTCGCCGAATTTTTTCGCGGCTTCTTCGTGGCCGTAGTCGACGCGGTAAATTTTAGGCCAGAGCGGCCACGGATTATCGTCGGCTCGCTCGACCGGCGGCTTTGGCATAATCTCGAAGTTCACTAGCGATTCGCAGCCGTGACGTAGCGACGTCCCTATGCAGTCGGTCCCTGTGTCGCCGCCGCCAATAACGATAACTTTTTTACCTTTGGCAGTAATGTAGTTGCCGTTCTCGAGTTTAGAGTCGAGCAGGCTCGATGTGTTCTTCTTCAAAAACTCCATCGCAAAATGGATTCCTGCGCCTTCGCGATTTGGAATCGGTAGGTCGCGAGGCGTAGTTGCGCCTGTGGCAAGAAGTACGGCGTCGTTGTCGGCAACCAGTTTGTCTATGCCGATACCGTTATCACCCGCGCCACCGATGTCGGCGCCTGTTACAAACTCGATGCCTTCTTCGCGCAGAATATTTACTCGGCGATCGACCACGTCTTTCTCGAGCTTCATATTAGGAATGCCGTACATCAACAAGCCACCAACGCGATCGTCGCGCTCATAAACTGTGACGCTATGGCCTGCCTGATTGAGCTGCGCCGCAGCGGCGAGACCCGCAGGGCCAGAGCCTACAACAGCAACAGTTTTACCACTGCGCGACAATGGCGGCTTAGCAACAACCCAGCCATTTTCGAAGCCTTTGTCGATGATGGCGTTTTCGATATTTTTGATAGTGACCGGTGGCTCAGTCGAGCCAAGCACGCAAGAACCTTCGCAGGGAGCAGGACACACGCGGCCGGTAAATTCCGGGAAGTTATTGGTCTTGTGCAGGCGCTCGAGCGCCTCTTCCCATCGGCCGTGATAAACGAGGTCGTTCCACTCGGGAATCAAATTGTAAACAGGGCAGCCGTTTTCGGACTGACAGAAAGGCACGCCGCAGTCCATGCAGCGCGCGCCCTGTGTTTTTAGCGCTTCGTCTTCGGGCGCAGTGTAGATTTCTTTGTAGTCGATTAACCGGTCCATCGCATTGCGATAGGGCACAGTCTGACGCGTAAACTCTTTAAATCCGGTTGGCTTTCCCATGATCTTTCCTTCGCTGGCAGGTCGATTAACCAAACGCCTGCACCTCAAACTTATCTGTTTCTAAATTTTTTGCGCGAGCACTAAACTTTACGCGGCTGTTGCTGCGCGCTCTGCCAACACACGCTTATAGTCGGTTGGCATCACCTTAACGAATTGGCTTAGGGCTAAGTCCCAGTCGTCCATTAAGCGTTTAGCCACTGCCGAATCTGTGTAGAGATAGTGTTTCTTCACAAGGGCGTGAAGCTCGTCTCTGTCCGCTGAATCGGCGACGCCTTCGAGTTCGAAAGTTTCACTATTGCACTGCTTAGGGAATTCGCCTTTGGGGTCCCATACATAAGCAATGCCGCCGCTCATACCGGCGCCAAAGTTGCGTCCCGTGCTACCAAGAATAACGACGCGTCCGCCTGTCATGTATTCGCAGCCATGATCGCCAATACCTTCGACGACAGCGCTTGCGCCACTATTTCTTACCGCGAAACGCTCGGCTACGATGCCGCGAATATAGGCTTCGCCGCCGGTTGCGCCATAGAGGTTTACGTTACCGGCGATGATGTTGTCTTCAGCCTTAAACGTGCTCTGCTTTGGCGGATAGAGAACGATCTTGCCGCCAGACAAACCTTTGCCGACGAAGTCATTCGCGTCGCCCTCGACCGTGAGCGTGACACCCTTCGCGAGCCATGCCCCGAGGCTTTGTCCCGCCGAGCCGTTGAGTTTAATGTTAATCGTGTCGTCGGGCAGCATCTCGGCTTTCCAACGTTTGGCAACCTCGTTCGAGAGCATCGTGCCCACCACGCGGTTTATGTTCACCACGTCGTGTTCGATATGGACGACATTGCCGTTCTCGATGCCGTCTCGCGCAAGTTTAATCAACTCGTTGTCGAGCGCCTTATCGAGGCCGTGATCTTGCTCTATTGTCTTATAGAAGCCAGTGTTCTCGAATACCACTTTCGCCGGCGTAAGAATCGAGGTGAGGTCGATGCCACTCGCTTTCCAATGATCGATCGCGTGATTCATGTCTAGCATGTCGACACGGCCGACCATCTCGTTGACATTACGAATGCCGAGGCTCGCCATTATTTCGCGCATCTCTTCGGCTACCATAAACAAATAGTTGGTGACGTGCTCGGGCTTGCCCTTAAACTTTTTACGCAGCTCAGGATCCTGCGTCGCAATACCAACCGGGCAAGTGTTGAGGTGACATTTTCGCATCATAATGCAGCCGAGCGTGATCAGCGGAGCTGTGGCAAAGCCAAATTCTTCGGCGCCGAGTAGCGCGGCGATCGCGATATCACGGCCGGTCTTTAGCTGACCATCGGTTTGCAGCGTCACTCGAGAACGCAGGTTGTTCATTACTAGCGTTTGATGTGTCTCGGCCAGGCCAAGTTCCCACGGCAGGCCCGCGTGCTTAATCGACGTGAGCGGAGACGCGCCGGTGCCGCCGTCGTGACCTGAAATAACGAGGTGATCTGTTTTCGCTTTGGTCACGCCCGCGGCAATAGTGCCAACGCCGATTTCTGCAACCAACTTAACGCTAATGCGCGCGGCGCGGTTTGCATTTTTCAGATCGTGAATTAACTGTGCAATGTCTTCGATCGAATAAATGTCGTGATGCGGCGGCGGGCTAATGAGACCAACGCCCGGCGTCGAGTGACGGATGCTCGCGATGTAATCATCTACTTTGCCGCCCGGAAGCTCGCCGCCTTCGCCAGGTTTTGCGCCCTGAGCGATTTTGATCTGCAGCTCGTCGGCGTTAGTGAGATACCACGCGGTGACGCCGAAACGGCCCGAGGCAACCTGCTTGATTGCAGAGCGCATGGAGTCGCCGTTTTCCATTGGCGCAAAACGATAAGGGTCTTCGCCGCCTTCGCCTGTGTTCGATTTCGCGCCAATGCGGTTCATCGCAACAGCTAAGGACTCGTGGCTCTCTCGCGAGATAGACCCGAGGCTCATCGCTCCCGTTGCGAAGCGCTTAACAATTTCGCTAGCCGGCTCAACTTCGTCGATTGGTATTGCCGAGTCGACAGTGGTGTTGAACTTGAGTAGACCCCTAAAAGTACAGCGCCGTGTGCTGTCTTCGTTTGTGTGTTTGGCGAACGCGGCGTAAGCCTGCACATTATTGTTTCTGGCGGCCACTTGTAAGTTAAATATGGAATCAGGGTTCCACATGTGCGCATCGCCGCCCGAACGCCAGTGGAAGTCGCCGGGGTTATTGAGTGCAGGAATGCGCTGGCTTTCGCGCTTAGGATAACCGAGCGCATGACGGCGACGAGTCTCTTCAATAAGCACAGGGAATTTAACGCCCTGTACGCGACTCGCGGTGCC
>LICD01000186.1 GCA_001438145.1 OM182 bacterium BACL3 MAG-120619-bin3 | reverse complement strand
TGAATCCCTCCATAGACGAAAACTTCTTCGCCATTGAGGGAATGTCTAACGCTCTCCGCGCCTCTCACTTCGATCTCCATTGTCACCCACTGATCGCCGTGAAACGTAGCCGACTCGGAGTTGGTGCAATGGCGTTTAATGAGTTCGCCCGCAATCTCGATATGTGTTCCCGGGGTACAGACATTGCCGTTCGGGCGCGCATCGCTGCCGTTGCCACCGAGCATTTGCGCTTCGATCGACGCAGGAAAATCTTGAGCCAAAAGCATGCTCTCGGCAGATTGACTGTGAAGCATCATGCCGTTGTTCCGATAGGCCCACGCTGGGCCATCGGTAACCTGTTCGCCTACAAAGCGATATTCGAGTCGAAGTCGATAATGAGAATAAGATTCCTGCGTAAACAGATGTCCGAATTCGCCATCAAAGGTGGGCCATTCGTCATACACGACTCGCAGTAGACCGTCTTCGACCCTAAAGGTATTGCGGTAGTTTTCGCCTAATTCGAAGCCCGTGAATTTAATGGTCCAATTAGATAAGTCTTTCCCATTGAACAAGGGAATCCACTCGCTCTCTTCCTGCGCCATCGAAAGCGTCGCGGCAGCGCTAAGAATCGATGCCGTCAGCAGTAATTTTATTCGCTTGATTTGCATGGTAACGCCCCTGTCTATTCAGTTTTTTCGCTAGAGCTTGTTCGCTTAGAGCTCCCGCACCCATATATTTCGATAAGAGACAACCTGCCCGTGATCCTGGAGAATTAGTGGCATCGCGCCACTGCAATCAACAGCCACAGTCTGCGCATAAGGTGTGCAGGTTACGTCATAACTTGGTTGCGAAGTATAGGTCGCACCGAGTATTTCGCTGCGATTTTGCACCACAACACCATTATGCAGAACGGAGATGAATGCAGGCGTTTCAAGTTCACCCGCAGCATTAAAGCGAGGCGCCTCAAAAGTAATGTCGTAGCTTTGCCATTCGCCCGCTGGCCGCGAGGCATTCACGAGCGGCGGGTATTGCAAATAAATCGAGCCAGCTTGCCCGTTAACGTAAGTCGGGTTCTGCCAGCTGTCGAGCACCTGCAATTCGAACTGAGAATGCAAAAAAATCCCGCTGTTTCCCCTAAGTTGCTTATCGCCGTCGATGACGGGATTAGTGCTCCACTCTATGTGCAATTGAATATCGCGAAAGGTGCGTTTCGTTTCGATGCTAGTTGACGCACCCATAGCCCGGTTTACGGTCATCGAATCGTTGAGCAAAAGCCAGCTTGCCGGATCACCCGAACCTACTTCCTGCCACTGCTCCAGATCTTTTTCACCGCCGCCGAAAAGCACTATCGCGTCGCTTGGGGCTGGAAAGAGGGTTGGTTGGGACTGGACTAACCGAGGCACAGGCTCGAATATTTGTTCGTTGTTTAATGTTTGCGCATTGGCTGCTGCACTAACGGCACTAAAAGCCGCGCCCAGTAAAACGCTAACGACAAGCACTTTATTACGGATGGCAAGGGAAGTTCTTTTCATGATTCGACTCTTTATGACAGTAAGATTTGCGATACTACTCTCTTCAACACCTCCTTAAACTCCCTCTGCGGGCGAGTACAAAGGGCATCTAATCTAAGACGCAATAGAGACTATCACAAAAAATAAGCAAGTCATGAACCTGCGTCGCTCGCCGCTTCGCGGCGCAGATTACAGGCAGTAATCTCGGGCAGCGCTGTCATGTACTTAAGCAGCAGCGTGCCGCGAATATCGGTCTTCTCGAGCAGGGTCGTCGACTCATCGATGTAGAACATTCGCGAAGTAGTCTTCACCATTTCTTCATCCATCTCGGTAGCACAGGGATGCATAGACAGCGACTTGGGCAAGCGTCTAAGCGCGCCCGGCCTGTACATAAAAGCCTGCTGTGAGCCTTCGAAATAGACGAATTCGATTTCACCGTCACCATTAAGATCGGTCACACACATCTCGTAGACCATAAAGTTATCGCAGTACAGCGAGTTCGTTGGTTTCTCGCCGCTCGGATAACTCACGCAAGACGCCACTAATAAGCCTAGCGCCAGTAAAATTAGTCTACGGTTCATCATTGGTCTCTTTTCTGATTACAGATCTTGAGATCGCGCCTAAAACGCTCAGCATTGGCGGGCTCGGGTGAGATTATCGATACCAAATAACCAACAATCAAGGCTGCGAGGAAAGAAGGCGGCATCGTCTCGAGCGCAACGAACACGGGGCCAATACCCGGCAATTCTTGCAGTAGAAACTTGCTTATCATCGTGACCGAAAATCCTGCGGCCATCGATGCAATCGCCGCCTTCTCTGTGAATCGGGGCCAGAACAAAGCAAGAATCACCATAGGGCAGAAAGTGGCGGCGATGCCCGACCATCCAAAGATGGCAAACCAAAAGATCGTGCGTTCAGGGGCAATAACAGACACGAGGGTAGCGAGCGCCATCGCACCAATAGCAATAGCCAGGGTTGAGTAGCGGCACAGCCTCGCCGCGAGCGAGTCGCTTATCGAAGGATTAACCAACTTCGCATACAGGTCATGGGTGACAGCGCCCGCTGCCATGACCAAGAGAGACGAGACTGTCGACATAATCGCAGACAAAACCGCTGCCACGTAGAGGCCAACAATCCAAGGCGGAAAACTAACGTGCACGAGCTCAGACATCACGTTCTGTGCACCGTTACCTAATACCGATTCAGGATCAACGCCTTGTTCGGTAAACAGATAACGGCCTAACACACCAATGCTCACTGCGGCGGCGTCAACGAGAAAGGTAAAAAGCAGCGCGACCCATTTGCCCCTGTCTATCTCTGTCTCCGAGCGCACGGCAAGCAGGCGCGCAAACACCTGCGGCGAGCCGACGAAGCCAAGCCCAATCAGCATCATACCAAGTACAACCGAGACATTGATCAGGTTGAACTCACCGCCCCAAACGCTCACCAACGCAGGATCGATAGCACTAAGGCCTGAAATTATTTCGGCAGAGTTGCCAATCGCCAACCACGCGACTATGGGCAGCACCACAAGGCAACCGAGCATGACAGCGCCCTGAAACATGTCAGTCCACGCTGCGGCTAAAAAGCCTCCCGCCACACAGTAAAGTACTACTATCCCAAATCCCACGAGCGCGCCTTGGTGGTAGTTCCAACCAAGAAAAGCCTCGAACGCAGAGCCGGTGGCATCGATCTGCGCCGAAATATAAATCAGCACAAAGACAATTAACGAGATCGCCGAAAGCAGTCTAAGAATAGAAGTTTTGCTCTGAAATCGACTCACCAAAAAATCGGTCATGGTGATCGAGGAATAGAGATCGGTAAGGCGCTTGAAGCGCTTGCCCATGACAAACCAGGCGAAGAACACGCCAACCACCTCGCCGACAACAATCCAGTAGGCGCTAAACCCTAGCATCGCACCCATACCAGTGACGCCTAACAGCAGCCACGCCGACTCCCCTGTCGCCTGTGCGGAAAAAGCAGCGACCCAGAAGCTAAGCGACTTGCCGCCAATGACAAAGCCCTTCATGTCGCGCACACCACGCGCAGCAAACAAACCCAAAACCAAGAGGACAGTAAAATAGAGGGCAATTACAGAATATTTTTCGATCATAGCAGGGGTTAACCACGTTGCTCGCAATCCCTGCTCCACTCACTCTAAGCGGCAGCGAGACCAAGGGTTTTTGTCGCGGGCGAGATGTTACCCTCATTAGAAGCAAACTGCACATGTCGATGTCCACGCGGCTTTTCTCCTAGCGAGCCTGCCGCGCGCGCTTTATACTCGTGCCTTTGTTCTTGTGCTCTGCGATTTGGACTGCGACGCGAAGTAGCGAGAGAAGCCTTGTTAGCCGACGAAGTGTTTTAAACCGCTATGGAATACGCCTCACTTATCGCCTTTGCGGTGACAAGCTGCATTACCCCCGGCCCCAATAATTCGATGCTCATGGCGTCGGGGTTAAACTACGGAACGCGGCGCAGCTTGCCTCATTACTTCGGCATCATCATCGGCTTTCCGCTCATGATTCTGGCGGTCGGGCTAGGCATCGCCCAGGTATTCGATCTTTACCCTTCGTT
>LICD01000185.1 GCA_001438145.1 OM182 bacterium BACL3 MAG-120619-bin3 | reverse complement strand
GCCGAATACGAAGGCGAATACCGCCTACGCGATGTGCGTGACGAAAGCGAAGAGGTCAGCGAGGCATTAAGCCGCGCCGAGTCGTTTCTGCTGTTGGGCTCGCTTTTTGCGGTGCTGCTCGCCGGCGTTGCCATCGCACTCACTGCTAAACGCTATTCCGAACGCCACTACGATTATGTAGCGATCCTCAAGACCTTCGGCTGTACCTCGCCACAGATCGGATTCATCTATTTATGGATTCAGGCGTTACTCGCCATTGTTGCTGTGGTTGTCGGCAGCGTTTTAGGGTGGGGTGTTCACCATATTATTCTGCGAGCGCTGCAGACAGTTATTACTGTCGAGCTTCCTGCAGCCGGTTTCGAGCCTTTCGTTGTGGGTGCGATGACCGCGGTAATATGCCTCTTGTCGTTCGCGCTGCCGCCGCTGCTTGCACTGCGCGAAACCCCGCCGCTGCGGGTGCTACGAAAAGATATTAGCCAACAAAAAGTGGGAGCCAATGTGCCCTATGTTTTCGGCATTGGTGGCACAATCGGTCTGGTGTATTGGTATAGCCAAGACGCGGTACTCACCTCGGTGCTGGTTGTCGCTGTTGCAAGCATTGCGATTCTCCTCTCGGGTCTGTCTTTTCTGCTGCTGAGTTCGAGCAGTGCGGTGGGCATGCGAGCAGGCAGCGCGTGGAAGCTTGCGATGAGCGCCGCACGCCGCAGACGCAAGCAGAACGTCCTTCAGGTGATGGTGTTTTCGGTGACCATCATGTCGCTGCTTATTCTTGGATTGCTGCGCACCGACCTCATCGCCGACTGGCAGGCTCAGCTCCCTGAGAATACGCCAAATCATTTTATGATGAATATTTCACAGCCGCAGATTGCCGGCATTGAAGAATTCTTCGAAGAAAATGGGGTGCAAGGCAATGCGTTCTACCCGCTTATAAGCGCGCGCGTCACCAAGGTTAATGGAGCAACGCCCGACCCACAGGAAGACCTTAACTCCGATGCCGAACGTGGCACGCTTGCCGGTGGCGGAGGCGACGATGCAGAGGAAGAGTCCGCGAAGGGCGCTGCACGAGTAGGGCTTTCGGTGGGCTACGGGCAGGGCGAGACGAATGCTGCTGGTGCTAGCTCTGGCAAAGAGGCCAGTGAAAGTGAGGCAGGCGACGAAGCAGAGGAAGGCGAGGTTCGCGGTCGCCTCAGTCGGCGACAGGTCACTTGGGCCGCCGAGTTGCCCGCGGATAACCGCGTGACCGGCGGCGAGTGGTGGGAGGCTACTGTCGAGCCTGGTTTCGTGTCTATCGAACAAGACTATGCCGACTGGCTCGATATCGAGTTGGGCGATGTGATCGAATTCGAGATTAATGCGCAGACGGTGAGCGCCGAGGTGAGCAGTTTCCGCAGCGTGCGTTGGGATAATATGCAGCCTAATTTCTTTATTATTTTCTCGCCCGGTACGATCGACCATCTTGGCGCGACTTTTTTGTCGACCGCCCTCATGGAGCGCGAGCAGAAAATTTTGCTTAACGAATTAGTGCAGCGCTTCCCCACTATTGTTGTCATCGAAATCGATGCGCTAATAGAGCAAATTCAGAACATCATCGCGCAGGTGACCTCGGCGATCGAGCTGATCTCGGTGCTGGTACTTGTGTGCGGCGCGCTTGTGCTGCTCGCCTGTGTCAATGCGACACTCGATGAGCGTTTTTACGAGAACGCTATTTTACGCACGCTCGGCGCGGGCAAGCGGCTCATCATGACAAGCCTGCTCATCGAGTTTGCCAGTATTGGCCTAATGGCAGGATTCGTCGCGACACTGGGCGCCGAGGCGAGTCTGTATTATTTGCAAGAGCAGGTGTTTGAGCAGGAATTTGCTCTACACTACTGGGTTTGGCTCGCCGGTCCGCTCGCCGGTATGATTATTATCGGCGGTCTCGGCGTCAATTCGACGCGCGGCGTGGTTAATATCAGTCCACTGAATGTGCTTAGGCGCCTTAACTAACGGAGGATCAACAATGCACAAGGCGTACTGGCAATCCGTAGGCAAGATGCACAGTGGTTCGACCACCCTATCATTCCAAATAGTGTTACGCGCCAGCGTCTTCGCCGCGGCGTTAATGACAATGGCGGTAGCCCAAGCGCTGCCGCTGGACTCTGTAAACTCGAGCGAATGCGTGCGTGGCGACTGCGAAAACGGCAAGGGCACACTCGAGCTTAAAACCGATTTCGGTAAGGGCATGTACCGCGGTGAATTTCTTAACGGTAAATTCCATGGTAAAGGCCGGTTAGAAATACCTGTCTCTTTTCTTGAGAAATCTATTTATGTAGGCGACTGGGACGAAGGTATTCGAAGCGGTCGCGGCACCTACTGGAACGGGGACGGCAAACTTTATATAGGCCAGTGGAGCGGTGACAAACGCAACGGCCACGGCTCTTACTTCTTTGGACTGCCGCGCTGGGAGGAGAACGAACACTCCGAGTATTGGCTCAGTCAAAATACGGAAAATTACACAGGTAATTTCGTTAACGACCATTATCAGGGCGAAGGCACCTACCGTTGGCCTAACGGGCAACGATACGAAGGTAAATTCTTCGCCAGTAAAAAACACGGACCCGGCACGTTCTTTTACGCAACCGGCACGCGGCGTAATCAAGTGTGGGAATACGGCCGTTTTATAATGTAATAGACAGGACACTAAGCGAGTATGGATTTACACGACCTCAGGCGCGAATATTTACTGGGTGAACTGCGCAGCGCTGACCTTGGCGACGACCCCCACGATCAATTTGCTAAATGGATGAAGCAGGCGTTCGAGATGGAGGTGGTAGACCCGCCAGCTATGACCATTGCAACGGTGGACGCGCACGGAGTGCCCAGCCAGCGCATCGTCTTGCTCAAGCATTTCGATGCTGAGGGCTTCGTTTTCTACACGAGTTATGCCAGCCACAAGGGTCGCGACCTAGATCTCAACCCGAACATCAGCCTGCATTTTCCTTGGCACAGTGTCGAGCGGCAGGTGCGGGTGAGTGGTGTCGCTGAGCGGCTCAGCGTCGAAGACTCGCAGCGTTATTTTCACAGCCGTCCCCGCGGCAGCCAGTTAGCAGCAGCGGTGTCTCCGCAAAGCGAGGTGGTTGAGTCGCGTGAGGCACTCGAAGCGGCATTCGCTGCGCTCGATAAAAGCACCGAGGGTGCCGAGGTGCCCTGTCCTTCGACATGGGGTGGATATCGCGTGCGCGCGTCACAAATCGAGTTCTGGCAAGGCGGCGCGAACCGCCTCCATAACCGATTTCGCTACACGCGCGATGGTCTGACTTGGATTATCGAGCGACTGGCGCCTTAGCTGCGCCAGGTCTTGAGCTTTTTCTTCTCGAGTACTTTTTTTAGCCGCGCGTACTGCGGCAGGCCATTTTTGTACTCAGGGTAATCTTCACCTTGGATAAGCGGGGCCAAATAATCTCGCGCCGCGTCGGTAATGTGAAAGCCATCGCGGCTTATATAATTGCGCGGCATCATCTTCTCGACATTGGCGACATCCGATAGCTTTGCCTCACCAATACTCCAGCTGTATTTTTTGCCTTTGCCGCGAATGATCGCCGGCATAACCGCTGTTTTTCCCGCGAGTGCGAACTCTACTGCTGCTGCGCCTACTGCGTAAGCCTGTTCTACGTCTGTCGCAGACGCAATGTGCCGCGCCGAACGCTGCAGGTAGTCGGCCACCGCCCAATGGTATTTATACCCTAGCTCTGCCTTGATCATGTCGGCAATAAATGGGGCGACTCCGCCGAGCTGTGCATGACCGAAGGCGTCTTTGCCACCGGCCTCGGCGAGGAAGCTGCCATCGGCGTTCTGCACGCCCTCGGAGACAACCACCGCGCAATAGCCAAATTTCTTTACGCAGCTCTTCACTTTTTTGAGAAATTTCTCACGGTTAAAGGCAATCTCAGGAAATAAAATAATATGCGGCGCATCGCCTTCCTGCTCAGCAGCAAGACCCGCGGCACCGGCGATCCAACCTGCGTGGCGACCCATAACTTCCATAACAAAGACTTTGGTCGAACTTGCACACATCGACGCTACATCGAG
>LICD01000184.1 GCA_001438145.1 OM182 bacterium BACL3 MAG-120619-bin3 | reverse complement strand
AAAATTGTAGATTTAGCCACTATCGCGCGTAAGGACGGCATCATCGCGCTTGAATCTCAAGAAATATCTAACCCGTTTATGGCGACGGCAATACGCATGCTGGTCGACGGCGCGCAGCCTCACGTTGTAAAGCAAACTCTTTCCTCCGAGTTGGTGGCTATGAAATTGAGACACAAGCACGGTATTTCGGTCATCGCATATATGGGTGAGGTTGCTCCCGCCATGGGGATGGTCGGTACTCTTGTCGGGCTTGTGGCTTTGCTGGCAAATATGGCAGATGTGGCGACGCTCGGTACAAATATGTCAGTAGCCGTGCTTACAACACTCTACGGCGCATTTTTAGCTAATGCTGTCTTTTTACCTATTGCGAACAAGCTGGGTGTGCAATCTGATCTTGAGAGCCTTAACCGCGAAATCATTATCCAGGGGGTACAGTTCATTCAGGCTGGCGGAAATCCCAGAGTCCTTGAAGATCAGCTGAATGCCTATGTCGCGCCGCGCGCACGAAATACCGTCACCGCCTAGTGCGGCTCCGGTTTAGTAGAGGCTAGATAATGAATACAGCCCCAGCTCAAGAGTTCGACGTAGTAGGCTCGGGCGCCGAGGCAATTCCTCCTGTAATTGAATTAGACACGGGGCCCCCGCCCTTAGAGTGCGACGCGTGCCCAATGGGCGTTCCAGTCTGGATGGCAACGTTTTCTGATATGGCCATTCTTCTAATGGCCTTCTTCGTATTGCTCCTGTCTATGGTTCAATTTGATATCCAAAGTTTTCAAAAGCTTAGCGGTTCAATGCGGTTAGCGTTTGGTGTTGAAACCATCAATTTAAATATCAAGCCGCCCTCGGCGCGCTCCCTTATAGTTGATACCTTTTCGCCTGCCGACTCTCAGTCAGACCTGTCTGATGCCATGAGACAAAAGGCCGAAGAGTCTGATGGTGTTATTTTGCTTCGAAACACGGAGCAATTTGACGACAAGTATGACGTCGAACGTGAATTTGAGATTCTTCAAGCGGTTCTTGCAAACGAGATTGAGCGGGGTGAAGTCGAAGTAAAAATAGAAGATGATTCTCTGATCGTTGAAGTGAATACAGCTGCCTCTGCTGCAGGAACCAATCAGGGGGCCTTAGAACGTCGAGCGGGTGTTGTACCTCAGATTATTATTCAGGTATCAGAGACTGTTGCTCAGGTTCAGTCTGAGCTCATACGCGAAGTGAATGTATTTGCAGTCTCAAATAGTGCAGCAGACGAAAGCGAGGAACGAGAGCGAATCGCAGAGGAGCGTTTTGAGCAAGTTCGCAGCAGCCTGCAGAGTCAGGAGCAAAATGGGAGGCTTGTGGTTGAGCGAATCGATGATGAGATCATCATTCGCATCGCATCCCAAGATTCTTTCCAGTCAGGCGGAGCAAATCTGACTTCTCAATTTCAGTTGCTGTTGGCTGATGTTGCGCGTTCTATCGAAGCGGTTGCTAGGAGGGTGCGAGTCGAAGGGCACTCGGACAACCAGCCTATCGCGTTCAGCGACGAATTTCGGTCGAATTGGGATCTCTCTGCCGCAAGAGCGAGTAATGTCACTACCGAACTCCTTCAGCGGCCGACCCTTGAGAACGCGCGTTTTTCCATAGTGGGTTTTGCCGACACCGTTCCTGTGGCGACTAATGAAACCGCGGAAGGCCGGGCACTAAATCGTCGCATCGAGATCAAGCTCTCCG
Source organism: OM182 bacterium BACL3 MAG-120619-bin3 (assembly GCA_001438145.1). GTDB lineage: Bacteria > Pseudomonadota > Gammaproteobacteria > Pseudomonadales > Pseudohongiellaceae > UBA9145. The sequence goes on along the minus strand of LICD01000184.1, from coordinate 2,361 downwards.
ATTTTATTGTGGAGCAATGAACAGACATGGCTAAGAACAAGATACCTACGCCAGATGAACCGATAGAAGAGTGCCCGCCGTGCCCCCAGGTTGCGCCTCTTTACCTGGGCACCTTCTCAGATATGGCTATTTTGTTGATGGCCTTCTTCGTCATACTTATATCGATCGCGATTGTCACTCCTGAAAAATACCGTATTTTAGAAGAATCTATGGCGTCCACGTTTGGTGTCCAGAGGGAGGTTCCTCTTTTTCAGGAGGCTACAGCTGAAAATGTGATCATGGAACAATTCCGATCAGCCCAGGTAGATCCGCAAGTATTTGATATAATTCAAGAAGAGCGCACAGATGAACCTCAGCCAGAGTCAGAGCCTGACGTAGCGCAGGAGCGATCGACAGAGGCGACAAACGCGCTTGAGATTCTTGAGCAGCGTCTGTCGAAGGAGATCGCGGAAGGAAAAGTAGAGACCAGGATTGAGAATAATCGAGTAGTGGTTGAGCTGATTGACATTGGCGCTGGTGAAGGCGACTCTGAAGACGGAGCCATGAACCAGGGTCGACTGGATCGCGACTTGCTTGAAGTCTTTCTGCAAGTGGCGGTAGCTCAGTCACAAACCAGTGGTGTAATAGAAGTGCTCGATGGTACTCAGGCCGTAACCACTGCAACGGTTGCGAGACAGGAAGTCGATACGGTAGCTGAGGCTTATAGGGAGGTACTGATCTCGCTCGCTGATGAAACGAGGGCCGGTTTGATTGAGGTTAGGAGAGAAGAGGAGACAGTCGTAATCACTATAGCAGGCGATGAGAGTTTCTCGAGCGGCTCTGCATTGTTTAGGCCTAACTTTGTTGAGTTACTTAACCAGATAGGCGATACACTCCTTCCCCTTGCGGGTATAACACGTATTGAGGGGCATACTGATAGCTCGCCATTGGCATTTGGTGGAAGGTATAGCGACAACTGGGATTTATCGTCTGCGCGAGCTGCTGCGGTTACTGAATTTTTCCTAGATGAACTGTATTTAAGGCCGGGCGATATTTACATGTCAGCTTTCGCCGATACTGCCCCAGTCGCGAGTAATGAGACGGCCGCTGGCAGAGCTCGCAATAGGCGGATTGAGGTGGTTTTCACGCCAAACTAGTCTGCTGTAGGACAGTTTGATAGCTCGCTGGCGAGACAGGTTGTAATAATTCCTTCGGCCTCCTCTTTAGAGGTGGTGAGCATGATCTCTGCGACCTCCAACACTTGCGTGAGTTCAGGGGCGGTAAGGCCGTTGATCTGTGCAAGGCGCGCCCAAACGTAGGCGACAACAGGGCGGCCCTCCGGGGGTTTGTTGGATCCAAATAGGCCAAAAAAGCCAGAGCTGACTGGCTCTCCCCCCTCTCCTGATTGAGCTACCGATGCGTAGGCCAATTGCGCTTCGGGTATTCCTGCCAGAGCTGCTCTCTCGAATCGCTCCCTGGCTTCGGTTTTGTCAATGGGGACCCCGTCACCAGAAAGAGCTGCCACACCGAGCATGTATGACGCTTCTTGGATGTTTTGTTCCTCAGCCTCGCGGAATAAAGTGATAGCAGTGACTAAATCTTTCGGCACCCCGTCGCCGTAAAAATAAAGCAAGCCAAGATTATACTTCGCTTCCCCAAGGCCTGACTCTGCTGCGCGTTCGTACCAGTATAATGCGGTACTCAAATCCCGGTCTACACCGAAGCCCTCGTTATACATATGCCCCAGATTAACTTGTGCATCAGCCATCCCGTCTTCAGCTAAGGGGAGCCAGGAGCGGATAGCGGTAAGGTACTGACCTCGCTCTTTCGCCGCGACGCCTGCTTCAAATCGGTTTGATTGAGCTTTGGCGGTCGGTAGCGCAGTAAACGAAAAGATTAAAAAGGCGATAATTGCCGCACCTAGGGAGAAACACCTAGCAGAGTTTGGCAGCAAAATAATGGGCTTGGTGCTCATAAATTATCAGTGTCGCTTCATTAAAAATATAGGGGAGATCTAGTATAGTGCCATTCAATGCTTTCGTCATTATTCGCGGAATCGAATGTGGTAACAGAAAATTTTTAGTGAGCTGGCTGCTGTCAGGCCACAGCCGGGGAGATAGGGGAGGGGCTATAGATATTAACGCAGGTTATATGATTAGCCTCCCTACGCCCCCTAATTGCATGGCTATCAGGGGGCGCGAGAGTGCTAAAACATTTCGTCGAATATGACGCCCTTGAGGGCCTCCATATTGTGAGCGACTTTAAGGATCGCATCGGCTGGGACCTGCCTAACTACTTCTCCCGTATTTTTGTTAGTCACTGTCACCATTACACGGTCGGAAATCTCGTCGACACTAAAATTAAGGTGGCTGGATTTTACTT
>LICD01000183.1 GCA_001438145.1 OM182 bacterium BACL3 MAG-120619-bin3 | reverse complement strand
TGTTTGCGCGCGAGCGCATAGATGTCGCTGAGGCGCTGGTTTACCTGTTCGAGGCGCTGCGGATTGGCTTCGAATCCATCGACAAAAAAGCGCAGGTCATCAATCGCTTCGTCGAGCTGAATCGACGCAGAGTCAATCAACGTCGCCGCATTGCTTAACCTGGCGCCCTTGCCCTGCAGGGCCGCGAGTATTCCTTTGGCCTTGGCGAGCAGGTCGCCCGCGTTACCTTCACCATCGCCGGCGCAGCAGTCTAATGCGGCTTGAGCCGAGGCGATAGTTTCATCGGCATTGCTAAGCTGTTTGAACTCAGCCTCGAGGCTCTCGAGTTCATCCTCCCCCAACGCAAGCTCATCTAGCTCGCTTAGCTGATAGCTGAGCAATTGAATCTGCGCCGAGCCGTCTTCGCTGCGCTCGCTGAGCTGCTCGATTAACTGTTTGTTCTTAAGCCAGAGTTTGTATGCAGCGGCGAGAGACTGCGCAGCCGCCGCGTCGACACAGTATTCATCTAACAGGCGCTGGTGTGTTGTGCGCTGCAAGAGAGATTGATGCTCGTGTTGGCTGTGGATGTCGATCAGCATTTCGCCGAAGGTTTTCATGTCGCCGAGCGTTGCAGGCGAGCCGTTGATAAAGCCCTTCGACCTGCCGTCTTCGCCAACAACGCGGCGCAATATGCAGCGATCAGGCTCGTTATCATCGGTCAGTTCGTGCGTCGTCAGCCAGCCTATTGCAGGCTCAATGGCGGCGATGTCGAACAAAGCGCTGATTTCGGCCTTACTTGCACCGCTGCGCACAATGCTCTTGTCGGCTCGATCGCCTAGGGTTAACCCCAGGCCGCCTAGCATGATTGATTTGCCTGCGCCGGTCTCACCGCTAATTGCGGACATTCCTGGGCCAAATTCTATCTCGAGGCTATCGACGGTGGCGTAGTTTTGGATGGCTAGCTGCAAGAGCATAGAACAGTTTCCGCGATCACGAATTGATGGAGTTAACACAACGAAGTATAGGTGATGGTGAGTGCTGTATGCACTAAATCTTGCTATTGAAGTCGCGCACTTTTAGGTGTCGCGGGAGTTGAAAGCGACGAAGGCGACCCCATATACGAGCAATCGAATGCGTTGTCGGGGCTCCGATGCTAGGAGCGACGGCCTCGAACGCCTCTTTATACGCTGCAAGATAGGCTGCAAGCAGCTAATAACTAAGGGAATTACGAGAGGAAGCTATGAGCGATCAGAACCCCGATCAAGACCAGGTCGAAAATGAAGCGAGTCCAGAATTAGCGACGGAAGACGCGAGCGTTGCCGACGCACAAGATGCGCCCGAGGGCGAGCAACCGGCCGACGAAATGAGCCTTTTACAAGAGCAGCTAGAGGCTGCCGAAGCAGCGGCTGGAATGGCGCGAGATGAACTTTTGCGAGTGCAAGCCGAAATGCAGAATCTGCGTCGACGCACCGAGCAAGATATTGAGAAGGCGCATAAGTTTGGACAGGAGAAGTTTAGTACTGAGCTTCTCGCAGTAATGGACAACCTCGAGCGGTCTGCGGCTGCTGCCGAGGCGAGCGAAGATGAGGCGGTTCAGGCGATTAAAGAAGGCGTCGAACTCACATTGAAAGGGTTTATGGATTGCTTTAAGCGCTTCAACATCGAGGCGGTTGACCCGCTTGGCGAGCCTTTCGACCCGCAGCTCCATCAGGCGATGTCGATACAGGAAAGCCCAGATGCGGAGCCCAATTCGGTTATCGCGGTGATGCAGAAGGGTTACACGCTGCATGGCAGGGTGATTAGGCCGGCGATGGTCATGGTGTCGAAATAGGGATTGAACAGAAAGATGTGAGCCGTGCGTCTTGAAATCTCAGCGTTTGCGCCAATATTTACTACCAAGACAGACTTAAAGACCGCCAGCGAAGCTGCCGGATAAATGGAGAATAAAGATGGGTAAGATAATAGGAATTGACCTCGGCACTACTAACTCCTGCGTGGCAGTGATGGACGGTGGCGAAGCGAAAGTAATCGAGAACGCCGAAGGCGATCGCACCACCCCTTCGATCATCGCGTATGCGAGCGATGGCGAGATATTAGTTGGGCAACCTGCTAAGCGCCAAGCCGTTACTAACCCGAACAACACGCTGTTCGCGATCAAGCGCTTGATCGGTCGTCAGTTCAATGACGATGTTGTTCAAAAAGACATCAAAATGGTGCCTTACAAGATCGTGAAGGCAGACAATGGCGACGCGTGGGTTGAGATAAATGGCGAGAAAATGTCGCCTCCTCAAATTTCAGCGCAAACCTTAAAGAAGATGAAAAAGACCGCCGAAGACTTCTTGGGCGAGCCGGTAACCGAAGCGGTTGTCACGGTGCCTGCCTACTTTAACGATGCCCAGCGTCAGGCGACTAAAGATGCGGGCCGCATTGCTGGTCTCGACGTGAAGCGCATTATCAACGAGCCAACTGCGGCGGCGCTTGCCTACGGTATGGACAAGAAGGCGGGCGATTCTACTATCGCGGTTTACGACCTCGGCGGCGGTACGTTCGATATCTCGATTATCGAAATTGCAGAAACCGATGGCGAACACACATTCGAAGTATTGTCGACGAATGGTGATACGTTCCTTGGCGGTGAAGATTTCGATCTGCGTCTAATCGATTATCTAGCAGACGAGTTTAAGAAATCGTCGGGTATGGATTTGCACAACGATCCACTCGCGTTGCAGCGCTTAAAAGAGGCGGCAGAGAAGGCGAAGATCGAACTTTCTTCATCGCAGTCTACTGAGGTGAATCTTCCTTACATTACCGCCGATGCAAGCGGACCTAAGCACTTGGTGCAAAAGTTAACACGGGCGAAATTTGAAGCGCTCGTTGAAGACCTAGTCGAGCGTACGCTCGAGCCATTGAAGCTTGCCCTCGCGGATGCCGATCTTCAAATCGGTGGTATCGACGATGTCATTCTAGTTGGTGGCCAGACCCGCATGCCTCTCGTGCAGAAACGCGTCACAGAGTTCTTCGGAAAAGAGCCACGCCGAGACGTGAACCCAGACGAAGCGGTAGCGGTTGGCGCGGCAATTCAGGCGGCAGTATTGTCTGGTGACGTCACTGACGTTTTGCTTCTCGATGTCACACCACTTTCGCTTGGTATCGAAACCATGGGCGGTGTTGCGAGCACGCTGATCGAGAAGAACACGACTATCCCAACCAAGAAGACGCAGGTTTTCTCTACCGCAGACGATAATCAAACTGCCGTGACTATTCACGTGGTGCAAGGCGAGCGTAAGCAAGCGGCGCAGAATAAGTCGCTTGGTCGTTTCGACTTGTCGGACATTCCTCCTTCGCCGCGCGGCATGCCCCAGATCGAAGTCGCATTCGACCTCGATGCGAACGGTATTCTTAACGTGTCCGCGAAAGACAAAGCGACAGGTAAAGAGCAGTCTATTGTGATCAAGGCATCCAGCGGACTGTCGGACGAAGAGATCGATCAGATGATCAAAGACGCCGAGGCGAACTCAGCAGACGACAAGAAGTTTGAAGAAATGGTCACGGTTCGCAATACAGCCGACGGCATGATTCATGCGACTAAGAAGACTGTTGAAGAAGCTGGCGACAAAGCAACTGACGAAGAGAAAGAGGCAATCAATACGGCAATCGCCGAACTCGAAGAAGCGCTCAAAGGCGATGATAAAGACGCGATCGAGGCGAAGACCACAGCATTAACAGAAGCCTCGTCTGCGCTAGCGCAGAAGATGTATGCCGATGCCGCGGCAGCCGAAGGTGCAGAGAATGCAGCCGACGCTGGCGGAGAAGACGACGCCGTAGACGCCGAGTTCGAAGAAGTTAAGGACGAAGAAAAGGATAAGTAATCCTTAACAACTGAGAGTTTTATGTCAAAACGTGACTACTATGAGGTGCTGGGTGTAGAGAGGGGGGCAGACGCGGCCGCTTTGAAAAAGGCCTATCGCCGCGTCGCGATGAAAAATCATCCCGACCGAAACCCTGATAACCCCGATGCGGAAAACATTTTCAAGGAGGCCAATGAGGCCTTCGAAGTGTTGTCCGACAAAGACAAACGCGCCCGCTATGACCAGTATGG